>JBKPCO010000027.1:0-16433 GCA_046727415.1 Candidatus Methylomirabilota bacterium
GTTCAAGCTCGCTGGCGACGTACTCTGCGGTCATACTCTTCCCTGACCCTGGCAGACCGTCTACGAAGATCATTCTCGTTCCCAGCATCGTTGCCTACACTGCTAGCCACAGCGAATAGTCTCCCACGGCAGCTACTTCGACAAGCCGACGCTCTCCGTCGGAATTGGGGATCTTTGGCCTCCCGGGCGGGCAAGCTACCCGCCCGGGACGGCCCAGGGCTTCAGTGCTGCGCGAGGGAGTGAAGCTCGATAAGCAGGATCTCGGCTTCGAGAATCAATATCGCGACCTCGGACTCCGCCAAGGCGGTGAAGAGCAGGATCTGTGGTACGGACGACGACGTGTCTTCGCAAGATCAGTGGTCGATGGCAAATCGTCTGCGATCACTCGTCCGTGCTCTACTACATTGATGGGAACGATCGCGCCGCGTTGGATCTTAAGCCGTACTCGGAACGACTGGCTGGCTCTGCTATCCGCGACACCCGCTACGCTGCCACCCGCTCGCTGTACAATAGGTGAGTGGCCGAAATCGCGCTAGCGATCGGTGGGCTTCTTCTTTCGGTGCTGACCTACTTCGCTGGTGTGAGACGCGGCAAGAGGTATCGAGAGGAGGACCGGGCCGCTGCGGCTGAACACGATGCCGATCACCGCATCGACAGAGTTGTTCAACGGTATTCGCTTCTCGTCCGCACCAATCAGACCGGCGCGCTCCACGGGCTCCTTGTGGCAGGCGCCAAGAACCTTCGATCATCTGACGAGATCCGGGTAGCGCGGGAGCGGGCCACCGCACAGACCGGCAACGATCCGCTTCGCCAGTACTCCTTCGCTGGAGTGGACCTCAAGGAGTTCGTCGACTCGTGCGTCTTCGACGACGTATCCGTCAGGAATGAGCGCGAACTGCTCGAACGGTTCGGCAAGAAGTAGCATCAAGAAGCGGAACCAGTACTAGGCCCGGTTGCGATAATGCAAGGTGGCGATTGACACCCGTCTCCATCGGCCATAGGGTCCCGTGACGGGCGAATCTGGCAGCCGAGACGGTTGGAGGAAAGAAGATGGCGTTGAACGTCGTTCTAGTCCATGGGGGTTTCGTGGATGGGGCTGGCTGGGCCGGCGTCTACAAGATTCTGAGAAAGGGCGGCTATCAAGTCAGCATCGTACAGAACCCGACCACCTCGTTGCAGGACGATGTAGCGGCGACCCGGCGCGTCCTGGACGCACAGAACGGTCCTGTGATTCTCGTCGGTCACTCTTATGGTGGGGCCGTCATTACCGAAGCCGGCCGCCACGCGCGTGTGGCGGCGTTGGTGTATATCACCGCCTTTGCGCCGGATGCGGGCGAGTCCGTGGCCACGCTCATCAAAGATCCGCCACCGGGTGCGCCCGTACCGCCCATTCTGCCCCCACAGGACGGGTATCTCCTCCTCGACAAGACGAAGTTCCACGCCTCGTTCGCGGCTGACGTAGACCCGGAGACCGCCGCATTCATGGCCGACTCCCAGGTGCCGTGGGGTCTCGGCGCTCTCAGCGGGACAATCAGTGAACCGGCCTGGAAGACCAAGCCGAGCTGGTATCTAGTGGTCACCGAGGACCAGATGATCCCCGTGGCCGCTCAGCGCGCGATGGCCAAGCGGGCAAGTGCGGCCAGTGTCGAAGTGAAGGGCAGCCATACCATCTATGTCTCGCAACCGGGAGCAGTCGCAGCGCTGATCGAGCAGGCAGCCAGGGGCGTTTAAATATCGCGTGCCCCGAGGCAGGAGGAACCATGACCAGCAAGCATGCGCAGGACCTTCGGCGGAGGATCGACGTGGCCTCCGAGAATCTGAGCCGTCAGCTCCAGGGCATGGACGCCCACATGGAGCGCGCGGACGCCCCGGGTGAGTGGACGACGCGCGAGGTGCTCTCGCACCTCCTCTTCGAGCCGGGCTTCGACCCGGCGGCCACGCTCGCCACCTTCTCGGAACGCGACTACCCTGTCATAGAGCTTGCCCCCGGGGCCACGTTCCTCGACGAACCGCGCCGACAGATGACGCTCTCCCAGTTCAGGGACGCGCTGGATGTCCAGCGCCGCCGCGTAATGGAGTACATCGACGGGCTTGAGGAGCCGGCCTTCGAGCGTCGCAAGGCACGTATTCCCCTCTTCAAGCAGTTCATGGGCACGGACGAGATCACGATCGACATGTACCTTGGCGCCATGTTCGATTATCACTGGAACGACCACGCGGGCCAGCTCGGGAAAATCCGCCAGGCCGTCGGGCTCGGTAGCCACGCCGCCGCGAAACCTGACGGGGTGCGCGCCTAATACGTCATGGGCGGCTCCAGCGGGCTCGTATCGCCTTCAGTCGATGTCGAGGCCCGGCCCGGCGCGCACCTGACCGCACTGCCCTTCCGGACCGAACTGAGTCTGGCGCCACTCGTCCGGTTCTGGACGCAGCTCTCCGCCTACAGCGAGCTGGGCCGCGGGCCGCTGCCCGAGATCGTCCGCGAAAGGAGCAAGCAGGCGCCCGAGCTTTCCGCGTCCATCGATGACGTGTCGGTGATCGCTAAGCACCAGCAGCTCGTGGACCTCATGATGAGCGCCATGTTTCCGCCCGGCTTCTGGCAGCAAGAGTACGGCGCGGCCCTCTTCCCGTTCCAGCTCCGGGCCTTCTACGCCACGAGCCTATTCCGCCGCACGCTCATGAACGACGACGGTACGCTCCGCGGCCGCGTGAACCTGGACGAGCAGCGGCTCGCGGCCGCAAAGCTTCTCCTCGCCTACGAGTTGATCCTCGAGCGCACGTACGGGATCGATCTCGGCGTCGAGATCCCTGTGGTTTTCACGTCTGAGGACCCGGCCACCACGCTGGAGCGGTACTTCCGCCTGGACTTCGACTGGCGCTTCGTGGACGTGAAGCTCGACGGACCCGCGCCGAAGCTCACCGACGTCATGCGGCGGCAGCTCCAGAGCGGCAACGTCGAACTCGACCAGCTCCGCGACCTCGTGCCCCCGGAGACAGTCACCTTGCGCGGCTTCATGACGCTCAAGGCCGTCGACGTGACCGACCAGGAGGTGTTGTCCTCGCTCAAGCGCGACCTGATCGACAAAGAGTCAATCGTCTCGAGCGCCCGGTTCGAGAGCCTCCAGGCCAAGCTTCGAACGCTGTTCCGGCGGCCCGGCCTGCACCTGGGCCTGGCCGCGGTGGAGGGCGACCGCGTGCTCGTGCTGAACGACGCGATGAGCCACGATCACGCCCGCATCTTCGCGGACTCGGCGCGCCACAAGACGTCCGAGTTCACGGGGTCGCTGTACGAGCGGGCCGTCATCCAGAACCGGCCCGTCATCATCGACGACCTCGCAGCGTGGCCCGACCGCACGCGGTCGGAGGAGGAGCTCATCGCCGCCGGTGCCCGCACCTTCGTCTGCGCGCCGCTTCACTACCAGGACAAGGTGATCGGCACGCTCGAGCTCATCTCGACCCGGCCGGGCGACCTGAACGCCACGCACCTGCCGAAGCTCGAGGAGGTGCTGCCGCTCTTTTCCATGGCCGTCCAGCGGAGCGTGGAGGAACTGGATGCCCGCGTCCAGGCCATGATCAAGGAGAAGTGCACGGCTATTCATCCGGTGGTGGAGTGGCGCTTCCGGAAGGCCGTGTTGAACACAATGGACCGGGAGAGCGAGAGCGTCTCCGACGTCGACGTCGAGATGGAGCCGATCGTGTTCGAGAACGTCTATCCGCTCTACGGCCTGGCCGACATCCGCGGCGCGTCCCTCCAGCGAGGCGTGGCCATCCAGGCCGACCTCCTCACCCAGCTCCGCCTCGCCGCCGACGTTCTGCGTGCCGGCTGCGAAGCGCGATCGCTGCCGGCGCTCCACGAGCTCAGCTACCGTGTCGACAAGCGCATCGCGCAGGTCCAGCGGAGCCTCAATTCCGGTGACGAGATCGGCATCATTGGATTCCTGCGCGCGAACGTCGAGAGCCTGTTCGACCAGCTGGGGACGTTCGGCACCGATGTGCGCGCGCGGATCGAGGTGTACCGCGGCGCGCTGGACGCGCGGCTGGCCGTAGTCTACCGCCGGCGACAGCTCTTCGAGGAGAGCGTCACTCGCATCGCCGAGGCGATCTCTGCGTACATCGACCGCGAGGAGGTGGCCGCGCAGGCCATGTTTCCGCACTACTTCGAGAAGCAGAAGACCGACGGCGTGGACTACCAGATCTACGTCGGCCCGAGCCTGCTCGAGGACGGCCGCGTCGATCCCTTTTGCCTTAAGAATTTGCGGCTCTGGCAGTTCATGCTCACGTGCGGCATCGCCGTGCGCGCCCACCAGCTCCGCGACCGGCTGCCCGTGCCGCTCGAGACAACCCACCTGGTTCTGGTGCAGCATACGCCGCGGTCCATCCACTTCCGTTTCGACGAGAAGCGCTTCGACGTCGACGGCGCGTACGACACACGCTACGAGATTGTCAAGAAGGGCATCGACAAAGCCGTGGTGGAAGGTACTTCGGATCGGGTCACCCAGCCTGGCAAGATCGCGATCATCTACAGCCAGAGCCCCGAGGGCCGCGAGTACCGCGGGTACATCGAATACTTACAGAACCTGGGCTACCTGACCAGCGAGGTGGAAGAGCTGGACCTGGGCGAGCTCCAGGGCGTGCAGGGTCTCCGCGCCCTACGCGTGGCGGTTGCCCTGGAGAATCCGGGCATCCTGCAGCGCGCGGGGCTGGACCCTGACCAGCGGTAGCAGAGACCACGGTCGCACGGCGCGCAGGCCCGGTCGAACGCTTCACGGTATCGGTCGAACGCGACAGCGCTTCTACGAGAAGAGCGGCTTCACCGAGGCGAGGGCGTTGACCCAGATGGTTCAGGGCAACTCGCTGGCGCTCGTCGAATATCGCCGCCCAATCCCATGAGAGAGTGGTCGCTATCAGGCCGGCGCGATACGTCACGCGCGTGTCGCCGTGGCATAGATTCTCCGGCTCGGGTATTCGAACGAATAGGGCTCGCGCGTGAGGAGCTCGTCGAGGCGAAATCCCGCGCCGGTGAGCGCGGCTCGTATCTCGTCCTCGGAAAACAGCGTCGCCACCAGCGCGACGCGCTTGCCGTAGGCTTCGTCGCGACCGACCTCGCCTTCGCCCGCGTGCACGGCCATGAGGAATCGTCCGCCCGACGTCAGCACGCGATGGATTTCGGCGACCGCACGACCGAGCGCACCGCGTGCGCAGTGGATTAGACAGTAGAACGCCGCCACGCCCGCGAGCTCGCCGTCGGCGAGCGGCAAGTGAAAGAAATCGCCCTGGCGGAACTGCAGAGTCGGATTGAGACGGCGCGCCGTCGCTACCATCGACGCCGACGCATCAATGCCGAACGTATCGACGCCGCGGGCGCTCAGATAGCGCGCGATCTGTCCGGGGCCGCAACCGAGATCGCACAGGCGTCCCCGCTGGTTCACGCTGGCGGCGAAGCGATCGAGCACGTCGCGGTCGAACGGCTTGCCGTCGAGCTCGTCGAAGTATTGCTCGGCGTACTGCGCCGCGATCGCGTCGTAGCTCGACACGACGCCCGCGCCCCAGCGGGGCGGCATCGATGCCATCAGCGCGCTGCCAGTGGCGAGCGCATCGCTCACGCCCTTCGGTGACGTGCGCGCGCAGTGCCGAGACGGTGGGCAGGCGTGAGCTTTCTGCGCATCAGCCGTGTCCCTCGGACTGGTTGATCCCAACGGCGCAAACAACGGCCGGCTTCAATGCGAGCGTCTCCATCCGCACGTCCAGAAATCCCGCTTGGGTGAGCTTCGTCGCCGTCTCCGTGCCCATTGCCATCGCCGTTGCATCAGTCGCGCCGGGCCCTCGCGTCGACTCGTCGGAACCGAAGCGTTAGTCAAACGACCAACGCGTCCTCCGCTGTGCTTCGCCCCGAGCGACGGTCTCCACCTTGGAGATCTGTCATCTCGGCTCGTCTGACGACCACTCGTTTTTCGGTCGAGTCTTACGACCGCTGAAGCGCTCGTAATGCTGCGATGAAACCGACAATCCCAAGTCCCGTACGAATCCAATGCCAGGTCGCCCAACGATCGAGCAGAGATCGCACCGTAGAATCCGAAAGGCCACCGCGCACGAGGGACTCATTCGTTCCCGCGAAAAAGACGGGATAGGTCACCATCACGCCGATCGCCGAGAGAGCCGCAACGAGCAGCCCGCAACGCCGTGTCGCCGGACCCGACCAGCCGGCGACGAGCGCTGCCGCCGTGGCCGCTACACTGCCGGCGCCCAAGGGGATCATCAGCCGGCCGATGAGGTGCGAATAGGACGCGAACCACGTCTGGAAGTCGCTGGGTGAGAGGCTCTTCCAAAAGCTGACGAACGCAACGCCGATGATGAGCATCCCGCCCGCGAGCAGACCAAGAACGACACAAGCCAGCATCATCAAAATCGATGCGACGATGACCGATCGCTCGGGGGAGTCAGTCATCAGCCATCGGGGTCCACTGCCTCGTGGATGCCATGTTTGCTCCTTGGTCTGATCGTGGCCGCCCGAGTCTCCAGCGCGGTGCTTACTCGACGGGGGGGAGCTCCGCACCGGCCCATTCGGAGTAGATGATGAACTTGAATGGACTCATTTGCTGGTGGCGTAGTCTCATGGTGTCGAGCGCACGGTGCCGCAGTGTCGTCAGCGCCTCGCTCGAGGGATAACGCACGAGCCCCAGGTCTGCAAGCTTCAGCGCCAGCACGTCGTCGCCATGCGCCGCCAGTCCACGCACGGTCCGAACGAAGGCATCCTCGCGCTGTCCTCCGAGCAGGTCGAGCGCGGCGGCCCACTCCTTAGGCGCGAGCACCTCCATTCCCTCGCCGTCCGGCTTCCAGTATCCGGTGGACTGGTGATAGACGCGCTTGACGAAGTTGTCGCGCACGACGAGATAGGGTACGACCGCCTTGGGGTGCTCACGCAGCGAAGCCGGCAGAATGTTGCCGTGAAGGATCTCAGCGAGCGTCCGCCCCTCGCTCACGGCTGTCCGGACGCGTTGGTGGAGCTCTTGAAGCGCCGCCTCGATGGCCGGCAGCGCCTCGACGGTGAAGATATCGGTCAGCGGCGGGTGGCCGTGCACCAGCATGCGCGGCTGCAGCGAGCGGATCAGCGCCGTGGTCTCGAAGAGCCCTTCTGCCGAGCCTTCCGCGACGAATGGCGCACCAAGATAGGGCATGAACGCATCCCCGACGAAGAGCACGCCGCGATCCGGCACGTGGATCAGCAGCGCGTCCGCCGTCTCACCCCCGCGCGCCGGGTAGAGGACAAACCGCGTGCCCCCGACCGTCAGCGTTTCCGGCTGGCCTACGAGGTGGTTGGGCCGCGCGTCGTACCGGCGCCCGCTGCCGGCGGTCCCGAAGAAATACTTGAAGCGGACGCCGGTGCCGTTCACGATCCGTAGCTCGTCGGCGAAGGCCGCCTGCGCGATCACCTGGGGATTCGACTGGACCAGCGCGCCTAGGCCGCCGATGTGATCCCAGTGCGCGTGGGTAAGAATGACGTGGGTGATCGGCCGTGACGTCACGCGGCGCAGTGCCTGCAGCGCCGCGCGTGCGGTCTCTTCAGTCGTGCCCGCGTCGATGGCGACGATTCCCTCGTCGGTCGAGACGAAGCCGATATCGCCAAAATCGTACCCCTGCGCGACGTGAATGCCGGGTGCGAACTCGACGAGCCGCGGCGGACGAAAGCGGAATCCCTCCCGCGCCGAGACCGAGAAGTCGGCGATGAATACAGGTTGAGCGGGGTCCAGCCGCGACGCCCCCGACTTCGCCAGCGCATCTCTGGCCTGCGCCTGGCGGCCGAGAGTCGTGTACGCTTGGGCAAGCCCGTAGTAGGCACCGCGCCGCAAACCGACGGGGAATCGTTCCTTGTTGTCGAGCACCCACGTGAGATTCTCGACGGCGGTCTGGGCCTTGCCGAATCGCTCCGGAAGCCCGGCGAGCACGACGCCGCGCAGGTAGCGCGTCAGCCCGGGCTCGAGCGCCACCGCCCGATCGAGTTTGGCCACTGCGTCGTTCACCCATGCCACGCGCCGGAACAAGGAGACAGTGCCGGCCTGCCGCGCCTGGAAGACACCTTCGAGCGCGAGAAAAAGGCCGCGGCCGGGCTCAGCCGCGGCCCGCTCCCGGAAGTAGGCGAGACCTTCCGCGTCGCGTCTTCCCGCCATCAGGCGCCCGGCGAGCGTCATGACCGCGGTAACGTCCGCCTGTGGCCAGCGGACCGCCTCCTGCAGCGCATCCAGCTCGAGGTCGGGCACGATCAGCCGCTCGGCGGCCATCGCGCACGGGCCGGCGACGAGCCCGACGCCGACGGCGATCGCGAACACGCTTGCGAACCAGTACACGGAGCGCATTTCACGTCCTCCCACCACAGTGGGTACACGAGTCCTGTAAGTACATAAAAGGAACTAACTCGAGTTGAGACAACCTCTACACCCGGTGTGGGGCACTGTCAAGGTTACCTTTTTGAACTCACGCAGCGAACCGCGATCGGCGCGGCTATAATTGAGGCGTGGCGAAGCGATACGGTCAGCACTGCCCAGTCGCGAAGTCGCTCGATCTGGTCGGCGAGCGCTGGACCCTCCTCATCGTACGGGACCTCTTGCGAGGCCCCGCACGATTCCAGGACCTCCGTGTCCAGCTGGACGGCATTCCACCGAAGTTGCTAGCCGATCGCTTGCGGCGCCTGGAGCGTCAGGGGCTGGTGACGCGCGAGCTCTACTCGAAACGCCCGCCGCGTGCCTCGTACGCGCTCAGTGATCGTGGGCGTGGTCTGGGTCTCGTCGTGGGTGCGCTGGCGGTGTGGGGCCGGCCGTTCGTGACTCCGCGATCAGGCCCTCGGCACGCGACGTGTGGTCACCCGATAGAGCTACTGCCGTACTGTCCCCATTGTGCCGAGCGCGTCGCCCCGGATACGGTGCACGTCCCGGCGGTCACCGCGCCAACCCCCAGACGCCGAAATCTTCACCGAGCCCGGTAGGGGCTCAGAGATCGCGGATCTGGGGCATCACCTCGAGGCCGATGCGCTCGAACGACCGCAACATCAGCTGATGGTCGCCCACGATGTGCCGAACCATCACGTAGTCGAAGCCCATGTCACGGTACCGGCGCAGCGCGCGGACGACGGTGTCTGCGCTCCCCACGAGTAGCTGATCGAGCCCCGAGCCCCGATACCCTTCGGCCAGGATGGTTTCCACGACCGAACGCGCCTCGTCGTCGGACTCGCCGACATAGATGTCGCGGCGCAAGACTGGGCGCGGGGTTCGCCCCGAGCGCACCGCGGCTCTCCGATAGAGATCGAGTTGCTGCGCGAGATCCGCGTCGGTCGCGTTCTGGCCGGTCAGCCAGGCGTCGCCCAGCCGCCCTGCCCGCTCGGCAGATGCGGAGACCGTTCCGCCGAGCCAGATCTCGGCGGGGACCCTGGGCAACGGGCTGATCGACGCATTGTCCAGCGTGTAGTAACGCCCCCGGTGGCTGACGCGCTCGCCCGCGAGCAGGGCCCGTACGACGGCGAGCGTTTCCTCGAAACGGCCAACCCGGCTTCGTTCCTCCATGCCGAACGCCTGAAACTGCGCAGGACGCCCGCCCAGGACGAACGTCACGATCAGCGGCCCGCCCGCGAAGGCGGCAAGCGTGCCGATCTGCTCTGCCAGCAGGACCGGATGGTAGAAGGGAGCGAGCAGAACAACACCGATGGGCATGTCGCCGGTCACGCTCATCAAGCGTGCAATGGTCGGCACTGGAGAGAACGCGGCGGCGTAGCCCGGGTGGGCGGCATGACTATCGCCCGTCAGGAGCGCGTCGAGCCGAGCCGCGCGGGCTGCGGACGCCACCTCCATCAGGTTGCGCGCCTGCTCCTCAGGAAAATATGCGCCCATCGGCCGCTCGATGAACGCTCCTTTCGGCATCGACGCGAGCAAGCTGCGGAACCGTTCGTGGGTGGCCGGTGAAGTCGGAAACAAGAAGCGAAGCGAGGTACCGAGCTTCATGTGCTGATGACCTCCTTGCACTACAGCCCGCGAACGCTAAGATTACTCTCGCCACCTCTTCGTTGCGGAAGGTTGCTTTCAAGCCGGGCTCGACAGATAGTGACGCCGGCGCATCGCTCGTCGACACACCGATCGCCATCTCACCAGGAGGACGTCATGCCCGAGTTCCCGGAGTGCCTGCTGATCGTCACCGTCGAGGTCGACGCTGCCATCGAAGCCGAATGGAATCGCTGGTACGACACGGTTCACTTGCCGGACGCGCTCCGATGCCCGGGAGTGAGGCGCGGCCGGCGCTATGTGTCCTCTGGAGAGATATCGGAAAGCCTGGCCGGCAAGACGGAACGGACCGCGAAGCGGATCTACACGACGATCTACGAGATCGACAGCCCGGCCGCCATCGCCACTCCCGAGTTCCGCGCCATGCGTGGCTGGTACCACTTCGCGCCGCACGTTCGCTCGCGCACGCAGGTGATCGTTCCGGTCTCGAGCGGATCACGCTGACCTGCGGCCGCCGGTCACTCGGTCGCCTGATCCGCACGCTGATCCTTTCCGAGTAGCCGCTCGCCCAGCGGGCGGCTGCGTAATCGATCAGACGGCGCTACAATGTCGCGCCTTGCGGTGACGGTCGGCCTCCGGCCGCCACCCACGCCACGCCAAGGAGGGCGGAGATGCCCATCAGGCCCCGCACCAATGCGGACCGGCGCACCTTCCTCACCACGGCGGGCGGGACGATGGCCGTGCTCGCCTCGACCGGCGCCCCGAACGTCATCGCGCAGCCGAAGGTCCAGTGGCGCATGCCCACGGCCTGGCCGGCGTCGGCCCTGTCGCAGACCACGGCCCAGCGGTTGGCGCAGGTCGTCGAGGAGATGAGCGGCGGCCGGTTCCGCATCGAGGTCTTCCCCGCCGGCCAGCTCGCCCTGCCGTTCGACCTTTTCGAAGCCGCATCGAAGGGCGAGATCCAGGCGTTCATGGCATCGCCGCAGTACTGGCAGAACCGGGAGCCGGCGTTCGAGTGGTTTGGCACGATTCCGTTCGGCATGAATCCCCAAGGCATGACCGCGTGGCTCTACCAGGGCGACGGGCTCAAGCTCTGGGAAGAGACCTCCGCGCCGTTCAACCTGGTGCCTCGCCCCATCCCGACCGCCGCGCCACAGATGGCCGGATGGTTCCGGAAAAAGATCAACACGATCGGCGACTTCAAGGGACTCAGGATGCGCATCCCGAACCTGGGCGGCCAGGTCGTGACTCGGGCGGGAGGCACGACGGTCATGACCCCGGGCGGCGACATCTATGCTGCGCTCGAACGCGGCGTGATCGACGCCTCGGAGTGGATCGGGCCACACGACGACATGGTGCTCGGCCTGCACAGGACCGCCCGGTATTACTACTACCCGGGCTGGCACGAGCCGGGCACCGTGAACGACTTCGGCTTCAACAAGAAAGCCTATGACGGCCTGCCCGCCGAGCTGCGTCGCACGCTCGACCATGCCGTGGCGGCCACGCAGGCGTTCGGGCTCGCGAATTACAGCACGAAGAACGCGATCGCACTCGAGCGGCTCAAGACGGAGTTCAAGGGCAAGGTCGACGTCGTCCAGCTTCCGGCTCAAGTCCTGCGCGATCTCAAGAAGATCGCCGTCGACGTCATCAGGGAGCAGTCCGAGAAGACGCCCATGGCGCGGAAGGTGCACGCGTCCTTCACGAAATTTCAGGCGCTGGTGGGCCCGTGGGATCACGTGGCCGAGGGCGCCTACCATCAGCTGATCGCGGGGACATCATGATCGGACGGCGCAGGTTGCTCGCGAACGCGGGCGGCGTGATAGCGGCCACGGCGACGGCCGCGCTCGTCGACGCGCCCGCCGTCATCGCGCAGCCGAAGATCCAGTGGCGCCTCTCCACCGCCTGGCCTCCGGCGCTCAAGCTAATGCACGGCTCGGCCG
The DNA here is from genome assembly GCA_046727415.1 of Candidatus Methylomirabilota bacterium. GTDB lineage: Bacteria > Methylomirabilota > Methylomirabilia > Rokubacteriales > CSP1-6 > AR31. The sequence continues at coordinate 11,921 of JBKPCO010000027.1, forward strand.
TGCGGTTGGCGAAGAACGTCGAGGAGCTGAGCGGCGGACGGTTCCGCATCGAGGTATTCGCGGGCGATCAGATCATGCCCGCCTTCGGGGCCTTCGAGGCCGCCTCGCAAGGCAAGATCGAGGCCTTTATGGGCGCTCCGTCGTACTGGGCTGACAAGGAGCCGGCCATCGAGTGGTTCCAAAGCGTTCCGTTCGGCATGAACCCCGAGGGCATGGCGGCCTGGTACTACCACGGCGACGGCCTCAAGCTGTGGCAGGAGACCTACGCGCCCTTCAACCTCGTGCCGCGACAGGGCCCGGCGTTCGCCCCGCAGATGGCGGGGTGGTTCCGCAAGAAGATCAACTCGGCCGCGGACTACAAGGGCCTCAAGATGCGCATCGGCGCCGGCCTCGGGAACAAGGTCGTCACCAAGGCCGGCGGCACGGCAGTTCTCATTCCCGCGGCCGGCATCTTTGCCGCCTTTGAGCGTGGAGTCATCGACGCCGCCGAGTGGGTCGGGCCGCACGACGACATGGAGCTGGGCCTGCACAACAGCGCGCGCTATTACTATTACCCGGGCTGGCACGAGCCCGGGACGGTCGCCGAGTTCAGCTTCAACAGGAAGGCGTACGAGGCGCTTCCAGTCGATCTTCGGCAGATTCTCGACCATACCATCGAGGCTGAGCAGACCTATTTCATCGGCGACTATCAGGCCAAGAATGCGACTGCGCTCGCGCGTCTCAAGACGGAGTTCAAGGGCAAGGTCGAGATTCTCCAGCTGCCGACGGCTGCGCTGCGCGAGCTCAAGAAGCTGTCGAGCGAGGTCATTCGAGAGCAGTCCGAGAAGAGCCCGCAGGCGAAGAAGGTGAACGCGTCCTTCGCGAAATTTCAGGCGCTGGTAGGCCCGTGGGACCACGTCGCCGAAGGCGCCTACCATCAGCTGGTCGCCGGAGTTTCATGATCGAGCGACGCAGGTTTCTTTCGAAGGCGAGCGGCGTGGCGGCGGTCGCGGCGGCCACGATCATCGACGCTCCCAAGGTCATCGCCCAGCCGAAAGTTCAATGGCGGATGTCGACCGCCTTTCCGCCGGCGCTCGACATTCAGAAGACCGCATCCGAGCTGCTGGCGAAGATTGTCGACGAAACGACGGCCGGGCGTTTCCGGATCGAGGTCTTTCCCGGCGGCCAGATCATGCCGCCCTTCGACTGTTTCGAGGCCGCCGGCCAGGGCAAGATCGACGCATACTACGGCCAGTCCTATTACTGGGCTGCCCGGGAGCCGGCGCTCGAGTGGTTCTCGACGGTCCCGTTCGGCATGAATCCCGAGGGCATGTCCGCGTGGTATCAGCAGGGCGATGGCTTCAAGCTCTGGGAGGAAGCGTTCGCCGCCTACAATCTCGTGCCGCGTCAGTGCACCGCGGTCGCCCCGCAGATGGCCGGATGGTTCCGCAAGAAACTGGACACTATCGCCGACTTCAAGGGCCTCAGGATGCGCATCGGCACCGGCCTCGGCGGCAAGGTGTACGTCAAGGCGGGCGGCACGGCGGCCCTGACTCCCGGCTCGGACATCTTCGCCGCGCTCGAGCGGGGCGTAATCGACGCCTCGGAGTGGATCGGGCCGCACGACGACATGAAGCTCGGCCTGCATCGGGCCGCGCGCTACTACTATTATCCCGGCTGGCACGAGCCCGGGACGACGGCCGAGTTCGGCTTCAACAAGAAGGCATACGAGGCGCTTCCGGTCGACCTGAAGCGCACCCTCGACCACGCCGTGGCGGCGGTCCACGTCTATAGCTCTGCTGATTTCCACGTCAAGAACTCGATCGCCCTGGAGCGGCTCAAAGCGGAGTTCAAGGGCAAGGTGGAGATCACCCCGCTGCCGAGAGCGGTGCTGCGCGATCTCAAGAAGCTATCCACCGAGGTCGTGAAGGAGGAATCCGAGAAGAGCCCCATGGCCCGGAAGGTCCACGCGTCGTACACGAAGTTCCAGGCGCTCATCGGCCCGTGGGATCACGTCGCCGAAGGCGCCTACCACCAGCTGGTCGCCGGGACATGACCACGGGGCGACGTAGGTTTCTCACCAACGCGAGCGCTGCCGCGACGGCGGTCGCGGCTACCACGATCGTCGACGCTCCTTACGTCATCGCCCAGCCGAAAGTCCAGTGGCGGCTGTCCACGGCCTACCCCGCGGTGCTCGACCAACTGCAGGGCGCCGCGCACCGGCTCGCGAAGATCGTGGAGGAGATGAGCGCCGGACGGTTCCGGATCGAGGTTTTCCCTGGCGGCCAGATCATGCAGCCGTTCGAGTGCTTCAACGCGGCCTCCCAGGGCAAGATCGAAGCGTACATGGGGTCGGCACAATGGTGGCGGGACAGGGAGCCAGCGATCGAGTGGTTCGCAACGATTCCATTTGGCATGAACCCCCAAGGGATGGCCGCCTGGTACTACCAGGGCGACGGCGAGAAGCTCATCGAGGAAGCCTACGCTCCTCTCAACCTCGTGCCGCGCCCCGCTTTTTCGAACGCCCCGCAGATGGGCGGGTGGTTCCGGAAGAAGATCAGCGCGATCGGCGACTTCAAGGGGCTGAGGATGCGAATCCCGAACCTCGGCGGCATGGTCTACGTGAGGGCTGGGGCCACGACCGTGCTCACCCCGGCCAGCGATATCTTCGGCGCCCTCGAGCGGGGTGTGATCGATGCGGCCGAATGGGTTGGGCCGCACGACGACATGATCCTGGGCCTGCACAGGACCGCACGCTACTACTATTATCCCGGTTGGCACGAGCCGGGTTTCAACAGGAAGGCCTACGACGCGCTCCCGGTTGATCTTCGGCGGATGCTCGACCATGCCACCGCAGCCGTGCGCGCCTACGCCCTATCTGACTTTCACCGGAAGAACGCGATAGCGCTCGAGCGACTGAGGACCGAGTTCAAAGGGAAGGTGGAGATCGTGCAGTTCCCGGCCCCGGTGCTGCGCGATCTCAGAAAGTTAGCGGCCGAGGTCATCAGGGAAGCGTCGGAGAAGACTCCAATGGCGAAGAAAGTCCACGCGTCTTTCACGAAGTTTCAGTCGCTGGTCGCCCCCTGGGACCTCGTCGCCGAGGGCGCGTACTATCAGCTAGTCGCCGGGGGATGATGCTCACGCGCCATCTCGGCTGGGTAGCCGTGATCGTTCTGCTCCTCGGCGGCTCTACGCCCACTGCCGAGTCGCAGCAAGCGCGTCGCCCCTTCCGGATCGGCGTCATCAATGCCGCGTGGGCGGCGAGCCATCCGACCGTCGAGGGTCTCAAAGCCGGACTCAAGGAGCTCGGGCTCGAAGACGGTCGCGACGTGACGTTCGACATCCGCTTCACTGAAGGCAAGCTCAACGCGATACCCGGCGCCGCCGAGGCCCTCGTCAAGGCAGGCGTCGATTTGATCTTCACCAGCCAGGAGGCGGCGACGCTCGCGGCCAGGGATGCGACCGAGAGCGTGCCGATCGTGTTCACGCTGGTCGGAGATCCGGTGGGCGCCGGCATCGTTACTCGGCTCGCTCAGCCCGGCGGCAACGTGACGGGCGTGTCGAGCCTGCAGACCGAGCTGGTCGCCAAGCGCCTGGAAGTCCTGAAGACGCTCGCTCCGGCGGTGCGTCGCGTCTGGATCATCCACTACCGCGTCGATCTCGGCACCACCCCGATGATCACCAGGGCGCTCGAGACGGCGCAGCGACTGAAGCTCGACGTGATGCCGAGAGGTGTGCTTGAGGCCGACGAGCTGAAGCGGATCCTCAAGGAAGTCCGGCGCGAGGACGCGATCCTGGCGCCGGAAGGCTCGAATCCGGAGCTGACGATCGCCATGCTCGAGAAGTCACTCGCGGAGCGCGTCCCGGCGGTGTTCGGGACGGCGCTCTGGATCGGCTACGGCGGCCTCATCTCGTATGGACCGGATTACTACGCCCAGGGTGTGCAGGCCGCCGCGCTGGTCGCGAAGATCTTGAGAGGCGCCCGACCTCAGGATCTGCCCGTCGAAGGCGCGGAGAAGATCGACCTCGCGGTGAACCTCAAAACGGCCGAGCAGTTCGGCTTGACCGTGCCGCGGAAGATCTTGCTGCGGGCCGACGCCTTCCGACGATGACGACCGGGCTGTCGCGCAGTCGTCTCTTCCGCAAGTACGTCGTCGTGCTCCTCGTGCTGGTCGGCGGCGTGCTGATGGTCTCGGGTCTCGTGGATCTCTACTTCTCCTACCGCGAAACGCAGCGCGCGATCGTCCGCGTCGAGCGCGCGAAAGCGGTGGCGGCCGCGGCGCACATCGAGCAATTCCTCAAGGAGATCGAGGTGCAGGTGCGCGAGACTACGCGGACCGCATCCGACGATCCCGACGCCAGTCAGGTGGGGCCGGGGCGACTCGGATTTCGCGAGGGGCTGGGCACTGCGCTGGCCCAGCAGCGCGAGCTCGACTTCGTCAGAGTCCTTCGCAACGTCCCCGCCGTCGCCCAGCTCAGCCATCTCGACCTCGCCGGCAAGGAGCAGCTCCGGGTCTCACGCCTGGACCTCGAC
>JBKPCO010000028.1:0-10535 GCA_046727415.1 Candidatus Methylomirabilota bacterium
CCCGTTCCGGCGCCGGGGCTGCGGTTTTCGCATCTCACCTTCGCGTACGAAGGCAGGGCGCCGGCGCTCCACGACGTGAGCTTCGAGGTCGCGCCCGGCGAGACGGTCGCGCTGGTCGGGCCGACCGGAAGCGGCAAGTCTACGCTGGGGCTTCTCCTGGCTCGGCTCTGGGAGCCGCCGCCCGGAACGGTGTTCATCGACGGACGCGACGTGAGGGAATTCCCGCTGGCCACGCTTCGCGCCGGGCTCGGCTTCGTGCCGCAGGAGGGGTTTCTCTTTGCCCGGTCGATCGCCGAGAATATCGCCCTCGGACGCGACGAGATGCCGAGCGTCCATCTGCGCCAGGCGGCCGACGTCGCCGGCATCGCGGACGAGATCGACCGGTTTCCGGCCGGCTTCGACTCGGTCGTCGGCGAGCGCGGCCTGACGCTCTCCGGCGGGCAACGCCAGCGTGTGACCCTGGCCCGGGCCCTCGCCGGCGCGCCGCCGCTCCTCGTGCTCGACGACGCGTTCGCGTCGGTCGACGCTGCGAAGGAAGAGGAGGTCGCCGTCAATCTCCGGCGCGCCGTGGCCGGCCGCACCGTCCTCATGATGACCCACCGGCTGCGTGCCGCCTGCACCGCCGATCGCATCATCGTGCTGGACGCGGGACGGGTCGTCGACACCGGTCGTCACGAGATGCTCGTGAGACGGGGCGGGCTCTACACGCGCCTCTGGCGGATCCAGCAGCTCGAGGAGGAGATCGCGCGTGCCTGACTCGGCCTACGATCCCGAGGCCGACGAGCGGCTGGGCCGGGCGTTCGACCGTCGCCTCGTCATGCGCCTGGGTGGGGCCGCGCGGCCGCATCGTGGGCTCATCACCGGCTCGATGCTCCTGTTCCCGGTGATCGCCGTCACCGAGCTCGCCCAGCCGTGGTTGCTCAAGGTCGCGATCGACGACCATATCTTGAAGTCGGACTGGCTCGGTCTCACCTGGGTCGCGGGCCTCTACGTCACCGTCCTGGTGGTCCTGTACGCTCTGCGCACCGTTGAGGCGTACCTGATGCAGCTCACGGGGCAGCGCGTGATCCATGATCTCCGCGAGGCGATCTTCGATCATCTTCTGCGCTTGGAGGCGCGCTTCTACGACCGGAATCCGGTGGGGCGCCTCATGACCCGGGTGCTGCACGACGTGGAGGCGGTGAGCGAGGCGTTCACGTCGGGTCTGTTCGCCGTCGTGGCGGACGTGATCACGCTGGTCGGCGTCGTCGCCGTCATGCTCTGGATCGACTGGCGCCTGGCGCTCGTCACGTTCTCCATCATCCCGGTCCTCCTGCTGGTAGCCGTATATTTCCGGCTGAACGCCCGCGACGCCTACCGCGAGGTGCGCCGGCGCCTGGCGCGCCTCAACGCGTTTTTCCAAGAGTCCCTCCAGGGAATGCGCGTAATCCAGCTCTTCGTGCGGGAGCGATACGAGCGCGAGCGATTCGGCCGCCTGAACGCCGACTATCGGCGGGCGCTCTTCGGATCGACCGTCTGGGAGGCGTCCCTGTACGCCGCCGTTGAGGCGTTGGGTTCGATCGCGCTGGCACTGCTGCTCTGGTACGGCAGCGGCCGGATCGTGGCCGAGTCGCTCACGTTCGGCGCGCTGGTCGCGTTCATCCAGTACACGAACCGCTTCTTCCTGCCCATCCGCGACCTCGGCGCCAAGTACACGGTGATGCAGTGGGCGATGGCGTCGTCGGAGCGGATCTTCGGTCTGCTCGACCGCACCCCGGAGATCGTCTCGCCGGCCGCGCCGCCGCCGCGGCTCGCGCGTCCCACGGCGCCGGCCCTCGAGCTCGACGGGGTGTGGTTCGCCTACCACTCTGACGAGTGGGTGCTCCGTGACTGTTCGTTCAGCGTCATGCCGGGCGAGCGGGTTGCGATCGTCGGCGCGACCGGCGAGGGGAAGACGACCTGCGCCAGGCTTCTGAATCGCGCGTACGACGTGCAGCGCGGCCGCGTCCTTGTCGATGGCGTCGACGTCCGCGAGTGGGACCTGACGAGCCTCCGCCGTCGCGTCGGCATCATCTTCCAGGACAGCGTCCTGTTCGCGGGCACTATCGAGGAGAATCTACGCCTGAGCGCCGACGGCGCCGTATCGCCCGCAGACCTCTCGCGCGCCCTCGACACCGCGCGCGCCGGCTTCGTCGCAGGCCTGCCGAAGGGGCTCCGCGAGCTCCTGGGCGAGCGCGGCGCCAACATCTCTCACGGGCAGCGCCAGCTTCTGGCCATCGCCCGGGCCCTCGTGTACAATCCGGCCGTTCTCGTCCTGGACGAAGCGATGTCGAGCGTCGATCCGGAATCCGAAGCGCTCATCCGACAGGCGATGGCGGGACTCCTCGCTGGCCGCACCAGCATCACGATCGCGCACCGTCTCTCGACGGTGCACGCCGCCGACCGGATCCTCGTGCTGCACCACGGTCGCATCCACGAAGAAGGCACGCACGCCGATCTCGTGCGGCGCGGCGGTCTCTACGCCAGGCTCTACGAGCTGCAGACGGGCGCCGCCCCGGCGTGACATTTCGTGCAGCCGTGCTGGATCTCGTGAGACGGATTCCCCGTGGGCGTGTCGCCACCTACGGCCAGCTCGCGGCGATGGCCGGCCGTCCGCGCTCGGCGCGCCAGGTCGGGCAGGCGCTCCGCGGCGCGGACAACGGCGTGCCCTGGCATCGCGTGGTCAACGCGCAGGGGAGCATCAGCCGCCGCTCCCGGACGGCGAGCATGATGACGCAGCGGATCCGACTCGAGCAGGAGGGAGTCGTCTTCCGCCGGGGCCGCGTCGTCCTCGCCCGCTTCCGCTGGCAAGCGCAGCCGGGCCGGCGGCCCCGCGGATTCGCGGTAGAGCGGCTCGGGTGAGCCTGAACTTCTTCCGCCACGACAACATGTTCGGAGGCAAACGATGAGACTCGATAGCAGGGTCGCGGTGATCACCGGCGCGGGCTCGGGTATCGGCGCCGCCTCGGCGCTGGCCATGGCGCGGGAAGGCGCGCGCGTGGCTGTTGTGGACCTGAACGAGGCTGGCGCGAAGTCGACGGTGGAGCAGATCGAGAAGGCGGGCGGCCGCGCACTGGCCGTGCGCGCAGATGTGACGCGGGCGGCCGACAACCAGATGATCGTCGAGCGCGCGCTCGCGGCATGGGGAACCCTCGACATCTTCTTCGCCAACGCCGGTGTCCCCCAGTCGCCAGAGGACGTCGAGCGGGTCGACGAGACGATTTTCGATCGCATCATGGCGGTGAACGTCAAGGGCGTCTGGCTTGGCGCCAAGTACGCGCTGCCGGTGATGAAGAAGCAGCGGCGCGGCGTGTTCCTCATCACCGCGTCGACTGCCGCGATAAGGCCCCGCCCGGGGATGCAGGCGTACGCGGCGTCGAAGGGCGCCGTGGTGACCCTGACCAAGAGCCTGGCTCTCGAGGCCGCGAGCCACGGCGTCCGGGTGGTGTCGATCGCCCCGGTGGCGACCGAGACGCCGATGCTTCCGGCATTCATGGGCAGGCAGTCGGTCGATGCCGAAGGGCGCGCCCGCTACGAGGCTACCGTTCCGCTGGGACGCCTGAACCAGCCCGACGACCTGGCGCGCACCGCCGTCTTCCTCGCCTCGGACGATGCGGCGATGATCACCGGCACGTGCGTCGAAGTCGACGGCGGCCGTTGCATCTGAGGATCTGCTCATGACGCGGGTGGCGCGACAGGCCATCGAGCGGGCGCGGTCGGGGTCGAGATGACCACGCGGCACGCGTCCGCATACCGGGGACGGCTGGGCTCCATCCGGGCGCGCCTCGCCCGTCGTCGGATACCGGGAACGGGTCCCTTCGACCCCGACCGCACCCGCTCGACGGCCCGCCGCGTCTACGCTCGAGCTTCCGTAGTTCTCAATGATTCGTGCGCGGAACGGACACTGAGGATGGCCGCGTGAAAGTCATCCCGCTGGCGGCGGAGTCGCTCGGGGTCCGGTCGATGGCGACGTATGTCGAGGTCGGGCGGACGGGGATTTTGATCGACCCGGGCGCGACGCTGGCGGCGTCGCGGTTCGGGTTGCCGCCGGCGGAGGACGAATGGGAGGCGCTGCGGCGCGCAAATGATCGGATCTCGGCGTACGCGGCGCGCTCTGGCTTCGTCTTCGTGAGCCACTACCACGAGGATCACTTCCGGTCGGATCCCGCGTCGTACGCGGGGCGGCGCGTGCTCTTGAAGGACCCCCGACGCATGATCGCCGGGCGGCAGGCCAGGAGGGCCGAGGGCCTCTGGAAGGCGCTCGAAGGCCAGGCGCGGGTCGAGAGTGCGGACGGGCTCCAGCGCCGCGAATCCGACCTCGAGCTTTTCGTCTCGCCGCCCCTGCCGCACGGCCTCGACGGCACGCCATTCGGGTCGGTCATCGTGCTCACGATCGTCGACCCGGCCGAGCGCGAGCGCTTCGTGTTCGCCTCGGACCTCCAGGGTCCGGCGTCCCCCGTCGCGGCGGCGTACCTCGTCCAGCAGCGGCCGACGCTTCTCTACGTTTCCGGGCCCGTGTCCTATCTCGAGCGCGAGGTCGGGCGTGACGCGATCGAGCGGGCGATCGACCAGCTCGTACGGGTTCTCGACGCGACCGGGTGTCGCGTGATCATGGACCATCACGCGCTCCGCGATCCGCGTTTCGCCGAGCGATTCGCTCGGCTCTGGGAAACGGGGCGGGTCGTCACCGCTGCGGCCTTCCTGGGCCTCGCGGACGCGCCGCTGGAGAGTCGGCGCAACCGCGCGTGGGCGGCGTCGCGGAAGCCGCCGGCGCGGGCGGGCGAGGTGCGTGTTAAGATCAAAGACCGCGTTGCGCGGAACTTCGCAGAAGGGGGATTCGGGGAGTGAGCGACGACAGGACCCTCAATGTCGGCGATCCCGCGCCGGACTTCACGCTCCGCACCGTCGGGCTCCGGGAAGTCGGCCTGCGCGAGTTCCGCGGCAAGAACGTGGTCATCCTCTTCTATCCGCTCGACTGGACGCCCGGCTGAAGCACGTGCATGCCCGCCTTCGACAGGCGCATTCGCGACTTTCAGGCGGCGAATACCCAGGTGCTGGGTATCAGCACGGACAGCCCGTTTAGCCACGACAACTGGGCGAAGTCCGTCGGGATCAGCAACTATCCGCTGCTCTCAGACATTCACCGCACCGTCGCGAAGGACTACGGCGTCTACTGGCCCGACTGGAACGCCAACCGCCGGGCGACGTTCATCGTGGACCAGCAGGGCACGATCCGCTTCATCGAGCGTTACGGCACGGGCGAGCTCCCGGAGCCCGACAAGATCCTCGCCGAGGTGAAGAAGCTCGCCTAGGAGGCGCTGCTCCGGGCGAGCGGTGCGCGCGTGGTGAGGGCGACGCCCGCCAGCACCAGCAGCGTGCCGGCGACCTGCCAGATGGTGATGCGCTCCCCCAGCAGGATCGGCGCCAGCACGATCCCCACGATCGGCTGAAGGTTCGTGAAGATCGCGGCCTGGCTGGGCCCCACCACGTGCACCGCCTCGTACCACCAGATGTGCGCGACCGCGCCCAGCAAGCCCTGGAAGAAGACGACCGCCCACGCGGTGAGCGAACCGAGGCGCGGCACCGGAAAGAGCGGCGCCGTGAGCACGGCGGTCGGCAGGATCAGGAGCGTGCCGAGGCAGTAGGCGGCCGTCGTCGCCAGCAGCGGAGAATACGATGCGAGCACGCGCTTGCCGTACACCGTGTACACGGCCCAGCTGCAGAGGGAGGCGAGCGTGATGAAGTCGCCGGCGTGAAGATCGGTGGTCTGCAGGCTGCCGAGCCGACCGCGCGTGATGACCAGGAGCACGCCGAGGACCGAGGCGGCCACGCCGAGCCACTGCGCGCGCTGGAGCCGCTCGCCGAGATAGAGGCGGGCGATCAGGGCGATCGTGATGGGCGTCGCCGTCTGTAAGACTACCGCGTTGCCGGCGGTCGTGTAGTAGATCGCCAGATACGTGAACTGCATCGAGCCCCAGATGCCGGCCGTTCCGAGGATCAGAAATGTCGTGATTGACTCGGGCCCGAGTCCGCGAATCGTGTCGCTCGGCGAGCGGGCCAGCAGCACGAGGAGAAAGCCGCTGGCCACGGTGCAGCGGACCGCCGCGAGGAAGAACGGGGGAAAGTCGGCGAGCGCGAGCTTGGTGGTGGCCGGAAAGCTCCCCCACAGCGCCACGATCGCGAGCAGCGCCAGGTAGGCGCGAGTTTGACTCGCTCCGGACACCTGCCTAATATAGCCCGCGCGTCATGGCCGACTACATCCTCGAGTCGCGCGTGTGGCTCGCCAGGGCGCGCGCCGAGGTATTCGCGTTTTTCGCCGAGTCGTCGCATCTCCTCCTGATCACACCGCCCTCGTTTCGTCTTCGCGTCGTCGGCGGGCCGCCGTCGCTGTCGACCGGCGCGGTCCTCGACATGCGCTTGGCGTGGCTCGGCGTTCCGATCCGGTGGCGGGCATTCATCCGCGAATGGGATCCGCCCTATCGCTTCGTCGACGTGCAGGTGCGGGGACCGTACGCCCGCTGGGAGCATCGTCACCGGTTTCTGGAGGAAGAGGGCGGGACGTGGGTGGAGGACCGGGTGACTTATCGGCTTCCGCTCGGACCGCTCGGGCGCGCGGCGCACGCGCTGCTCGTGCGGCGGCAGATCGCGGCGCTCTGGCGCTACCGGACCAAGCGGCTCGGCGAGCTGGTGGGGCCGCTCAAGCCGCCGGCAGGCTGACGCCGAGCTTCTCGAGGCGCGGCCGGACGCGATCGGTGAGAAGACCCAGTCGCGCGAGGTTCGCGACCATCGAGCCGTGCATGTCCCGCTTGAAGTACTTGCGAAACGGCGCGTAGTCGTTCGACGCGGCCGTCTCGCGGCGGTAGCGCTTGACCTCGTCGATCTGCTGGGGGCTGAAGCCGGCGTCCTGGTACGCCTCGAGCGGAAAGAAGCCCGACAGTGTCTTTTCGAGCGCGAAGCACGTGTAGTCCTCGAGCTCCCGGCGTTCGCCCGGCGAGGCCTCGTTGACCACCCGCGGCAGCGAGAGCATCCCGAACCCCATGTGCCGCGACTCATCCAGCAGGATGCGTTTGCAGATCGCTTCCAGCACGGGATCGCGGGCGCTCTCGCTCATCATCTTGAACAGGGCAACCGCGAAGGTCTCGGCCACGAGCTGCAGCGCGATCGTCTTGAGGTACCAGCGGCTCTCCGACAGGATCGAGTCGAAGATGTCGCGCTCGTTCGCCGGCATCGGGTAGGTGAGACCGTCGAGCCGCTCGGTCAGGTAGCGGCTCAGGACCTCGTTGTGCCGCGCCTCGTCGACCACCTGCGTCGCCTGGAAGAACTTCGCGTCGGCGCCCTCGACGATGTCGACCATCTGGCTGCACGCGAGGAGCGCGCCCTGCTCGCCGTGCATGAGTACCGACAGGCGCCAGGCGGCGATGTGCCGGTTGAGCGAGACGCGCTCGGTCTCCGGCAGCTTGTCCCAGAGAGGGCTGCCGTAGATGTCGATCAGCTCGTCGGCGATCACGCGTCCGTCGTCCGACGGCGCCGCCGACCACGGGATGTCGCGCGAGGCGTTCCACTGGTCGCGCTTGGCGTTCTCGTAGAGCCGCCGCAGGTCGGCCTCGGAGACTCCGTACTCCAGGGTGAATGTCGTCGTGAAGGACGAGGGGATCGCCAGTGGTTTCATAGAAGGCAGAATAGCAGAGTGGTACCTTGGCCGCCATGGCGACGCGGCTGGACGAGATCGGAGCCCACATGTCGATCGCCGGCGGCCTGCACCTGGCGCTCGAGCGGGGGCGCGAGGTGGGCTGCGGCGCCGTCCAGATCTTCCTGAAGAACCAGCGTCAGTGGGCGGGGCCACCGCTCCGCGACGAGGCGATCCGCGCGTTCGCCACGGCGCGGCGGCGGACGGGCATCCGGCGGGTCTTCGCGCATTCGAGCTACCTCATCAATCTGGCCAGCCCCGACAGGACGGCGTGGGCGCAAGCCGTCGACGCGTTCACCGACGAGCTCGAGCGTGGCGAGGCGCTCGGTCTATCGTGCGTGGTCGTCCATCCCGGCTCCCATATGGGCGCGGGGCTCGAGTCGGGGCTTCGGCGCGTGATCTCCGCCCTCGACCAGGCGCTCGCACGGACCGCCGGCTACCGCATCAAGGTCGCGCTCGAGAACACAGCCGGGGGCGGTAACTCGGTCGGACGGACGTTCGCCGAGCTGGCGACGATGCTCAACGGCGCGGCGCGTCCCGAGCGGATCGGCATCTGTATCGACACCTGCCATCTGTTCGCCGCGGGCTACGACCTGCGCACCGAGGCCGGATACGCGAGGGCGATGGCCGAGTGCGAGGCCACCGTGGGCCGGCGGCGCGTGCTGGCCCTCCATCTGAACGACGCCAGGGCGCCCTTCGGCTCCGGCCTCGACCGTCACGAGCACATCGGCCGCGGCTTCCTCGGCCTCTCTAGCTTCCGTCGCCTCCTCAACGACCGCCGCTTCGCTCGCGTCCCGAAAGTGCTGGAGACGCCCAAAGACCCGGAGCCCACCTCCGATCTCCGAAATCTCGCAACCCTCCGACGCCTGCGTGGTCCTCTCGGTCGGTAGGAGGGCAGGCAGTGTGCGGCACCAGCTCCCGCCTACCGATCAAAAACGTCAGCGGGCTTTGCTGACGCCGATCCTGTGGCAGAGGGCGGAGACCGGGCAGATCGAGCAGCGGGGTGAGAGCGGGGTGCAGACGTTCTGGCCGAAGGACACGAGCAGATCGTTGTAGCCGATCCAGTGCCGGCGCGGCAGCTTCGCCCGGAGCGCCATCTCCGTCTCCTCCGGATGGCGCGTCTTGACGTAGCCCAGCCGGTTTGAGATCCGGTGCACGTGGGTGTCCACGCAGATGCCGGGCTTGCCGTAGCCCATCGTCACGACGAGGTTGGCGGTCTTTCGTCCGACACCGTTGAGCGTGAGCAGCTCGTCGATCGTGTCCGGCACGCGTCCGGCGAACCGGTCGAGCAGGTCGCGGCAGATCCCGAGGATGACGCGCGCCTTCGTGCGATAGAAGCCGACGGGATAGATGAGGCGCTCGATGCGACGGGGTGTGAGCCTCAGCATGCTCTCCGGGGTGGCGGCCTCGGCAAAGAGGCGGTCGGACGCGGGGCCCGTCGTCGTGTCCTGGGTGCGAAGCGACAGGATGCAAGCGATCAGGACGCGGAACGGATCGCCTTCACGGTCCGCGACGACCGCCAGCGCAGTCGGATTCCACGTCGGCGCCGTCCGGCGGAGGCCACGGATCACGGCATCGATCGCTACGTTGCGTCCTCGATCGCGTCGAGACGTCTTCGCATGCGCGCGCGCGGGCACGCCGCGGACTCTACCGCCCCAGCCCCGGCCGGTCAATCTTGACTCCCCCAGGAGCGTCGGCGATCCTCCTCGCCGTGACCTCCGTCGCGCTCGCGGCGCCGCGCCGATGACCCTGCTCCGCACGCTCGCCGTCGTAGCGGTCGCCGCCTGGCTCGGGATCATCGCGTTCTTCTCGTTCGAGGTCGCGCCGGTGGTCTTCAAGACCATCGACCGCGCGATCGCCGGCCAGGCCGTGACGGCAGTGCTGCCGCGCTATTACCGGTGGGGGCTGGCGCTGAGCGGGGTCGCGCTCGTCGCCTCGGCCTTGCAGGCGATCTCCGGCAAGACGGGCCGGCTCCGGCCGCTGCTCGGCACCGCGCTCGCCGCGCTCATGGTGACGATGCTGATCTGGGCGTCGGCCGTGCTGATGCCGCGAGCCGAGACGGCGCGCCGCGCGCGCGATGACGCGGCATTCGCCCGATCACATCGGGCCTCGATCCAGGTCAACCTCGTGACGTTGGGGGCCGGAGTGGCCTTCCTGATCCTCGAGGGTGTCAGCCGGCGGAAGGGGCGTGACCGATGAGCTGCGTCAGCGCGCGGACGCGATCCGGCACCGCCGACGGCGGCTCCTGAGCAATCGCCTCGCACGCGGCGAGGAGAAGCCAGGCAAATGTCTCCGAGTCGAGCTCGACGCGGCTCCTCGCGCCCTTGGCGCGCTCCACGACCTCCTGGAGCCCGAGACGCACCTGCTCGCGGGCCCAGGAGAGCGCCAGGGCCGCCGTCTTGTCGCTTCGGCTCCGGACCCACGCGCGGAAGACCACGTGCGGGAGCGACTCGGACGGCCCGTAGGCGTCGGCGAGCTTCTGTAAGGGCAGGGAAAGCGCCCGGGCCGGCTCCGCGTCCCGAGTGAGCTCGACGAGTTCCTTCGCCAGCTCGAGCAGAAGCAGCTCGGCGGGCGCCGGCCGCGGCAGCCGAACCCTCGGGCTCCGCGCCTTCTGGCGCCGCGCCTTCTGACTTCGCCGCTTCTGGCCGTGCGCCTTCGGGCTTCGCGGCTTCGAACCCTGCGGCCTCCGAGAAGCGCGAGCCTTGACCGCCGCCCGTCGCGCGCGGCCTGTCTTGCGCCGTGTCCGTCGAGTTCGAGCCCGACTCATCAACCCTAGACGATAACAAAGCCGGTTGTCCCAACCGAACTTTGCAATGCCAGAACACAGGAC
>JBKPCO010000029.1:0-5050 GCA_046727415.1 Candidatus Methylomirabilota bacterium
CGGTCGTCTCGCATGAGAGCGCTCGCCGTGGTCCTGTTGCTGCTGGTCGCCGCCGGCTCCGTCGGAGCGGCGATGCCGCACCTCGCCGCGACCGGCCCCGTGCACGGGCTATCGATCCACGGCGATCTCAAGTACCCGCCCGACTTCCGCCACTTCGCCTACGTGAATCCGCAGGCGCCCAAGGGCGGGAGCGTGACGCTGAGCGCGATCGGGACGTTCGACAACCTCAACCCGTTCATCCTCAAGGGCGTGGCGGCCGTCGGCATCGGGCAGACGTTCGACACGCTGCTGGCGCCGTCCAGCGACGAGCCGTCGTCGGAGTACGGGCTGGTGGCCGAGACGGTGGAGACGCCGCCGGACCGCGCGTGGGTCGCGTTCACGCTGCGCGCCGGCGCGCGGTTCCACGACGGCAGCCCGATGACGGCGGCCGACGTCATCTGGACGTTCGAGACACTGCGCACGAAGGGCCATCCGCTCTACCGCTCGTACTATGCGCAGGTCGACCGCGTGCAGCAGACGGGGCCGCGCACGGTGCGCTTCTCCTTCAAGAGTGGCGAGAACCGTGAGCTGGCGGTCATCGTGGGCCAGCTGCCGGTGCTCTCCAAGGCGTGGTGGGCGGGGCGCGATTTCGCGCGCACCACGCTGACGCCGGTGCTCGGCAGCGGCCCCTTCCGCGTAGAGTCGCTCGAGCCCGGGCGGTCCATCACGTATCGTCGCGTCACCGACTACTGGGGCGCCGCGTTGCCGGTCAACGTCGGCCGCTTCAACTTCGACACGATCCGCTACGATTACTACCGCGACGGCACCGTTGCGCTCGAGGCCTTCAAGGGCGGCGCCTACGATCTCCGCGCCGAGGACTCCGCGAAGAACTGGGCACGAGCCTACGACATCCCGGCCGTGCGCGACGGCCGTATCAAGAATGAGCTCATCCCCAACGAGATCCCCACCGGTATGCAAGGCTTCGTCTACAACACGCGGCGGGCTGTGTTCGCCGATGACCGCGTGCGCGAGGCGCTGGCCGCCGCGTTCGACTTCGAGTGGAGCAACGCGCACCTCTTCTATGGCGCCTACACGCGCACGCACAGCTACTTCTCCAATTCCGAGCTGGCCTCGCGGGGGCTGCCGGGCGAGGCGGAGCTGGCCGTGCTGGCCCCGTTCCGCGGGCGCGTCCCGGACGCCGTGTTCACCCGCGAGTACCGGCCGCCCTCGACCGTACCCGACGGCCTGCGCCCCAACCTCGTGCACGCGCTGGATCTGCTGAAGCACGCGGGCTGGGTCGTGCGCGACATGAAGCTGGTCAAGGCGGAGACCGGGACCCCGATGAGCTTCGAGATCCTCCTCGACGACCCGACGTGGGAGCGCATCACGCTGCCGTTCGTCAAGAACCTCGAGCGCCTGGGCGTGGCCGCGCGCGTGCGCACCGTGGACTCCGCGCAGTACGAGTACCGGCTCAAGCAGTTCGACTTCGACATGACGATCGCGCTGTTCTTGCAGTCGCTGTCGCCCGGCAACGAGCAGCTCGACTTCTGGTCGTCAGCGGCAGCCGAGACGCCGGGCAGCCGCAACCTGGCCGGCGTGCGCGACCCCGTGGTGGACCGGCTGATCGCGGCGCTGATCGCCGCCCCCGATCGCCCGACGCTGGTCGCGCGCACCCGCGCACTCGACCGCGTGCTGCTGTGGAGGCACTACGTCATCCCGCACTGGCACCTCACGGCCTTCCGCGTCGCCTACTGGGATCGCTTCGGGCGCCCGGCCGTCTCGCCCAAGTACGACCTCGGCTTCGATACCTGGTGGGTCGACGCTCGCAAGGCGGGCAGGTGACGTAGTGCTCGCCTACCTGCTGCGCCGGCTGCTGCTCGTCATCCCGACGCTACTCGGAATCATGCTGGCGAACTTTCTCATCGTGCAGGCTGCGCCGGGCGGCCCGGTGGACCTTATGCTGGCGCGCCTGCGCGGGCACTCCGTCCAGGCGACGGCACGGGTGGCCGGCACCGGCGGCGCCGAGACGGCCGGCGGTCGCACGCCGCGCACCGGCTCCGCCGAGGAGGGTGTGTCGCGCGCCGCGCAGGGCGTGGACCCCGAGCTCGTCCGCATGCTGGAGAAGCAGTTCGGCTTCGACAAGCCGGCCTGGCAGCGCTTCCTGCACATGATGCGCAGCTACCTCGTGTTCGACCTCGGCAGCAGCTTCTACCGCGACCGCCCGGTGCTGGGCCTCATGCTGGAGAAGCTGCCGGTATCCATCACCCTCGGGCTGTGGACGACGCTGCTGGTCTACCTGGTCTCGATCCCGCTCGGCGTCGCCAAGGCCGTGCGCGACGGCACGCCGTTCGACGTATGGACGAGCGCGGCGGTGATCGTCGGGTACGCGATCCCCGGCTTCCTGTTTGCGATCCTCCTGATCGTACTGTTCGCCGGCGGCTCCTTCGTGCAGTGGTTCCCGTTGCGCGGGCTCACGTCCGACACGTGGACGCACATGTCCTGGCCCCATCGCATCGTGGACTATCTTTGGCACATCGCGCTGCCGGTCACCGCGCTGGTCGTTGGCGGGTTCGCGACCCTCGCCATGCTGACCAAGAACTCGTTCCTGGACGAGATCCACAAGCAGTACGTCGCGACCGCGCGGGCCAAGGGGCTGTCGCGCCGGCGCGTGCTGTACGGCCACGTCTTCCGCAACGCCATGCTGATCGTCGTGGCCGGCTTCCCGAGTGCGTTCATCAGCATCTTCTTCGCCGGCGAGCTACTGATCGAGGTGATCTTCTCCCTCGATGGACTCGGCCTGCTGGGTTTCGAGGCCGCCGTGAACCGCGATTACCCCGTGATGTTCGGCACGCTGTACATCTACACGCTCATCGGCCTGCTGCTGAACATCGTGACCGACCTGACGTACACCATCATCGACCCACGCATCGACTTCGAGCGACGCGCCACATGACGCTGTCGCCTCTCACGCGCCGGCGGTTGGCCGGCTTCCGCGCCAGTCGCCGGGGCTACTGGTCGCTGTGGATCTTCTCGGCCCTGTTCGGCTTGTCGCTGATCGCCGAGGGGCTGGCCAACGACCGGCCGCTGCTCCTGCGCTACGACGGCCGCCTGTACGTGCCGGTCGTGCGCGCGTACCCGGAGACCGCCTTCGGTGGCGTGCTGCCGACCGAGGCCGACTATCGTGATCCTGCGGTACAGCGGCTCGTCGAGGCGCGCGGCTGGATGGCGTGGCCGCCGATCCCGTTCCGCTACGACACGATCGACTGGGCGCTGCCGGGCCCCGCGCCGGCGCCGCCGTCGGCGCGCCACTGGCTGGGCACCGACGACCAGGGGCGCGACCTGCTCGCCCGGCTGATCTACGGCTTCCGCATCTCGGTGTTGTTCGGTCTCGTGCTCACGCTGGCGAGCTCGCTGATCGGCGTCGCCGCCGGCGCTGTGCAGGGCTACTTCGGTGGCTGGACTGATCTGCTGTTCCAGCGCTTCATCGAGATCTGGTCAGGGCTCCCGATTCTCTACCTGCTCATCATCCTGGCCAGCATCGTGCAGCCGAGCTTCTGGTGGCTGCTGGGTCTCATGCTCCTCGTCTCGTGGATGTCACTGGTTGGCGTCGTGCGGGCCGAGTTCCTGCGTGCCCGCAACCTGGACTACGTCCGCGCCGCCCGGGCGCTCGGCGTGCGCAGCCCGGTAATCATGGCCCGCCACCTGCTGCCCAACGCGATGGTGGCGACGCTGACGTTCTTGCCGTTCATCCTCAACGGGGCCATCACCACGCTGACGTCGCTCGACTTCCTGGGCTTCGGCCTGCCGCCGGGCTCCGCGTCGCTCGGCGAGGTCCTGGCCCAGGGCAAAGCCAACGTGCAGGCGCCCTGGCTCGGCCTCACCGGCTTCTTCGTACTGGCCGTGATGCTATCGCTGCTGATCTTCATCGGCGAGGCAGTGCGCGACGCCTTCGACCCTCGCAAGGTGCGATGACGGCCGCCCCGCTGCTGGCCGTCCGCGACCTCTCGGTCTCCTTCGGCGTCGAGGGCGGCGCCGTCGACGCCGTGCGGCACGTGTCGTTCGACATCGCGCGGGGCGAGTCGGTGGCGCTGGTGGGCGAGAGCGGCTCCGGCAAGTCCGTCACCGCGCTGTCGATCATGCAACTGTTGCCCTATCCGCTGGCGCGCCATCCCTCCGGCAGCATCCAGCTCCAGGGCCAGGAGCTGATCGGCGCCCCCGAGCCGGCCATGCAGCGCGTGCGCGGCGACCGCATCGCTATGATCTTCCAGGAGCCGATGACGTCGCTCAACCCGTTGCACACGATCGAGAAGCAGGTGAACGAGGTGCTGCGCGTGCACAAGGGCCTGGCGCGGTCGGCGGCGCGCGCGCGCACGCTGGAGCTGCTGCGGCTGGTCGGTCTGCCGGAGGCCGAGCGCCGGCTCGACGCCTATCCCCACCAGCTCTCGGGCGGCCAGCGCCAGCGGGTGATGATCGCCATGGCGCTGGCGAACGAGCCGGACCTGCTCATCGCCGACGAGCCGACCACCGCGCTCGACGTGACGATCCAGGCCCAGATCCTCACGCGGCTGCGCGAGCTGCAGGCGACGTTCGGCATGGCATTGCTGCTCATCACCCACGACCTCGGCGTGGTGCGCAAGATGGCCGAGCGCGTCAACGTCATGAGCGCCGGAGAGATCGTCGAGGCCGGTGCCACCGCCGAGGTGTTCGATGCGCCTCGCCATCCCTACACGCAGCGGCTGGTGGCCGCCGAGCCGCGGCCAATGCCGCGCACGCCGCGCGCCGACGCGCCAATTGTGCTCGAGGCGGAGAACGTCTACGTCTGGTTTCCGATCCGGCGCGGCGTGCTGCGGCGCACGGTTCGCCACGTCAAAGCGGTCGATGGCGTGAGCGTTCGCGTGCGCGAGGGGCAGACGGTCGGCGTGGTCGGCGAGAGCGGGTCGGGCAAGACCACGCTCGGGCTGGCGCTGCTGCGGCTGCAGGCCTGCCGCGGCGGCGTCCGCTTCACGGGCCGCGACATCCACGGCCTGTCGGCCGGCGCGCTGCGCCCACTGCGCCGCGAGATGCAGATCGT
>JBKPCO010000030.1:0-18684 GCA_046727415.1 Candidatus Methylomirabilota bacterium
ACCGCGTCCAGGAAGCCTTGTCTCTCGCTGTCACCCACCGCGTTTCCTCACATCATCCTTGGCGCCCTGCGTAGAGTCACGACGCGCCGGACTCCACCGCTTTGGGGTGTTGATTGTTATGGTAACTGTCGTTTTCGCACAACTCCACACCTCAGAGCCTAACGCGCGAGATTCGGGTGTGGCGTTCGGAGATAAAGACTTTGCTCGCATCGTCCCCCACGCCGAACTGCGTCCGAGCGAGGAAGCGGGCTAGCGCGCGCCGCTTGTACCGCGCCTGGCGCTTGGTGCTGATGCCGGCCTCGCGCAGCGTGTCCTCGGGTCTGACGGTCGCCTCTTCACCAGCCAGTCTAGAGAGGGCCCGCGCCCCGAGATCGGCGAGCTGCCCGCCGTCGAGCACGTAACACCACCGACACCGGCCTCCGTTCCAGAGCTGTCCTGACTATCCCGAGCGGGTTCAGGAGGCCCGCGAAGCGGCGCGGGGCTCTTCCGCCAGCCCTACGGGCTACTAGCGGGACCGCGATGGTACCATCGCTCGGGAGAAGGAGGACTCGCCGATGGAGGCGGTCAAGGACTCGAGTCATCTCTACGAGGTCGAGCGGCGCGCGCGACACGCCGAGCGGCCGGGCTTCAGGATCTCGGAGCTCCAGATCGGTCCCCGCCAGCAGGTGCCCTGGCACTATCACAACAACGTGCAGGACACCTTCTATGTGCTCCAGGGCCGGCTGCGTCTCTTCCTGCGCGAGCCGAAGGAGGAGATCCGGCTGGAGCCCGGCGAGACCTACACGGTTCGCGCCCGCCGGCCGCATCTCGTCACCAACGGCGGCGACGCCTCAGCGGTGTTCCTGGTGCTGCAGGGTCTCGGCGAGTACGATTACGTTTCGCTGACCTGATCGCCGCGATGCGCGGATGGACGATCCTGATCGTGACGCTGCTCGTCGGTGCTGGCCTCGGCGTCGCCGGAACCGTGTACCTGCCGCCGATGGTCGACCCGTATTTGCCGCCGCAGCTCCGCATCCGCGCGCGCGTCGTCGAGGGACAGGTCGTGAGCAAGCAGCGCGAGCCGAACCGCCTGCTGGTGAAGATCCAGACCGAGACGGGCGTGATCCTGACGACCTACACGAAGCGGGTGGCCGAGGTCGATCTGCTGGTCGAGCCCGGCGACACGATCGCGCTCGCGCTGAGGAACGACGAACCGGTAGTGGACGACCCGACCATCGAGCGCGTGAAGCGCAAGAAGTGACGCTCAGGCCGCCCGCGGCGTGACGGCCGCCGCGCGCGGGTCGCGCACGCGCGTGAGCAGGAGTGCGAGCGCGACTGACGCCGCCAACGCCGCCACCGTGAAGACCGCGACGAAGCCGCGCGCGTCCGCGAGCAATCCCGCCGCGATCGGTGCGCCGAAGGCGATCGGCGCCAGGAGCGTCGTCCCCAAACCGATGTAGGTCGGCTGCGCCGCCGGACCCGGCGCGAATTCCAGCAGCACGTTGAGGTTCGACACGTTCATGGCGCTGATCTGGAAACCGAGCATCACGAACGCCAGGCCGAACACGACGAGGCTCGGCGCGGCGATCGCGATCACGTTGCCGGCCAGCGTCGCGCCGAGGCCGAGGATGATCACCAGGCGGTGGCCCCGCCGGTCAGCGAGCCAGCCGAGCACCATGTTCCCTGCCATCTGGCCCACGAACAGGAGCGTGGTGAACACGCCCGCCTGCGCGGCCGGGGCCTCCCAGGCGCCGAGCGCGTACACGGTGTAGAAGGCGCCCCCGATCGAGCCGATCATCCCGAATGCCCGCGCAGCCAGGAACCAGGTGAGATTTGGATCCCGACCGAGGAGCGCGGGGACCCGCGACAGATATTCCGAGAGCCGCGTGGCGGGCGCGGAATTGGTCGAAGCGGGCTCGCGGACAGCCACGAGCGCGACGTACGAGAGCGCCATGAACACCGTCGTGCAGACGAAGCACACGCCGTAGCTGGCCGGCGCGGGCACCGCGTTCAGGATGCTCGCGGTCGCAACGCTCCCGCCCAGGCCGCCCACGCTCGCCGCGAGGTTCGCGAACGCGAAGAAGCGCCCGCGGAGCGTGACGGGAAGGATCCGCCCGATGAGATCCATCCACGCCGGCATGAGCACTCCTCCGACACCGGTGACGACCAGGAGCATCAGCAGCATCACGGCGAGGGCCACCCCGGGCGCGCGGTCGGCGATGAAGAACGCGGCGAGCGCCAGCACGATGAACGGCACCCGCTCCCAGACCGTGTAGCGCAGGACGAACGGGAGCTTCCGCGCGAGCGACTCGGTGTACCCGGCCGCGAACAGGGACGGCAGGAACCAGCCGAGCGTCATCACCGCGGGGATCGCGCCGATGACGACGTTGGGCGCGCCCAGGTGGACCGCGAACGCCGGCAGGATCGTGGACTGGGAGGCGAACGCGAGCCCGACGACGAACAGCGCGTAGTCGGCGCCGAGCGCCGCCACGTTGTGGCGCAGGTCCCGTCTCACGCGCTCAGCCGAGACGGATGTCGAGCCAGCCGTTCGGGGTGACGGTGACCCGCTCGCCCTCGCGGACCAGCACCGTGGTCGTGGCCGACTCGAAGATCGCCGGCCCCTTGACCTCCTGCCCGGTCGCCAGCGCGTCCATCCGGTGCACGACGATCTCGACCCAGTCGCCGAGCCAGACCCGACGGCGCGCCGCCGGCTTCGACGCGTGGCGCTCGGCGGCGCCGGCGCCCGCCGGCAGGATCGGGAGCGCGCCGATGACGGCGACGCGTGCATTGACGATGACGATCTCCTGGCCCGGCGCGCTATAGGCGTAGAGCTCTTCGTGTCGGCGGTGGAAACGCTCGGCCGCCTGATCGAGCAGGTCGCCCGCCTCGAGGTCGACGCCGTCGAGATCCACCTGGATCTCGAAGATCTGTTCGCCGTAGCGCATGTCGAGGCCTCGGCGGACGCTGATCGGCCCGTCGAAGCGGGCCAGGCGCTTCCGGCCGTCACGCTCGAGCGCGGCGAACAGCCGCCGAAGACCTGCCGCCGTCATCCGTCCCACCTCGCTCACGTGCGAGCGCACGAGCTCGTAGCGCAGGTCGGTCGCCAGCATGCCCCACGCCGAGAGCACCGCCGCGACCGAGGGCACGACGACGCGCCGGATCTCGAGAAGCCGCGCGACCTCAGTGATGTGTAGCCCGGCCGCGCCGCCGAAGGCGACGAGCGCGAACTGGCGCGGGTCGACCCCGCGCCGCACCGAGACGATCTTGATCCCCTCGGCCATGTTGGTGTTGACGACGCGGGTGATACCGTCCGCCGCCCGCAGCGCCGTTGTGCCGAGCTGCGTCGCGAGCGGGTCGATGGCGGCGCGCGCCGCGCTCGCGTCGAGCCGAATGCGGCCGCCGAGGAAGTTGCCCGGATCGAGAAAGCCGAGCACCAGATTGGCATCGGTCACCGTTGCTCGAGTGCCGCCCTTTCCGTAGCACGCCGGGCCCGGTTCGGCGCCCGCGCTCTCGGGCCCGACGTGCAGGATGCGGCCGGCGTCCACCCAGGCGACCGATCCGCCGCCCGCGCCCAGCGTGTGAATGTCGATCGCGGGCAGCGCGACCTTCGCGACTCCGACCGTCTTTTCGCCCGTGAGCTGGGGCTCGCCGCCCTGCAGGAGCGCGATGTCGGTCGACGTGCCGCCCATGTCGAAGGTGATCAGGTTCACCTCGCCTAGCAAGCGCGCGCTGTAGCGCCCGGCCGCGACGCCGCCGGCCGGACCCGACAGGACGGCGCCCGCCGCCAGCCGCGTCGACTCGCGCACCGGCGCGACGCCCCCGTGCGATTGCATGATGAGCACGTCACCGCGATAGCCGTAGCTCTTGAGGCGGGCTGCAAGGTTGTCCAGATATCGCGCGAGCGACGGGCCCACGTACGCGTTCACGACGGTCGTCCAGACCCGCTCGTATTCCTTGATCTGCGGCAGGACGTCCGCGGAGAGCGACACGTACACGCCCGGAAAACACTGCGCCAGCTCGCGTCCGGTCTGCTTCTCGTGGCGGGGATTCCGGTACGAGTGCAGATAGCAGACGGCCACCGCCTCCGCGCGCGCCTTCGCGAGCGATGCCATCGCCGCCCTGAGCGAGCGGAGGCTGAGCGGAGTCGCCACGGTCCCGTCGAAGCGCAGGCGCTCGCGGACGCCGAGGCGGCGGGCGCGCGGCACCAGCGGGATGGGCGGCGCCATCCGGAGGTTGTAGCGGTCGTCCTTCAGGCCCTCGCGCATCTCGATGACGTCGCGGTGCCCCTCGGTCGTGAGGAGCCCGACCTTCGCGCCCTTGCGCTCGAGGAGCGCGTTGGTCGCCACGGTGGTGCCGTGCACGATCGTCTCGGTGTGCGCGAGCAGGTCGCGGAGGTTGGTGCCGAGCTCCGCCGCCAAGAGCCCGAGGCCGGTGATCAGCCCTTCAGAAGGGTCGGGCGGCGTCGAGGCGCACTTGGCGAGCACGAGCGCGCCCCGCTCGTCGACGGCCACCAGGTCGGTGAAGGTGCCGCCGACGTCGATTCCGATGCGGAAGCGTCGGCTCAGTAGAGCGTCCTCTGGGTGTTCTCCTCACTCTCGCGGAGATACTCTTCAAGGCTCTTACCTTCCGGCTTGAACCGCTCGTACATGACGCACGCCATCGAGGGAAGGATGGAGCGATCCGGCCAGGCCTCGGGCTCCCAGAGCTGCGAGCGCCGGAAGGCCTTCGGGCAGTGAAAGAAGCACTCTTCCACCTCGACGGCGATGGCCACTTGCGGTCGCTTGTCGCGCGCCGCCAGCGACTCGAGGATGTCGTCGTCGCGCACGATCGAGGCGCGCCCGTTCACGCGCAGCGTCTCCTCGCGGCCGGGGATCAGGAAGATCAACCCGACATGCGGGTTGGCGAGAAGGTTCCGGAGCCCGTCGAGGCGCTTGTTGCCCGGGCGGTCCGGAATGACGAGATGGTGCTCGTCCAGCACGCGCACGAAGCCCGGCGCGTCGCCCTTGGGCGAGACGTCGCAGCGGCCGGAAGCATCGGAGGTCGCCAGCAGCAGGAAGGGCGAGCGGCCGATGAACGCGCGGCTCGGCTCGTCCAGCGTGGCCAGCTCCTTCTTGACCGCCCGCTCGCTCGGCGTTCCCATCAGGGCCCGAAGCTCGCTCTCGGATGTCACCACGCGCTTGAACATGCCGGCCTCCCCGCTCGGTGCGATAGTTCAGTCAAAGTAGACGGGCCTTCGGGGCAAGTCAATCGGGTACGGCGTGATCCCGCCGCTGAGCGTACGGGTACGGGCCTTGGGGCGAGCGCCCTTCGGCGAACCGCCGCAGGCTGAAGGCTTCGATGTCGACCGTCTTCGCCCGGCCGTCGAGGATCAGCTCGGCCATGCAGACGCCGACCGCGGGCGCGATCTTGAATCCGGAGCCGCTGAACGCCGTGGCGAGATACAGGCCGTCGATACCGTCCACCCGTCCGAGGATCGCGTGGCGATCGCGGCTGTAGCAATCGAACGCGCGATAGCCCCGCGCCAGCGTCGCGCCCTCCAGCGCCGGGATCCGGTGCGTCAGGATCTGCGCGCCGACTGCCGCCGCACCCGCCGCCAGAACAGCGGGTCCGTCGGGATCGAGATCCCACTCCTGACACGGCACGCCCACGATCGTGCGGATGCCGCTCTCAGGTCTGAAGTAGCTCCCCTGCACGTTGTCGATGAAGACCATGTGCGGATCGGCGAGCGTCGCCGGCCGGGTCACCTGCACCGTGTCGAGGCCCTTCACCCGCGCGGGAATATCGAGGCCGACCTCGCGACAGAGCCGCGGCGCCCACGCCCCTGCGGCCACGACCACGGCCCCCGCGTCGATCCGGCCCGCCACCGTCTCGACGCCGTGGACACGGCTCTCGCGACGCAGGATGCGGGTCACGCCGGTCCACTGGCGTACCTGAGCGCCCCGATCCTGCGCCCGGCGCCGGAACCCCTCGACGGTCGCGGCCGGGTCGGCGTAGCCGCTCGCCGGCTCGAAGGCGGCGGCGCCGAGGTCCTCGACGTTCGCGAGGGGCTGGAGGTCGTGGAGCTCGGTCGGCGAGAGCGCCACGGTGTCGATCCCGATGGCGCGCAGCATCTCGACGTTGCGGCGGAGCGCCTCGGCGTACTGCGGGGCCACGACGTTCACGAAGCCCGTGTGGGTGAAGACGGACGGCCCGCCCATGATCTCCGTCCAGTTCTGGAAGACGGGAAAGCTGGCGAACGCCAGGCGCGCGTCCCACTCGTTGGTGTAGTGCATGCGAACGAGCGCGCTCGAGAAGCCGGAGGCGCCGCTGGCCAGCGCCGCCTTCTCGCAGAGCACGACCCGCGGAACGCCGCGCGCCGCCAGCGCGTACGCGATGCTCACGCCATTGACGCCGCCGCCCACAACGACGACGTCGGCGGTCTCAGGCATCGAAGATCCTCATCGCGCGGAATACCTTATCATGTGGCGAGCGCGGCCGGCCGTTTCACATCTGGGCCGCCACGGTGTTTGAACGCATGATGGGGGCTCAACCGTTCGAGACCATCGTCGGCGCGCATCACGCCGAGATCTATCGCTACATCCGGCGCGTGACGTCGCGAGCCACCGAGGCGGAGGACCTGTCCCAGGAGACGTTCCTGCGCGCCTACCGCGCCTACCGTACGCTCGGCCCCGAGGCCAACGTGCGCGCCTGGCTATTCGCCATCGCGACGAACCTGACCCGCAACCATTTCCGCTCCGAGAAACGCCGGCGCGTCGCGCACCAGGCCGCCTCGGTCGAGCGCCGCGAGACCGACCCCGACGGGCCGGAAGACGCGGCGCGGTTCGGCGAGGCCAGGATGTTGGTCGAGACCACCGTCGGCCGGCTCCCGCTCAAGCAACGACAGGCGTTCATCATGCGAAAGATCCACGATCTCGACTACGAGGCCATTGGACAGAGCCTCGATTGCTCGTCGGAGAGTGCGCGTGCCCACGTCTTTCAGGCGCTGCGCAAGATCCGGCTGAGCCTCGACGGTCGGGCGCTCCCGCCGACCATCACGGAGCAACCACGATGAAGGGCAAACCTCAGAGCTGTCTGGAGATCGAGAGCGACCTCGTCGCCGCCGCGACGGGCGACGCCGAGCCCGGCGCCGCGCGTCGGGTCGAGCGCCACATCGACTCGTGCCCCCTCTGCCGCGGAGAGTTTCATCGCTACCGCGAGATCGACGGTATGGTGGGTGTGCTGCGCGGCGTCCCGCTCGCCGGCGAGAGCGTGGCGCGCGCCCGCGAGGGGCTCGAGTCGCGGCTGGCCGACCTGAGGTCTCGCCTGGTGTCGTACCGCATCTTTCCTTCACCGCTCGGCAACATTCTCATCGCGCGGTCGGAGCACGGCGTGTCGCTCGTGGAGTACCTGGGTCAGCGGAGCGATCTCGCGGCCTCCCGGCTGAGCCGCGCGAGCGGCGTCGAGCCGCAGGAGGACGGCGCCGAGATCGAGGCGCTCTACCGCGAGCTCCTCGAGTATCTGCGCGGTGATCGCACGCGGCTGGAGTGGGCACTCGATCTGCGCCTGGCGCGCAGCGATTTCCACCGGGCGGTGCTGCGCGCCACCGCCGCCGTCCCGTACGGCGCGGTTACCTCGTACTCCGGCATCGCCGCCGAGATCGGCCGGCCGGCCGCGACGCGCGCCGTCGCGCAGGCGCTCCGCTGGAACCCGCTGCCGATCGTGGTGCCGTGTCACCGCATCATCGGAACGTCCGGCGCGCTCACCGGCTATTCCGGCAACAAGATCGGTCTCAAGCAGCAGCTGCTGGCGGTCGAGGGCATTCACGCAGACGGCTCGCGCGACTCGCACGTCGCGCGGGAGTCGCTCTATCACTACGAGCGCAACGAGCAGCGCGAGTATTGCCTGCCGACGTGCGGGGACATCGCTCGTCGTCCTATCGGGCGCGTCACGCTCATGGCGTCCCGCGATCTCGCCGCGTCCCTCGGGCTCGTTCCCTGCACGAGCTGCCGCCCGGACCTCCACCCGCTGGCCGTCTAACGCCGCGCTCGCCGTTTCACACCGTTCCCTCCGCGGTGTCAAAGAAGGCGGAGGAGGCGGACATGGTCGCATTGCACGAAGGCCTGGCTCTGGCTACCGCGCTGCTTCCCATCGCGCTGATGGTAGCGGCTCTGCTCTTCATGGAGCGCCGCGCGCGCCTCCGCCTCGCGGAATGCGCACGACAGGTCGCCGTGACCGACGCGGTCCACGGGGAGCTGGGCGCGATTGTGTCGCCGGTCGTCCGGCGTCGGCTCGGGGGCCGGTGGCAGCTCGTGATTCCCGTCCCGTTCGACGATCTCGACTCGGTCGGCCGCGTGGTCCGGGCCGCGTACAAGGGCTTCGACGGGCCTGAGCGAGCGGTGCCGGGTCGGTTCGAGATCGTGCTGAGCCCGCAGGAGAGATTCGTTCCGCGTCGGGGGCCCGCCGCGGTCGTCGCCGCGCGCAGATCCCGCGGGGAGTCGGTGTCATGGACATGAACCTGTACTTCGCCGAGTGGCTGGTGCGCGAGCGTCTGGCGGAAGCGCGCGCGGCCGGCGCGAGGGACGCGGTGCTTCACGCGGCCAGGCCGAGGCGGAGACCGGTACGTGCTCGGCTGGGGCTCGCGCTCGTGAGCCTCGGGCGCCGCCTTCAGGGCGAGGCGCGTGAGGCGGATGCGCTGGCGGCCGAAAGCTCGTAGTTGAACGACCTGGCGGGGAGCCGCGCGGCTCCCCGCCGCTCAACGCCGGGTGAAGCCGTTTGCGCGATCGCTCGCTCGCGCCGCGGCGGCGCGCTTCGACGGAGGCCCGTAACCGCCGCCTCCCGACGACTCGATCACGAATACGTCGCCGCCCCGCACGGGGATCCCGACTTCCTTGGTCTTGAGCACCCGCATCGGGCGCCCGCGCGACTGGAGCCTGTAGCGATGGGGCAGGCCGTCCTTGCCGCCCAGGAGACCGTACGGCGCGTGGCGGACGCCGTCGCCCGCAGTGTTGGCGACCGCAGGCTCCTGGATGTCCATCCGCAGGTGGAGCTCGGCGCCGACACCGCCGCGATGCATCCCGTCGCCGGCCGAATCGGCCCGGAACTCGTGGCGCTCGAACGTCAATGGGAAGCGCGCCTCGGCCACCTCGACGCTGCCAAACTTGATGCCGCCGGCCGCCTGCCCCTCGCCTGCGGTCTCCCAGCCGTCGCCGACGGCCGTCGCGCCGCCGCCGGGACGCGCGTGGAACATGTGCCAGATGAACGGCTTTCGCGTCCGGGGATTCACGCCCTTGATCGCGATGCGAAAGCGCCGGCCCCAACCGGCCATGACGCGCGCTGGGCAGGCCGGCGCCAGCGCGCGGATGATCGCCTCGGCGATCTCCTGCGCGCAGTGGTTCGTCGCCAGCGTGACCGGCGCCGGCGGAAAGGGCCAGACGATCGTGCCCTGCCGGGCGATCACCTTGACCGGCCGGAAGGTTCCGGAGTTCTTCGGCGTCCGCGGATCGATGAGGTACGCGAAGGCCATGTGGATGGCCGACATCGTGTTCGGGAACGACGAGTTGACGAAGCCAGACACCTGCCGATGGGAATCGCTCAGATCGATCGTGAGCCCGTCGCCCTTCTTGGTGACGGTGGCGCGGATCCAGATGTCGCGGAACTCGTGGCCGTCGTCGTCCAGGATCGTCTCGCCGTGGTACACACCGTCGCGCCAGGTCTTGACGCAGCCGCGGGCCTGCAGCTCGGCGCCGTCCAGGATCTCCTCGATGGCCGCCAGAACCGTCGCCGCGCCGTACTCGCGGACCAGCGCCAAGAGCCGCCGCTCCCCGACGCGCGCCGAGCCGATCATCGCGCGGAGGTCGCCCATGAAGTCGTGCGGGTGCCGCACGTTCGTGGTGATCATCTTCAAGACGTCGTCGCGCAGCTCGCCCGCCTCGTAGAGCTTGAGCGGGGTGATCCGGAGGCCTTCCTGCCAGATCTCGGTCGCCCCCGGGTTGTAGGCGCCGTGGGTCGAGCCGCCGATGTCGCTCTGATGGGCGCGATTGACGGACCAGAAGGCGACCTCGTCGCCCACGAACACCGGCACGAACGCGGTAAGGTCTGGCAGGTGGTTGTTGCCGTGGTACGGGTCGTTCAGGAGGTAGACGTCACCCGGCCGTATCCGCCCCTTGAAGGCGTCGCGCACCGACTCGACCGCCCACGGCACGGCCCCGACGTGGATCGGCACGTGCTCGGCCTGCGCGATCAGGCGCGCCTGCGCGTCGCACAGCGCGGTGGAGAAGTCACGGCTCGAGTTCAGGATCTGCGAGTACGCCGTTCGCAGCATCGCCTCGCCCATCTCCTGGACGATGGCTTCGAGGCGGTGGGTGAGCACCGACACGGTGACAGGATCGCTCATGGCCTCAAGATCTAACGCGATCCCTGGGTCGCGGTCAACTGACGGCCGCGGAGGCCCGCCCCGCAGGGTGCCGCCCGCCTAGCGCGCAGCCGGGCGGGACGTGACGGCGAGCGAGACTAGATGCTCGAGGTGCTGCAGATCGAACGGCTTGGGGATGTACGCGAAGATGCCGCTCGAAAGCGCGTCGGCTGCGGTCTGCGAGTTGTCGTTGCCGGTCAGCATGAGGACCGGGGTCTGCACGTCCAGGCGGCGCATCTCCTGGAGGAGCTCGAGACCGCTCATCCGAGGCATGAGCATGTCGAGCAGGATCAGGTCGTACTGCTGGCGCTTCATGGCCGCCAGCGCGTCGATGCCGTCGGCGGCGGTGTCGACCTTGTAGGCGTAGTCGTGCTGGAACAGTCCGAGGGCATCCTTCAGCATCCGGGAGATGGCTGCCTCGTCGTCGACGACCAGGACGGTCTTGTTGGCGCGCGCCGTCTTCGTGGCAATCGGAGTCATTTCACGAGACCTCCAACGACGTTGCGGCCCTGCCGCTTTGCCTCGTAGAGCGCATGGTCGGCGCTCTTGATCAGGTCGGCAACGCTCCCGGGATCGTCCGGAAAGCCAGCCACACCGAAGCTCGCAGTCAGCGGGCCGTACTGGAAGGGGTAGCGCTCGATGATCGCGCGCATCCGCTCGGCGTACACGAGTGCCGCCGCCTTGGTCGTGCTCGGCAACAGGGCGATGAACTCATCGCCGCCGTACCGCGCGACGACCGAGTCACGCCGCGACTGGCTGGCCAGGAGCTGGACGACCTGCTTGAGGACGTCGTCGCCCGCGTCGTGGCCCCACCTGTCGTTGATGCCCTTGAAGCCGTCGAGGTCGAGCAGGATGAGCGACAGCGGCTGCGAGTAGCGGGAGGCGCGGCTCACCTCTTCATAAAGCCGGAGCATCAGGTAGCGCCGGTTGTAGCCGTCGGTGAGCGGGTCCTTGAACGAGAGCTCCTCGAGCCGGGCGCTCCGGACGGCGATGGCGGCGTACGCGGCGAACGCCCGGGCCACGTCCTCGAGCCGCGGATGAAACGGCACGATGCGGCCATCGGGGTCGGTCGCGTTGATGAGCTGGAGCACGCCCTGGATGCGGCGCGACGCGTCCCGCAGCGGGACGGCCAGCACCGAGTGGGTGCGGTAGCCGGTGGCCAGGTCCACGCGCCAGTTGAAGGTGTACGGCACGTCCGGCGGGAGGTCGTACGCCTCTGGTACGTTGAGGATCGCGCCCGAGTTGGCCACGTGCCCCGCGAGGCTCGGCACATCCAGCGGCAGCCGTTCCACGTCCAGGCGCTGTTGCGCCTCGGGCTCGCCGCGCCGCCGCGCGGTCACCTCGTTCTGCACGACGGCGAACCGCAGATACGAGCCCTCGCGAAGGAAGAGCGTTGCCGCCTCGGCCCCCGTGAAGCGCCGGGCCTGCGTGACGATCCGGTCGAGCACCGACGGAAGCTCCCCGTCGCTGCCGATGGCGATGCCGAGCTGGAGCAGGTCCTCCAGCATTCGCGCGCCGCGCTCGGCCGTGGCCGCGCCCAGGACCTCCAGGAAGCTCCCCACACCGGGGCTCGTGCTCGACATGTCCATGTCGCGTAAGGGGTAGCACGCCGGGTGCCAGGGCCTCGAGCGAGTCGAAAGTGTTGAAATTCCGGTAAAACTCGCGGCTTATGAGACTTGAGACGGCAGTCTTCTCTGGCCAGTTTCTGATCAGATTTCGGCGACTTTCCTCCCACTGTAGACCCCTCGAACCTGGGTGCCCGAACCCCCTACTCCGAGGTCGACTGGCGACATGTGAACGACCATGCTGAGACCGTGCGCGGTCGCCCCGAGCCCGAGTGCTCCAGGACGGTGGACACCGCAGGAGAAACGCGAGCTCGTCCACGGATCGAGGATCCGAACCCAAACCGCAGAGGGAGAACGACCGATGGTAACTGTGACCGATCGCGCGAAGGAGCGGCTCTTCGAGCAGAAGCAGGCCGCGCGAATCGACGAGGCAAAGATCGGGCTTCGGGTGTCCGCGGACTCGATCGGACAGTGGATGCTGATCGCCGATACCGCCCGCGACGACGATCAGGTGGTGGAGCACAACGGATCGACCGTGCTCCTCATCGACCCGCTCGCCCAGAGCGTCCTCGAGGGCACACAGGTGGACTGCGTGGCGACCGCCGACGGCGAGATGGAGCTGGTTCTCGCCGCGGCGCCGGACGCAGACGACGACCTCGAGGAGATGGCCGACGACGAGCACTGACAGGCCCCGCCCTGGCGCAATTGCTCGCCACCGGAGGGAGAAGCATGGCCTAGCACCTCGGTCGCGCGACGTCGCGTTGACAGTGTTTCGGCGGGCTGCCTAGACTCAATCAGCAAGACGTCGCCGTTAGCCGACACGCACCGCGCTGCCTGCCGTCGTGGGGCTGGGGCCCTGCCGGCCGAGGGGCGACGTTAAATCGATGTGCGCGTCGCCGGCCGTCGCCGGGCTCGAGCCCCGCCGGCCGAGGCGCGGCTTCAAGACGCCGATGATGTCCGACGACGCCGACGACAAAGAACTCGTGCCGCCGGAGGCGATCGAAGAGGAGCTGGCCGAGGTGAGCCGCCTCAACGCGCGGCCGCTCGAGGACGACGAGACTGCCCAGCACCTGACGGAGGTCGCCCAGCGCGTCGTCGCCGGTCTGCGCCGGCTGCTAGGAGCGGTCGCGTGCCGACTCTACGCCGTGGAGGGCGCCGCGCCCGGCCTGCACCATCTGGCGGCAAGCCCGGTCCTGGAAATCCCGGAGCCGATGCCTGGTGATGACCCAGTGGATCGCGCCGTCCGGGAGCGCCGGATCGTCAGCGCCCTTCACGAGGGCGGGCTGGTCATCGCCGTCCCGCTCCTCGGCCGCGATCGACCCGTCGGCGCACTCGAGGTCCGCCGGGCACACGGGCTCTGGACCCGGGACGAGACGCGCCTCGTCCAGATCTTCGCCGACCACGCGGCGATCGCGCTGGAGCGCGCGCGGCTGGTGATCGAGAGTCGGCAGCGCCGCCGGACTGCCGAGGCCCTCGCGCTCCTAGCCCACGCCACCTCGCGCTCCTTCGACGTGTCCACCCTCGGACGCGAGATCGTCGATACCCTCCTGCCGCTGCTCGGCTGTGCCCGCGCCATGCTCTTCGAGCTGAGCGAGGGCGCCTACCGCCTCGTTGCGGTGGCCCGGGCCGACGGCGTGGAGGCTGCGGACGATCTGGCCGGGCCCGAGCTCGGGCCGGTTGAAGCGCGCGCGCTGAGCGAGCGGCGTCTGGTGACGACGGCGGACTTCCTCACCGATCCGAAGCTGTCGGCGAGCGGCCACGGGCGCGAGGCCCCGATCCGGGCGATGTTGGCCATCCCGCTCTTCCACCAGGACAGCCCGATCGGGGTGCTCTCGATTGGTGACCGCGCGTGGCGGTCCTTCGGGCGGGAGGAGATCGAAGTGTTCCGGGCGGCGGCCGACCACGCCGCGGTCGCGCTCGAGCACGCCCGCCTGCACGCGCAAGTGGCGGAGGGGGTGCGCGTCCGCGAGCGCGTCCGGATCGCCAACGAGCTCCACGACACACTCAGTCAGCTGGTGTTCTCGGTCGGGCTCAAGCTGGACTGGTGCCTGCATCGCACCCCGCCGACGTCACCGGTGTATCCGAAGCTCGAGGAAATCCATCACGACGCCGGCCTGATGATGGCGCAGATCCGCCAGCTCATCGGCCACCTGTCGCCCGAAGGCCTGGCGGAGATGAGCTTCGCGACCCGGCTCGAGCGGCTCGTGCGGGATTTCCGCGAGCTCACCGGAACGGCGGTCGACCTCAGCCTTCGCGGCGATCTGGCCCGGCTGACGCAGGCCGCGGCAGACGTCCTGCAGAAGACGCTCCAGGAGGCGCTCGTCAACATCGCCAAACACGCGCGCGCCGGGCGCGCCGCCGTAAGGATCGAGATCAGCGGAGACCAGACGTCGATCGAGGTTGCCGACGACGGCGTGGGACTCTCAGCCGGGGCGACCGAGGTGATCGGCGCCCGACCCGGTCACGTGGGGCTGCGGCGCATGCGTGAGCGGATCGAGGCGGTCGGCGGACACCTCGAGATCGTGGGGCGTACTGGCGCCGGGGTCACCATCCGCGGATCGTTTCCCCTGGGGTCCGAGGGAGCGTGAGGATCGCCATGCCCAAGATTCGCATCGTCGTCGTCGATGACCACGAGGTCGTCCGCCACGGTCTACGCTTATCCCTCGAGCTCGAGCCCGACATGGCTGTCGTCGGCGAGGCTCGGACTGGTGAGGACGCGCTCCGGATCGTCGTCGACCAGAAGCCCGACGTGGTCCTGCTCGACGTGCGGCTCGAGGGTGCCGACGGGCCGGAGGTGTGCCGGCGCATCCTCGAGGTGGCGCCACGCGCGGCGGTCGTCATGCTCACCAATTACCTCGAGGACGGCTTCGTGCTGCGCAGCTTGATGGCCGGCGCCAAGGGCTATGTGATCAAGGATGTGCAGCTGTCGGAGCTGAAGAAGATGATCCGCTCGGTCTTCCGAGGCGGCTCGGTCCTCGATCCGAAGGTGACGGCTCAGGTCATCTCCACGGTCACCGCCTCCGGGGATGCGCCGGCAGCCCGGGGTGCTGGACGGAGCCCCGTGACGGCGCTCTCCGACACCGATCTGGCGATTCTGCGACACCTCTCGGCGGGAATGACCGACAAGCAGATCGCGGGCCGGGTCCACCTGAGCCCGCACACCGTGAAGGATCACCTCGAGAAGATTCGCGCGCTGCTCGACGTGGGCTCACGGACGGAAATGGTCGCCACAGCGCTCCGCCGCGGCTTGGTCTAGGCAGTGTGCGCGGCAGGCCGTCGCGGGGCTGGGGCCCGGAAGGGGCTGATCAAGGGCTAGGTCGCGGGCCGCGCGCCGCCGTAGGCTTCGGACGGCCCGTAGCGGCTGTCCTCGAAGAGGAGCTTCGCGCGGGACCCGACCACGCGTCCCCAGTTGGCCAGCGCGGTCTCGGTGTACTCGCCGTCGGGCCTGGGCTCGTCGTCGAAGTTGTCAAAGGTGTCGACACCGCGCATGAGCATGGCCGGTTGCCGGATCTTGGCGGGCTTCGCCCAGGTCGGCAGCATCTCGACGAGCAGCAGGAAGCGCCGGTCGGGTCCGAAGTTCCCAGCCGAGCCGTGAACGAGCGAGTTGTTGAACATCGCCATCTCGCCCGCGCGCAGCTCGAAGTCGACGGCCGCCGACTCGTCGAATGGCTGGGTGATGTACTGGCCGCGCGCCAGGATGCTCCGCGGGTCGTCGGTCTCCTCATGGGGCAGGATGCCCCACTTGTGCGAGCCCGGGATGCCGCGCAGACAGCCCTGCCGTCTGCCGCACTCGGAGAGCGCCAGGGCGCCCAGCACCACCGGGACGGCCGAGCCGTAGTACGAGTCCTGGTGCCAGCCCGCGAAGGTCTCGCCGTCCGCCTTCTTCACCCGCCATGCCATGCTCCAGCAGCGGAGGTTCGGCCCGATGAGGTCCTCGAAGATGTCGAGGATGTACGGGTCCTCGGCGATCTCGAGCACCCACGGACAGAGAAGATGGGATTTGGTCTTCATCTTCTTGATGTCGGATACGCGCGCCTCCAGCAGCTCGAACCGCTCGCGATAGTGGCGCGCGCGCTCGGCGCTCATCGCGCGGATCGGCGACAGGAACCCGTCGCGCTGGAATGCATGCACCTGGGCCTCGGTCAGGATCTTGGCCACGGCGTCACTCCCCTTTTTCCTTCGCGAAAAGATCGTCGAGCTTCTTCTCGTACGCGTGATAGTCGAGGAAGTCGTAGAGCGCGCTGCGCGTCTGCATGGCGGCGACGACGGGCTTCTGCGTGCCGTCCCGCCGCACGGTCTCGTAGACCTTGAGCGCCGCCGCGTTCATCGCACGGAAGGCGGACAGCGGATAGAGCACGATCCCGACGCCGGCCCCCGCGAGCTCGGCGACCGTGAAGAGCGGCGTCACGCCGAACTCGGTGATGTTGGCGAGGATCGGGACGCGCGTGGCGTCGGCGAACCGCCGGTAGGCCGCGAGCTCGGTGACCGCCTCCGGGAAGATCATGTCGGCGCCGGCCTCGACGCAGGCGACGGCGCGCTCGATCGCGGGCTCGATCCCCTCGACCGCCAGGGCGTCGGTGCGGGCCATCACGACGAACCCGTCGTCCGTCCGCGCGTCGACCGCCGCCTTGACGCGATCGACCATCTCGGCCTTCGCGACGATCGCCTTGCCCGGCCGGTGTCCGCAGCGCTTGGCCTGCACCTGATCCTCGATGTGCATGGCGCCGGCACCCGCGGCGATCAGCGACCGGACCGTCCGCGCGATGTTGAACGCACCGCCGAATCCGGTGTCCGCATCGACGAGGAGCGGCAACGCTGTCACGCTCGTGAGGCGGCGCACGTCGGTGAGAACGTCTTCGAGCGTCGTGATGCCCAGATCCGGCACACCGAGCGATCCCGCCGCCACGCCGCCACCAGACAGATAGATCGCCTTGAACCCGACCCGCTCCGCCATGCGCGCGGCATACGCATAGATACACCCGACCACCTGCAGCGGCCGCTCCGACGCGACCGCCTCCCGAAACCGCCGCCCGGCCGACTCCCCCGCCATGGCGAAACCATACAACAACCGCCCACGCTCCCGCCGGTTCAGAGGCGCTAGGTGCCCTCGGAGTTGACGAGGTCGCGAGCCGTCCAGCCGTCGAGGTCGTATTCCGCCATGCACGTCTCGGCGAACTGTTTCCAGCGGTCGTACTGGCCGGACGCGAGCGCCCCGAAGAGGGCGTAGCGCCGGATTTCCTCGTGGCTGCCCGAGTAGTTGATCTCGTAGAGCTCGTGCCGGCCGCCGAACTCGGTGCCGACCGCGTCCCAAAGGAGCTTCATGAGCTTGACGCGCCCGACCGCGTCGACACCGCCCGAGCCTCGCAGATAGAGGTCCAGGTACCGGCGAAGGTCCGCCGACTTGAAGTCCTTGGCGTGCGAGTTCAGGTAGATCAGGCCGCTGGCCACCGTTTTCTCGATCAGGTTCTTGATCTGCACGTACGCCTCGGGCGCCAGCACCTGATAGGCGGCGGCCGGCTCCATGGCTGGCAGGATGCAGCCGCCGGTCCACGGGTCGGCGCTCTTGGCCATCGCGTCCGACAGTCCCCAGATCATGTTGCGCCAGGCGATGACCTCGCCGATGTTGGCTTCCACGCCGCGGAACGCGCGCGAGCCGGTGATCTCGGTGGCCTTGATGAGAAGACCGGTGATGAAGTCGAGCTTGACCGCCAGACGGGTGCAGCCGTGGATGAGCGCGCGCGGCAGGAAGCCGGTCCGCGGGAAGAAGTTGTTGGCCTTCTCGACGTCGGCGTACACGAACACGTCCTCGAAGGGCACGAACACGTCGTCCATCACGAAGATGGCGTCGTTCTCGTCGAGCCGGCTCGACAGCGGGTAGTCGAACGGGCTGCCCAGGATCGTCGCCCTGAGCTCGTTGGAAACCCGGCAGATGAGCTTCACACCCCGGGCGTTGGTCGGCACCATGAACACGATCGCGAAGTTCTTGCCCTGGACCGGGATGAGCCCGTGATGGGCGACGAACGTGAAATGCGTCAGGGCCGAGCCGGTGGCCACCACCTTCGCGCCAGACACGTAGATGCCGGCGTCGGTCTCGCGGGTGACCCGCGCGTAGATGTCGGTGGGTCCGCCCGGCGCGCCCGGCGCGATGTTCCGGTCGACCGGCGGATGGATGATGGCGTGGTTGATGAACGGCACGCGCTCCTGGGAGTACCGGTACCAGCGCCGGGCGTTGTCCTGGTAGGGCGCGTAGAACTCGGCGTTGGCCCCAAGCGTCCCCAGGAACGCCGCCTTGTAATCGGGCGAGCGCCCGAGCCAACCGTAGGTGAGCCGCGCCCATGCGGCGATCGCGTCGCGGCCGGCCACCTGCTCCTCCACAGTAGTGGGGGCGCGGAAGTAGCGATGCGTGAAGCCACCCCACTCCGTCGGCTCGGTCAGCACGTGCCGGCCGAGCCGGTGGTCTTCGTGCAGCGCGTCGTAGAGGCGCGCGATCATCCGGGCGCAGTTGCGAAACGCCGGATGCGTGGTGATCTTGTTCACCCGCTCGCCGTAGATCCAGACCTCTCGGCCATCGTCGAGGCTGTCAAGGAACTCCTGGCCGGTGTACGGGAGCGTCGTCGACTGCGTCATGGGGCACCCCCTGCGATTCGATCGCGAACCGTCCCACTAACACCCGGGACGGCGGCTCGGTCAAGCGCGAAGATCGCTTGGGTCAGTTGCGGCCGCTGGCGATCGCCGGCGCCGGCACTACCG
>JBKPCO010000031.1:0-58856 GCA_046727415.1 Candidatus Methylomirabilota bacterium
GCTCAACGAGGAGCTGAAGAAGTACGACTGGGACGACAGCGTGAAGTCGCTGTGCAGCTTCCCGCAGGTTCTCAGCCTCATGAACGAGAAGATCGACTGGATGCAGAAGCTCGGCGATGCCTTCCTCGGCCAGAGGAAGGACACCATGGACGCCATCCAGCGTCTCCGCGCGAAGGCGCAGGCGCAGGGCAATCTGAAGTCGAACGAGCAACAGAAGGTCATCGTCGAAGACGCTCCCCCGGCCCCGCCGCCTCAGCCCGGCCAGCCGGCCCCGGAGCAGCCGGCCCAGCAGACCATCATCAAGATCGAGCCGGCGAACCCCCAGGTCGTCTACGTGCCGAGCTACAACCCGACCGTCGTTTACGGAGCTTGGCCCCCGGCCTATCCGCCCTACTACCCGTATCCGCCTGGATACATGTTCGGGACGGCGGCGATCTCGTTCGGCGTGGGCATGGCCGTCGGCGCCGCGGTCTGGGGCGGCTGCAACTGGGGCGGCGGCGACGTCGACATCGATGTGAACAAGAACAACAATTTCACCAACAACGTGAACAAGAGCGACAGGGCCACTCAGATCAAGAACGAGCGAGCTCAGGGTGGTGGGCAGCGAGGCCAGGGCGGCCAGGGCGGCAAACAGAACTGGTCGCACAATCCCGAGCACCGCAAGGGTGCCCAGTACCGCGACAAGGGCTCGCAGCAGAAATACAACCGCGGCGGCAGCCCCTCGGCGGGGGCGCGCGACTCCTACCGCGGGCGCGAGGGCGCCGGCGGGGCCGGCCAGCGGCCTTCCGCGGGCACGCGAGAGAGCGGCGGCCCGGGAGGCGGAGGCGGTGGACAGCGGCCTTCAGCCGGCACGCGAGAGAGCGGCGGCCCTGGAAGTGGAGGCGGCGGTCAGCGCGGGGGCGGAGACGCCATGGAGCGTTCGGGCTCCGGACGTGACCAGAGCTCCTTCAGCCAGCGCGGGCAGTCGAGCGTCAGTTCGTCACGGGCCAGCGGCAATAGCAGCCGTGGTGGGGGAGGCGGCGGCTATTCCGGCGGCGGTGGCGGTGGCGGCTCCCGCGGGGGCGGCGGCTATTCCGGTGGTGGAGGCGGCGGCTCTCGCGGCGGTGGTGGCGGTGGCGGTCGTGGTGGCGGCGGCGGGGGCCGCCGATGAGGCGCCTGGGGATCGCGCTCGCGGTCGTGCTCGGCCTGTATGGAGCCGCGATAGCAGCCTCCGCGCAGAAGAGCTTCGAGTCCATCGACGACGCGGTCAACGCGCTGATCGGCGCGTTCCGTGCGGTCGATCGAAAGGCGCTCGTCGAGATCCTCGGCGCCAAGGGGCGCCCGCTGGTCGAGTCCGGGGACAACGTTGCCGATCAGCAGGCCTTCCAGCGGTTCGTCGCGGACTACGATCGGGCGCATCGGGTCGAGGGTGGCGGGGGAAAGGTCGTTCTGTATACGGGTGAGGACGACTTCCCCTTTCCCATCCCGCTCGTACCCGACGGCCCGAGCTGGATCTGGGACACCGATGCGGGAGACGACGAGATCCTCTTCCGTCGCGTCGGCCGCAACGAGCTTTCCGCGATAAAGGTGAGCCTGGCCTACGTCGACGCGCAGCGCGAGTACTACGCCCGAGACCACACGGGTAAAGGGATCCTCGAGTTCGCCCAGCGCCTCGCAAGCACCAAAGGCAAGCAGGACGGCCTCTACTGGGAGACCCGGCCCGGTGAGCGCCCGAGCCCATTGGGACCTCTCGTGGCCAGGGCCCGGGCCGAGGGTTATCGACCCGGCGCGAGCGGGGAACCAGCCCCCTATCACGGCTACATGTACCGGCCGCTGCTCGGGCAGGGACCCGCGGCGCCCGGCGGCGCCTACGACTACGTGGTCAAGGGCCACATGATCGGCGGCTTCGCGCTCGTGGCATTTCCGGCCAAGTACGCCGTCTCGGGCATCATGACCTTCATCGTGAGCCACGACGGTGTCGTCTACCAGAAGGACCTCGGACCGAACACCACGCGGATCGCAGAAGCGATGAAGATTTACAACCCCGATCGCACGTGGAAACAGGCCGAGCCCGACGCAAGCAAGCGATGAGGCCGCTTTGCGGCTTCCTCCTGCTCGCGATCGCCGCGAGCCTGGCCGCCGGCTGCGCGGTGTACGAGACCGCGCCCGGCGTGTACGTCCCGGGTCCGGCCCCGGTCCAGGTCGTCCCGAACACCACGTACGAGCGCGCGTGGGCCGCGGCGCGCAACGCCTTCCTGGATCAAGGCGTGCGGGTCATGGGAGAAGAGCGCAGCACCGGTACGATCAGCGGCACCAAGAGCGGCATCAACCTGGCCGCGTACGTCCACAACCAGGCGGACGGCAGCGTCCGGGTCGAGTTTAGAACCGTCGGCGCCACCCAGGTCGATCCGCAGCTCATCGAGCGAATCTACGCGTCGTACGAGAAGTACATGGGGCGCTGAGCGACCCTCCCGGCTTTCTTGCTGTCCAACCCGCGGTGGTCTAGCATGACGGACGTCTGAGAAAACAGGAGGAGATGCCGATGGCACTCATCAAGGCTACGGATCTCGCGTGGGGACGACTTCGCGCTCCCGACCTCGACGCCGCCGAAGAATTCCTGACCAATTTCGGAATGGTGCGCGCGGATCGGACGAACAACGCCCTCTACATGCGCGGCACCGATGCCCCGCATCATCTCCACGTCACGGAGAAGGGTGATCCCGGGTTCATCGGGCTCGCGTTCTACGCAGCCAGTCTGGCCGACCTCAAGAAGGTCGCGACGGCGCCGGGCGCTTCGGGCGTCGAGGACATCGACGAACCGGGCGGGGGCAAGCGCGTGCGGCTCAAGGAGCCGAACGGCTACCAGGTCGAGGTCGTGTACGGGGTCAAGAAGCTGAAGCCGATCGCCGTGAAGCGCCAGCCGCTCAACCTCGGCTCGGAAGGGCTCAAGCGGGCCGGCGCGGTGATGCGGATCCACCGGGGCGCCTCGCGGGTCAAGCGGATCGGCCACGGCGTCATGGCGACGCCCAAGGTGGTCGAGACGGCGCGATGGTTCCGCGAGACGCTCGGCTTCATCGGCTCGGATGACGTCTACGCCGGCAATAAGGACAACATCATCGGCTCGTTCAACCGGCTCGACCGTGGCGCCACCTACGTCGACCATCACGTCTTCTTCTGCGTGCGGAACGAGCGCGCCGGCCTGAACCATCTGTCGTTCGAGGTGGCGGACATCGACGATGTGTTCACCGGGCACGAGCATCTGCAGAAGCTCGGCAAGTATGAGCACATGTGGGGGATCGGCCGGCATCTCCTGGGCAGCCAGATCTACGACTACTGGGCCGACCCGTGGGGTCGGGTGCACGAGCACTGGTCGGACACCGACCGTCTGAACAGGAAGAACGGCTCGAACCTGATCTCGGCGGACGACGGGCTGACCTCGCAGTGGGGCGAGCGGCCGCCGGAGAGATTCCTCAATCGCGTGATCGCGTAGCGACGGTCCGTGAGCGGCGGAACCCGCCCGCTCCTGGCCCTCGTTCTCGTTGTGCTCGCGGCGGCCACTTCGGTGGCCGCCGCGCCGTCCGGCCCGCCGGTGCGCATCGGCAGCACGCTGGCCCTGACCGGCCCGCTCGCGGCGACCTCCACCATTCACAAGATCGCCGGCGAGATCTCGGTCGAGCAGATCAACAAGCGCAACGGCTTCCTCGGCCGGCCGATCGAATGGGTGCTGCTCGACGATCAGTCGAAGCCCGAGGTGACCCGCACGCTCTACGAGCGACTGATCACCGTCGACAAGGTCGATCTGATCATCGGCCCCTATGCGACCGGCGCCATCCTCTCGGCGATGGCCGTCGCGCAGCGTTACCAGAAGGTGCTGATCCATCACACGTTCGGCATTCCCAAGCTCGCGAAGTACCCCATGCACTTTTCCTCGAGCGGTCTCGCCTTCGAGTCCGAGAAGGTGGTGCCCACGAAGCTGCTCGACGCGCTCGAATCGACCGGGCATCCGCCGAAGACGATGGCGATCGTCACGAGTAAGTTCCCCTCCGTGCAGTTCATCTCGGCCGGCGCGCGCGAGGTCGCGGCCGCTCGCGGCCTGAAAGTGCTGCTCTACCTCGAGTACGAGTTCGGCAACCGGGACTTCGCGCCGATTGCTGCTCGCGTCAAGGAAGCGGACGCCGACTTTCTCTGGGTCGGCGCGATCGGGCTCGACGGCAATCTCCTGCTCGACGCGCTTCAGACGATCGGGTACCGGCCGCGAGGTCAGTATCATCTCTTCCCGTCTCCGGGCCCGCTGCTCACGGCATCGGGCGCCGCGAACGCTTTCGCCTTCAGCACGTTCGAGGCGCATCCGCCGATGACGACCAACCCGAGCACGGACACCCTGTGCAAGCTCTTCGCCGAGCGGGCGAAACAGGCGGGGCTGCCCTACCCGCTCGTGGAAACCCAGGCGGCGAGCTCGCTGAACGCGTGGCTCCTCCTCGAGGCCGCGGTGAACGGGGCACGGACGCTCGACGACAAGGCGCTCGCGGCCTGGCTCAAGACCAACCGGGTCGACACGCCGTTCGGCCGCTACTCGTTCGAGGGCGAGAACAACTATGGCCTCGAGCACGTCAAGGTGAAGCAGAACCAGAACGGACGATGGCTCGTCGTCTGGCCGCGCGAGTTCGCGGCGTCCGGCGCGAGCGTCGTCTACCCGGCGCCATAGGCCCGGGCCGCTCCGGCCGGGTCGGATGCCGGACAACGGCCCTTGTGCTCACGGGCCAAAAGCGCGGTAGAGTAGGGCCCGGGCGCCGGGAGCGCCCGGGGGGAGGGGCCACATGATCCAGGCGAAGAGGCTCGGTCACGTCGTGCTCAACGTCCGCAACGCCGAGAAATCGCGGGACTTCTACACGCAGACGCTGGGCCTGAAGGTGGCCCACGAGAACCTGGAGCGCGGCGCGGTGTTCCTCAGCTTCGGCAAGGAGCACCACGACCTCGCGCTGTTCCAGCAGGCGACCGGCGAGCCGCCTGCGAAGACACAGCCCGGCCTGCATCACGTGGCCTGGCGCCTCGACAACTTCGAGGAGCTGCGCGCCGCCTACAAAGAGCTGAAGCGCATGGGCATCCCGCTCGACAGCACCGCCGAGCACAACGTCACCCGCAGCGTGTACTTCTTCGATCCGGACGGCAACCGCGTCGAGCTCTACTGCGACATGGTGGAAAACGGCTTCGAGGCCATGCAGAGCGTGGGCCCGAAGCGCGATCCACTCGACCTGGACTGAGCGTCGTCCGGCGCGCCGAGCTCCCCCGAGTCTGCGACGCCGGTCAGCGCTGAAGCGCGCTGGCCGGCGTCGTCGCGCTTGCGACCAAAGCCACTCCGACAGGAGAATCACATGGCCCGTCTAGTCGATTCCGCGAAGATCCAGGATGGCTACG
Organism: Candidatus Methylomirabilota bacterium; assembly: GCA_046727415.1. Taxonomy (GTDB): domain Bacteria; phylum Methylomirabilota; class Methylomirabilia; order Rokubacteriales; family CSP1-6; genus AR31. The sequence goes on from JBKPCO010000031.1 coordinate 5,395, forward strand.
CCGCCGCGCTGCCCGCCTCGCGCGCGCTGTACGAGCGCGCTCGGCGACTCTTCCCCGACGCGGTGACGCACGACAATCGCCGGATGCAGCCGTTTCCGCTCTATGTGGACCGGGCAGAGGGCGCCTACAAGTGGGACGTCGACGGCCGCCGCTACGTCGACTACTGGATGGGCCACGGCGCGCTGCTCCTCGGACACAATCCCCGCCCGGTCGTGGACGCCGTGCGCGAGCAAGCGCTGCATGGCACGCACTATGGCGCCTGCCACCCGAAGGAAGTCGAGTGGGGCGAGTGGGTTCACCGGCTGGTGCCCAGCGCCGCGCGCGTGCGGTTCACGGCGTCGGGCACGGAGGCCACGCACATGGCGGTGCGCCTGGCCCGGGCCTTCACGGGCAAGAAGCACGTCGTCAAGTTCGCCGGTCACTTCCACGGCTGGCACGAAGGGCTCGAGATCGGCGTACGCCCGCCGTACGCCGCCGAGCCCGAGGCGGGTCAGCTCCGCGAGGTGGTGGACCTCGTCACGGTGCTGCCGCCCAACGACATCGTCGCGGTTCGCGAGCGTCTCGCGAAGGGCGACGTGGCGGTCGTGATCATCGAGCCGACGGGCGGACACTTCGGGTCGGTGCCCACTCCCCCGTCCTTCCTGGCCGCGCTCCGTGAAGAGACGCGGCGCGCCGGAGCGCTCCTCATCTTCGACGAGGTCGTCACCGGTTTCCGCGTGGCGCCCGGCGGCGCCCAGGAGAAGTTCGGGGTCACGCCCGACATGACCACGCTCGCGAAGATCCTCAGCGGCGGGCTGCCCGGTGGCGCCTGCGTTGGGCGCGAGGACGTGATGAGCTACATCGCGACCAAGCCCAGCGCCGACGAGAATCGCCGCGCCAAGATCGCCCACGCCGGTACCTTCAACGCCAACCCGCTCACGGCGGCGGCCGGCGTCGCTATGCTCTCCTCGATCGCCGACGGCGAGGCCATCCGCTTCGTTAACCGGCAGGCGGCGGCGCTGCGGCACGGGATGAACGAGACCCTGGCGCGTCACAAGGTCGCGTGGAAGATCTACGGCGAGCACAGCGACTGGAAGATTTTCTTCGGCGCCGACGCGCCGCCCCGCGACGGATCGGACCAGTCCGTGCGCGACGTGGACTGGCGGCACCTCGACGCGAAGAACGCCGATCAGAGCCGGGCGCTTCGCCAGGCGCTCATTCTCAACGGTGTCGACTTCAACGGCGCCCGCGCCCTCGTGGGCACCTGCCACACCGACGACGTCATCGCCGAGACCCTGGCCGCGTTCGACACCGCGATTCGCGCGATGAAGGAAGAAGGACTCGCATGATTCCCGCGATCTACAAGAAGCTCGGCGTGCGCCCCGTCATTCACGGCTCCGGGACCACCACGCGCTACGGCGGCTCCCTGCTGAGGCCGGAAGCGCTCGAGGCGATGCGCGAGGCCTCGCAAGCGCTGGTGAACATCGACGAGCTCAACGAGGCGGCCGGAGCGGCCATCGCCCGCATGCTCGGCGCTGAGGCGGCATTCGTGACGGCGGGGGCAAGCTCAGGGCTCATCTTGCAGGCCGCGGCGTGCATTGCCGGCACCGACCCAGCCAAGATCACGCGCCTGCCCGACACGCGCGGCATGCGCAACGAGATCGTCATCCAGCGCGCCCATCGGTTCGCCTACGATCAGGCCTATCGCGTCGCCGGCGGCGCCCTCGTCGAGATCGGCCTGGCGCGCGGGACTAAGCTCTTCGAGCTGGAAGAGGCGATCACCGATCGGACGGCGGCGGTGGCCTATTTGATTTCGTCGTTCACGAGCCCGCCCGGCATCCTCCCGCTCGATCAGGTGATCGCGATCGCGCATCGCCGGGGCGTGCCGGTCATCGTCGACGCGGCGTCCATGCTGCCGCCCCGCGAGAACCTGACGAAGTTCCTGCGCCTGGGCGCCGACCTCGTGAGCTTCAGCGGCGGCAAGGGCATCCGCGGCCCGCAATCGACCGGCATCCTGGCGGGACGCCGCGACCTCATGCGGGCGGTAGCGCTCAACGCGAGCCCCAACCAGGCCCTTGGGCGCGCCGCGAAGACCTCGAAAGAAGAGATCGCCGGACTGGTCACGGCGCTCGAGCTGTTCATGGCTGAGGACGAGGCATCGGAGATGAAGCGTTACACCGACGTGTGCCAGACGATCGTTGACGCGCTCGCGGATATTCACGGCCTGCGTGTCGTGGTCGAGCAGGATGCCGTGAATCGCGTGCTCCCCCACGCGGTCGTCTACTTCACGCCGGACTGGCGGGGACCGTCCGGGCACGCGGTGCAGGTGGCTCTAGCCCAGGGCGATCCCCACATCTACGTGCAGCAGGGCACTCATCAGGGCGGCTACTTCGACGAGATTGCCGTCGATCCGATCAACCTCCAGCCCGGCGACGAAATGATCGTGGCCGCCCGCTTGCGCGAGGAGCTCACCCGGAGATAGGCCGCGAGCGGACGACATAGGCGGAGAGACGCAGAGATGGACACCTATGTCTATCGCTGTGGCGAACGAGAGCACCGCCTTTCAGTGTCGACGTACGACTCCCACCTTGTAGTTCTGGTGAATCCTCTCCCGCCCTGGCGAGCCGGTGTACTCGCCAGTCCCGGTCAGGGACAAGTCAGGCACATTCCAACCCACGACTTGCGGGATGACGCGCGTGCCCTGCTCGGCCGGCTCGATGCAGACGGCTCTCTTCTTCAGTTTCGGTATTCGTTGAAGGTGCGAAGCTCCGACGGAGCCGTCCAGGAGCGCGGCGGTGGAAAGCTCGCGTGCGCGTTTGGCGGCACGACCGTCCTCGCCAAAGCAGGCCCGGGCTTCTGCGCTCTCACGACGAGCGCGATGGTCACGCTGGATGAGCCGACTGGTCAGCGGCTGGTCACGGAGCGCGCCATGCGTCATTACGAGGCGAGGCACCTCTCGGACATGGCGCCTACAGCCATCCAGACCACGGTCGTCCACGACTTGCGAGACATGAGACCGGTCCGGCTGGATGATGGACGCACCCTCCAGGCCGAGAGGCGCTCTCACCGAACCGACATCGCGGCCGACGTGCGACGCCTTGTCGAGTACCTTTCCCGCGTATCAGGAGATGTCGTCGAGGTTCGGGTAGAGGAGGGAGCTACGGGCCGGCGATCGGGCACCAGGAGCTAGCCACCCATGGAGATCGGCTTCTTCTTCTGGCCCTACGACATCGCGCTCGTGGGGGCAATGGCCGAGGCGGCGGACGGCTTCGGCTACGACATGGTCGGAATCGCCGACACGCCGGGCAACGCGATGGACCCGTGGGTGGCGACGACGCTCGTGGCGGCTCGGACGCGGCGGGCCCGGGTCGCCGTGTGCGTGAGCAATCTCGTCACCCGCCATCCGGCAGTGTCGGCCGCTTCGATCGCGTCTATCGAGCTCCTGGCACCAGGACGCGCCGTGCTCGGCATCGGGGTCGGCCACAGCGGCACGCGGAATCTCGGCGCGCCGAGCCTGCCGGCCGCCGAGCTGGCGGACGGCGTCGTGTTCCTCAAGGAGCTCCTGGGCGCCCGGCCCGCTTCATATCGTGGCGGAACGGCGCACCTGCCGTGGGTGAAGCGCTCGAGCCCGGTCTTTCTCGCCGCCTCCCACCCTCGCTCGCTCAAGGCCGCGGGGGCCCACGCCGACGGCGTCTTCATCAACTACGGGCTTGGCCCCGAAGACGTAAAGGAATCCGAGGGCATCGTCGCGCACGCGGCGCGAGCGGCGGGCCGGAAACCGGACGACGTCGAGACCTGGCAGATCGCGTGCCTCGACTGCGGCGCCGACGGCGAGGCCTCGCGCCGGAAGATCGGCGCCATCCTCGCCTTCGTCTCGGCGTATGTCATGGGCGGCGGCGATCTCGCCCACCGGGGCGTGCCGCCCGAGTATCGCGCCGCGCTCGGCGAGCTGCGTCGCCGCTACAGCACCCGGCCCGGCGAGGCTGACGCCGCGCTCGTGGCCGAGCTCGGCCTGTTCGACTACCTGAGCCGGCGCCTCGCGATCTGCGGCACTCCCGAAGAATGCCTGGCGCAGGTCCGCACAGCCCAAGCTGCGGGTGTGCGCCGACTCATGTTCTCCGTGAGCCTCGCAGTCGATCCCGTCCGCACCGTTCAGCTCTTCGGCGAGCACGTACTCCCCGCGGTGCGCGCCAGGAGGACATCGGCATGAGTCCCGCGCCCGCCGATGGTCGCCGCTACGTCGTCGTCGGAGTCGGCTGGCTCCTGATCGCCGTTGGGCTCGGAGCCTCGGGCCACGTCGCAACCTGGCGGCCCCCCGTTCCACAGCTCGTGCTCGTCGGGCTGACCACCCTGGTGCTGGCGGCGTTCGTCGCGTTGCCGGGGTTTCGCGGCTGGCTCGGCACTCTCGACCTCGGTTGGCTGGTGGCGCTGCACCTGACGCGTTTCGTTGGCATCTACTTCCTCGTGCTCTATTACCGAGACGGAGCACTCCCTTATGCGTTCGCGGTTCCGGGCGGATGGGGCGACATCCTCGTCGCGACACTGGCGCTCGCGCTTCTCGCGGCGGCCCGCCCGCTGGAAGCGCGGCGCGGACTGGTCGGTGCCTGGAACGTTCTCGGGCTGATCGACATCCTGTTCGTGGTCGGCACGGCAACCCGGCTGGCTCTGGCCGACCCAGCCTCGTTGAGGCCGCTGCTGCACCTGCCCCTGAGTCTCCTCGTCACCTTCCTGGTGCCGCTCATCATCGCCAGTCACGTCGTGGTGTTCTGGCGCCTCGGCCGGCACGCCCAGATCTTTCTTCCGCGACGGAGCCGACGCCTGCATGACGAGAACTGAGCGGCCTGCGGGACCCCGTCGCGTAGAATCGCGTCGATGCCACGCGTGGCGTCCTCATCCGCCGAGGCCGACCTGTACCCGGCGGTCAAAGCCTTCCTCGAAAGCCAGGGATACGACGTCAAGGCCGAGGTGCGCGGCTGTGATGTCGTGGGCACGCGCGGCCACGAGCCCCCGGTGATCGTGGAGCTGAAGCTGACGTTCGGGCTCTCGCTGGTCCTGCAAGGCATCGACCGGCTCGCGCTCACCGACCGTGTCTACGTTGCGGTGATCCGCCCGCGCGGCCGTCGGGCCCGGCGCGCGCCGGTCCATCGCAAAAAAGTGCACGACCTCTGCCGGCGGCTCGGGCTCGGTCTGATAACCGTCGACCCCGGCCGCGGCGCCTCCGGTGTCGAGGTCATCCTCGATCCCGTACCCTACCGGCCGCGCCGACGGGTGGCGAGACTGACGCTCCTCCTTGGAGAGCATGCCCGGCGCGTCGGCGACCCGAATCGCGGCGGCGTCACGCGCACGCCGATCGTGACGGCCTACCGTCAGGAGGCTTTACGCTGCGCGATGCTGATCGAGCGCGGAGGCCGCGCGAGCCTGAAGGCGCTGCGCCAGACCGGTCTGGTGCCCAACGCATCGCGCATCCTTCAGCGCGACGTCTACGGCTGGTTCCGGCGGCTCGAGCGCGCGACCTACGGCCTGACCGAGCGTGCACGCCGCGATCTCGGACGCTTCCCCGCGCCCACCGGCTTGCCCGAAGCCGGCGCGGGTGCGACGATCCCGTCCTGAGGGACATGCCCATGACCACGACGTGGAAGCCGAGAAAGACCGTCGGCCAGATGGTCGAGGAAGCGAAAACGCGGATCGAGAACCTGTCCGTCGAGCAGGTCGAGGCGGAGATGGCCCGAGGCGACGTCCAGGTGGTGGACATTCGCGACGTCCGCGAGCGGCGCAAGCTCGGCTTCATTCCCGGCTCGACGCACGTGCCACGCGGCATGCTCGAGTTCTGGCTCGACCCGACGTCGCACTACTACTCGGGCAAGATCGACCCGACGAAGCGGATCATCGTGTACTGCGCGGGCGGCCAGCGCTCAGCCCTGGCGGCCGACGTCCTGCGCGACATGGGATTCCCGAACGTCGCTCATCTCGCGGTCGGATTCACCGGCTGGGCGGAAGCCGGCCGCGCGGTCGAGCGCGAGCCCGAGGGTCGCGGCTGAACAACCGGCGCTCGTCCTGCGTCCGGAATCGCACGCATTGACGTCTCCCGCCTTCTGACGTAGCGTCGCGCGCATGGACGCAGACGCAATCCGCACGCGACGCTGGACGCGTGCGGAGTACGACCGCCTGATCGACATCGGCGTCTTCCTGGCGGTGCCGGGAGCTCGTGTTCTCGTCCGAGATCTGCTGCCCTAGAAAAGGAGCCCTCATGAAAGCCGCCGTGTTCCACGGTCCCCAGAAGCCCCTCACCATCGAGAACGTCGAGGTCGCGCAGCCCATCGAGCGCGAGGTGCTCGTGCGCACGGTGGCCAGCGGTGTGTGTCACAGCGACCTCCACTTCGTCGACGGCTACTACCAGTTCCCGACCCCGGCGATCCTCGGCCACGAGGCCGCCGGAGTCGTCGAAGCGGTCGGCCCGCACGTGACTGAATTCAAGCCCGGTGACCACGTCATCGCCTGTCTTTCGGTCTTCTGCGGCCATTGCTCGTACTGCCTGACGGGACGCACGCACCTCTGCCAGTCGCGCCCCGTCCGCACGCCCCAGCAGCCGCCGAAGCTCACCTGGAACGGTTCGCCGGTGAACCAGTTCGCGAACCTCTCGGCCTACGCCGAGAAGATGCTGGTGCACGAGAACGGGCTCGTGAAGGTCAAGAACGACATGCCGCTCGACCGCGCGGCGCTCATCGGCTGCGGCGTCACGACCGGCGTGGGTGCGGTCCTCAATACGGCCCGCGTCGAGGCGGGAGCGACAGTGGCGGTATACGGCGCCGGCGGCGTGGGCCTCGCGGTCATCCAGGGGGCGCGCATCGCGGGTGCCGGCATGATCATCGCGGTCGACGTCTTCGAAAAGAAGCTCGCCCAGGCGCGCGAGCTCGGGGCGACCCACGCGGTGGACGCGTCCAAGGTCGATCCGGTCAAAGCGATCCGCGAGATGACCGGCGGCGGGGTCGAGTACGCGTTCGAGGCGATCGGTCTGAAGAAGGCGGCCGAGCAGGCCTTCGAGTGCATCCGCCCGGGCGGCACCGCGACGGTCATCGGCATGATCCCGGTCGGTCAGAAGCTCGAGCTCGAGGGCAGCGTCTTCCTGCGCGAGAAGCGCATCCAGGGCTGCAGCATGGGCTCGAACCGCTTCAAGGTCGACATGCCGAAGTACGTCGACTTCTACCAGCGCGGCCTGCTGCGCCTGGACGAGATGATCACCCGGCGCGGACGCCTCGAGGACGTCAACGACGCGTTCCGCGCCATGAAGGCCGGCGAGGTCGCCCGGACCGTCCTGATGTTCGACTGACCGATGTGCGGCGCCCCGGTGGCCCTCGGCCGGGGCGCCGCTTATTCGTTCCTACGGAGAGCCTTGCGCGAGGCGCGAGCCGCGTTTCCCGTTCGAGGTGGCTGGCGGACCGCCGGAGCGGCGACTGACTGGCAACCTTCAGCTGGCCGGCGCGCGATCGAGTGGGTCGACGGCGTCCGGCGCGATCCACTCGATTCCGTCGCGGGCGCCCCTGACCGCAGCCACCTCCACCTCGACGAGGAGCTCGGGCCGCGCGAGCCCGGCGATGCGACAGCCGAGCGACGACGGGCAGCTACCGGCGAACCAGGCCGGGCCCGCGCCGTGGGCGCGATTGACGTCGGCGCTGTCAACCGTAAAGATGCGCCGGCGGACGACGTCGTCGAGCGTGGCGCCTGCCTGCTCGAGCGTCCAGCGAATCGTCTCGTGAGCCGCGTCGGACTGCCCGGCCCAGTCCCCAATCGCCTGCGGCTCGCCGGCCGAGTTCATCGACGTGCAACCGCTGACCCAGATCGAGTCGCCGACCTGCACCGCCCGCGCGTAGCCGCGGGGCTTCTCGCGTCCGAGCTGCGTGTAGATATCACGGCGCGACCGTGAGGCGCCGATCACCGCTTCCGCCTCGACCTCGATGAGCATCTCCGGGTGCACGAGCGCCGGAATCCCAAGCAGTGTCGACGCCGGCCGAACGTCGCCGAGCGCTTCGAGCCAGCCTCGCGTGTAAGCGGCACCGCCGCCGAGATCGGTGAGATAGGTCTTGGTGTAGACGAGATCCCCACGCGTGGCCCCCACCTGCTCGAGAGCAGCGAAGATCGTGTCCATCGTAGCGCGGGTCTGCCCGTACACATCGCCCTTGCCCTCGACGACGCCGCGGGCGTTCAGCGCGGTGGTGCCGGAGACGAAGACGCGGTCACCGACGCGCACAGCCCGCGAGTACGCATACTCGTCCTCGATGGCGCGCCCGGACGAGATGCGTCGGGCCGAGGAGGCCGCGCCATCGACCGCATCGAATTCGATCTCGACGAGCTGCTCCGGTCTCGCGAGCCGGTTCACCTGCACGAGGGTAGCCGCCGGACGCACATCCCGGAAGTAGCGGGCCAGTGTCCGCACCGCATCCGGCCCGACGGCCATGTCGGTGACGTAGATGCGGCTTCGTACCACGTCGGCGAGTCGGCCGCCAGCGCGGCCCATGCTCCACTCCGCGATCGTCATAATCGTCTCGACCTGCCTCACCGCGTCGCCGACTCCGCGCACGTTGCCCTGGCGGTCGATCGCCGTCGTACCTGACTGCAGCACCATGTCGCCCACGCGCACCGCACGCGAGTAGTGCGCGAGCTTCTCCAGCGGCCGCCCGGACGCTACGTTGATACGTCGATAGGTGCCCATCGCTTCCTCCTTCAGCTTCGACGCGCGACGATCGGCGGTACGTGCGGGGCCCAGGGCTGCGCCGCCTCGAACGCCGCGGCGGCGCGCAGCACCGCTGCCTCCCCGCGCCGCTTGCCCACGATCTGCAGCCCAACCGGGAGCCCGGACTTCGTGAATCCGCACGGGATCGAGATGGCCGGCAGCCCGAGGACGGAGAAGGCGTAGGTGAGATACGAGCGCTGCATCGCCTTGCCGACAGGCCGGCCGTTGATCTCGGTCACGTGCGGCTGCTCGACGGGAAACGGCGGCGTCGCCGACGTCGGCGTGATCAGAAGATCACGGTCGGTGAGAAACTCGCTCACGCGCTGCCAGAGCCGCGTGCGCAGGAGCTCGCCGCGCGCCACCTCGACCGGGGTGAGCGCCAGACCCTGCTCGGTGTTCTCGACGAGGCCGGGCTGGAGAACGGCGCGATGCTCTGGAAGTTTGTCGGCGTGACGGGCGACCATCAGGAGCCCCCGCGTGAGCCGGACGATCTCCGGCACCTCGCCGAAATCCGGACCGCCCTCCTCCGTGCGGGCGCCGGCCGACCGGAAAACGGCCACCGCCCGCTCGAAGACGGCCCGCACCTCGTCGTCGATCGTCATGAGCCCGGCGAGGTCCGGCGTCCACGCGATACGCCAGCCCTTCACGGACGGTGCCCGCACCGCCCGCGCGAAGTCGCGCGTATCGACCTCGTAGGAGGTCGGCGAACGCTCGTCGATACCCGCCATGGCCGACAGCATCAGCGCCGCGTCCGCGACGGTCCGGGCCATCGGCCCTTCCACCGAATACGTGTCCCACGCCAGGACGGACGGATAGCGCGGGATGAGCCCTGGAGTAGTCCGGAAGCCGACGACGCCGCAGTAGGACGCCGGGCCGCGTAGCGAGCCGCCGAGGTCGGTCCCCTCGGCGAGCGGGCACATGCCGGTGGCCAGCGCTGCCGCCGAGCCGCCGCTCGACCCACCGGCCGTGAGCGCAAGGTTCCAGGGATTACGGGTCGCCCCGAACACAGCGTTCATCGTGTTGGGACCGAACGCGAACTCAGGCGTGTTGGTCTTGCCGATCACGATGGCGCCCGCGGCACGCAACCGTTCGACGACCAGCGCGTCCTGGTCGGGGACGTGACTCTCGAAGAGCTTCGAGCCGTAGGTCGTGCGGATGCCCTTCGTCGGCGTCACGTCCTTGATGCCGACCGGCACGCCGAAGAGCGGCGGCAGCGTCGACCCGCGCCGGAGCGAAGTCGTGGCTCGCCGCGCCTCGTGCAGCGCCGCATCACGCGTCAGCGTCACGATGGCATTCACGGCCGGGTTCACGGCGTCGATCCGGGCGAGGACCGCCTGCATGACCTCGAGTGGCGAGATCTTCCGCGCCCGGTACAGCTTCGAGAGCTCGATCGCGGGAGTGAAGCAGAGGTCGCGTTGAGTCGTCATGGCGGCGTCAGTCTACACCGCCGCGGGGGAGCCGACGCGCGGAGGTCGCGCGCTCAGTCCCACCGAGGCACAATGGGGCATGCCCGCCGCCGTCACTGCACTCGTGGCCATTGCCGTCGCCGCGCTGCTCGCCGTGGGCTGCGGCTCTCTCACCGGCTTCCTCCCGAGCGCCTCCGCCGAGCCCGCCGACATCACGCTGCCGCCCGGGTTTCAGATCTCGGTCTATGCGGGCGACGTGCCGAACGCCCGCCAGATGGCGGCGGGACCCGACGGGATCGTGTTCGTCGGCTCGCGATCGGAGGGCAAGGTCTACGCGGTGGACAACCGTAACGGCCAGCACCGGGTTCACGTCCTGGCCAGCAGGCTGAACCAGCCGAGCGGCGTCGCTTTCCGCGACGGCGCGCTCTACGTCGCCGCGGTGAACCGGATCTTGCGCTTCCGCGACGTGGCGCGCGACCTCGAGCGCCCGCCGAAGCCCGAGATCGTCAGCGACGCCTATCCCTCCGACGCCCACCACGGCTGGAAGTTCATCGCGTTCGGCCCGGACGGCCGTCTCTACGTGCCCGTCGGCGCACCGTGCAACATCTGCATGCCGCCCGGTCCGCTGCATTCGACCATCACGAAGCTCGACATTGCCGGCGGCCGCCCGGAGGTGGTCGCGCGCGGCGTACGCAACAGCGTCGGCTTTGACTTCCAGCCGGAGAGCGGCGAGCTCTGGTTCACCGACAATGGGCGCGACTGGCTCGGCGACGACCAGCCGCCGGACGAGCTGAACCGCCTGACGCGCCCGGGCGAGCACTTCGGCTTCCCCTACTGTCACGGCGACGGCCTGCGCGACCCCGAGCAAAACGCCGGACGCGCGTGCACGGAGTTCACTGCTCCGGCCCGGCTTCTCGGCCCGCACGTCGCGGCCCTCGGCATGCGCTTCTACACCGGACGGATGTTTCCCGAGCGCTACCGGGGCGGCATCTTCATCGCCGAGCACGGCTCCTGGAATCGGTCGACGCCGATCGGCTACCGCGTCACGTTCGTCAAGGTCGAAGGCGGACGCGCGACCTCGTACGAGCCGTTTGCCTCGGGATGGCTGAAGGGCACCAGCGCGTCCGGGCGTCCCGCGGACGTGCTCGTGCTGTCCGACGGCTCTCTGCTGGTCTCCGACGACAAGGCCGGACGCATCTACCGCATCACGTACGCCGCCGGTCGCTAGCGCGCCCGCTCGACTTGTCGAATCAGCGACGCCTGCGGGCACGGAGCGCGCGCCACACGCGCTCGGGCGTGAGCGGCAGGTCGCGAAGTCTGACGCCGGTGAGACGCGCGAGGGCGTTCGAGACGGCCGGGCTCACCGGGATCAGGCTGCCCTCGCCCGCCCCCTTGGCGCCGAAGGGCCCGCTGCCGTCGGCGTTCTCCACGAAGCGGCATTCGAGCGCGGGCGGAGCGTCGTCGGCGCGCGGCACGCGGTAGGCGAGCAGCGTGCCGTTCAGCAGATGTCCGTCCTGGTAGAGCATCTCCTCGAGGAGCGTGTGGCCGAGTCCCTGCACCACGCCGCCCTCGTCCTGGCCTTCGAGCAAGAGCGGGTTGATGGCGCGGCCGACATCGGCGACCGAGACGTAGCGCTCGACCCGCAGCGCGCCGGTCTCCTCGTCGACACTCACCTCGGCTGCGCCCACCGCGACCTCCCAGAAGGGCGTACTGCCGCCGAGAGGCGCCGCGGTGCGGCCCGGCGCGACGATACCGCGACCAATGATCTCGCCGCCCGACATGCCGAACCGGTGCATCAGCACCTCGGCGTACGTGAGCCGGCGCGACGGCGCGACGACCGCGCCGTCGTCGAGCGCCAGATCCTTCACGGCGATGCCGAGCTCGGCGGCGGCCACGTGGAGAAGCTGCTCGCGCACGTCCTCGGCGGCGACCTGCACGGCACGGCCCGTCATCGCCGTCGAGCGGCTCGAGCTGGTGGTCTGGTCGTACGGCGTGACGGCCGTGTCGGGCTGGACGACGATCACCCGGGCCATGGGCACGCTCAGCACCTCGGCGGCGATCTGTGCGAGTACGGTGCGAGTTCCCTGGCCCATCTCGACGGCGCTCGCCAGCACGGTGACGCTGCCGTCGGTGTGCAGCCGCACGATCGCCTCTGACACGCTGGGCGCGACCGAAGCTTTGAGCATCGCGGCGACGCCGCGCCCGCGGTCGGCCGCGCCCGCCTGCGTCCAGCCGATCGTCTCGGCTGCGCGTCCCAAGCTCTCTTCGAGCTTGCCGTCGATGGGTGTGTCTCCCGGCGCGAATTCCTCACCGTGGGCGAGAAAGTTCTGCCGCCGCAGCTCCACGGGATCGCGGCCGAGCCGCTCGGCGGCCACGTCGAACAGGGACTCGAGCGCCCAGGCGAGCTGGGGGACACCGAAGCCTCGGAACGCGCCGCCGGGCGTGGTGTTCGTGTAGACGGCGCGCGCGTCGAGGGTGACCGCCGCGACCCGGTAAGGCCCTGTCGCCGTGTACGTCGCCTTCTGGACGACGCGCGGGCCGATGTCGGCGTAGGCACCCACGTCATAGTCCGCGCCGCACTCGACGGCGACGAGCCTGCCGTCGCGCCCGAAGCCGACGCGCATGTGCACCCGCGCGGCGCACCGCCGCACGGTCTGGAACGCCTCGGCCACCGACGCGGCCAGGCGCACCGGCCGGCCGGCCGCGCGCGCGAGCGCCGCCGCCAGCGGCTCGAGCTTCGCGTACGTCTTGCTCCCGAAGCCGCCCCCGAGGTGCGGAACCACCACCCGGATCCGCGCGAGTGGCACGCCGAACATCTTCGCTAGCTCGACGCGCACCGAGTACGGATTCTGGGTCGACGCCCAGATCGTCAGCCCGTCCGTCTCGCTCCACAGCGCGACGGCTGCGTGGGCCTCGAGCGCCACGTGCTGGACCGGTGGAAAACGGTACGTCTCGTCGAGCACCAGATCGGCCGATGCGAGCCCGCGGCCACTGTCGCCTCGCTCGAAATGAAACTGGTGGCAGACGTTGGTGCCCGGCACGGCACGAAGCGAGGCGAGATCGGCGAAGTGGCCGGCCTGCGGCGTGCCCGTGTGCACCAGCGGCGCGCCCGGCACCAGCGCTTCCTCGAGCGTCATCACTGGCGGCAGGGGCTCGTAGTCGACCTCGATCAGATCCAGAGCCTGGTCCGCCGTGGCCTCATCGGCCGCCGCCACCGCCGCCACCGGCTCGCCCTCGTAGCGCGCGACGTCGATGGCCAGCACAGGGCGGTCGCGATACGCCGGGCCGTAGTACGGCTCGCACCACGTGAGGTCGGTACCGCACAGCGCGGCGAAAACACCGGGGTGCGCGCGGGCGCGCGTCACATCCACCTTTCGCACACGCGCGTGAGCGTACGGCGAGCGCAACACCTTGGCGTGAGCCATCCCAGGAACGACGAGATCGGTCACGTAGCGGGCGCGGCCGGTGACTTTCTCGAGGCCGTCGATGCGTGGAATCGCCCGGCCGACCGCGCGAAACGGCTGCCCGCTCACCGCGCCGTCTCCGCGGCGGCCATGATCGCCTCGACGATCTTCCGGTAGCCCGTGCACCGACAGAGGCTCCCGCGCAGGTAGTGCAGAACGTCCTCGCGGGTCGGCGCCGGGGTCTCGGTGAGCATTGCTCGCGCCGTCAGCAGCATGCCGGACGTGCAGAAGCCGCACTGGACCGCGCCGGCGTCGAGAAACGCTCGCTGCAACGGATGAAGTGACTCGCCGTCGGCCAGCCCCTCGACCGTCAGCACGGTGCGCCCATCGGCCTCGATCGCGAGATACGTGCAGGCGCTCACCGCCATCCCGTCGACCAGGACCGTGCAGGCGCCGCATACCTGGATGTCGCACGAGCGCTTGGCGCCCTTCAGGTCGAGGACGTCGCGCAGCACGTCGAGCAGCAGCGCATGCGACGCGACCTCGAGATCGCAGGATCGTCCGTTTACGGCCAGGCGGATCCGCGTCGCCGCCCGCGCATCGTCCATCACGCGACCACCGCGTACGGAAAGCCAATCATCGGCTCCACGCCACGCGCACGCGCTGCCGCCGCGCGCAGCGCGCGGCGCGTGAACACTGCCACCATCTCGCGCTTGTAGTCGCCGGAGCCATGCATGTCGTCGGCCGGATCGACGCCGTTCGCCGCGATGTCGCCGACGGCGCCGACCACGTCGTCGACTTGATCGGCCGCGACGCCACGCAGTCGAACCTCGGCCTCGGCTACGCGCATCGGACGCGGGCCCACACATCCCACGGCGATGCGCGCGTCCTGGATCCGCGCGGCGCCGCGGCCGTCTCCGCCGTTCACGGTGAGCGCCACGGCCATGCCGAGAGTCGGGCGCTCGTGGACGCCGAACTTCACGTAGGCGGCAGCCCTGGATGGCCACGGCGCCAGCCGCACGCACGACAGCAGCTCGTCCGGCCGGCGCACGGTCTCCCAGGGGCCGCGGACGAAGTCGTCGAGCGCCAGCTCGCGGCGGCCTCCCGGCGACACGAGCTCGACGCGGGCATCGAGCGCCAGGAAGAGGGTCGCGAGATCGCTGTGGGGATCGGCGAACGCGAGATTGCCGCCGACGGTGCCGACGTTCCTTACACGGACGTTGGCCACGTGGCGGGCGACCGAGGCCACGAGTGGACAGCGCTCGCGAACGAGAGCCGATTGCTCGAGGGCGCGGTGCGTGACGGTGGCGCCGATCGTCAGCCGGCCACCGTCGGTGAGACCACTCAGCTCGGGGATGCGCTTGACGTCGACGAGATGCGGCGGGCGGAGCAGCCCGAGCTTCATGAGCAGGAGCAGCTCGGTGCCGCCGGCGTACGGCACGGCGTCCTCGCCGATCCGCGCCAGGAGCGCGCAGGCTTCTTCGGTCGTCTCGGGCCTGTGCAACGTGAACGGCCGGAGCATCGTCAGCGCCCGAGCGCGACCGCTGGACGCACGAGCTCCTCGGCGATCATCTGCAAGTACTCGATGCGGGCGCGCGGACCGCGCGGGAGGCTATAGATCGTGAGGCCGATCCCGTCGAGACCCAGGGCGTGCGCCCGCTCGATCGTCGCGCGGCAATCTGCCGGCGTGCCGTTGATCGTCCAGTCGTCCAGGCTCTTGTCGAAGCCGAGCTGGAGCTCGACCATGCTCCGCTCCTGCATCTGCCACGTCCGATACATGTTGAACGTGCGCTCGAGATAGGCGCGCGCCGCGGTGTGCGCCGCCTCCTTGCTCGCGCCGACGATCAGGCTGCGCGAGGCGATCGCCGTGCCGGGCCCGTTCGCGCCGCGCGCCTCGCGATACACGCCGACCAGGCGGCCGATGTCGGCCCACGCCACCTGCGGCCCGTAGAACACGGCGTCCACCAGGCGCGCCGCCCGGCGCGTCGCGCCGACGCTCTGCGCGCCCATCTCGAGCGGCGGGTGCGGAAGCTGGCAGGGCCCGATTCCCAGCCGCACGCCGGACATGCGGATGTACGTCCCCTCGTGCGTGACCTCGTCGCCGCTCCAGAGCCGCTTCATGACCGCGAGCGATTCCTCGAGCTTCGGCACGCGGTCCTTGCGCCCGAGCCCGGCCGCCTCCAGCTCGCGCTCGCGATAGCCGATCGCGACGCCCAGGTCGAGGCGCCCGTGGGTGATATGGTCGAGCGTGACGACGTTCTCGGCGACGTCCACGGGGTTCAGGAGAGGCAGGAGCAACATCGAGGTCTTGAGCCGCATCTGGCCCGTCTCGGGCGCGAGCCGGGCGAGCATCGGGATCGGCTGCGGCCACACCGTCGGGTGCGAGACCCAGTGGTGGCCGATGGAGACCCAGGCGAAGCCCATCGTCGACGCCGCCCGCACGACCTCGATCGCTTCGTCGATGATGGCCGTGGGCGCGCGGTCCGTCGGGCTCCAGAACGGGGTGAGATGGAAGCCGATCCGCACGGGCGTATTCTACCCGGTGCCGCCGCCCTCCGGGCGGCGCCAGGAGGAACCGCTCATGACGACGCTCGAAGATCTCCTGCGGACGCACGTCGCGCGCTTCGTGGACCGCCAGCCCGACTGGGACGCGTTCGCCGACGCCCGCGTCGAGGGCTACCGCCGCGCCCAGCACCGGTACATCGGCGCCGGCGCCTCCGGCAAGAGCGATCCCCGCGCGATCGCCGCCGAGCACTTCACGCTCAGCGTGATGTTCGTGCCGCCGGGCCAGGGCAACGCCGCGCACACGCACGAGGTAGAAGAGGTCTTCTTCATCCTTGACGGCAAGGTGAAGGTGTTTTTCGAGGACGGCGCCGGCGGCCGCGTTGAAACGGTGCTCGGGCGATGGGACTGCATTTCCGCGCCCGCCGGGGTCCTCCACGGGTTCGAGAACATCGGGCTCGAGCCCGCGTATTTGCAAGTCATGCTCGGGCGCGCGCGGCCCGATCTGATGAGCTACGCTGATCCCAGCTTGCAGGCCCGACGCGACGTGCACCTGGGCGCTGCCCGGGCGTGATTGCCCGGGCTCACGCGTTACCGTAAGGTGCCGGCCGTGACCGCCGACCGTGAGCCGCGCGAGCACGTGCGCCGCAACCGCGCCCGCTGGGACGTCGAGGCGAAGAGCTATGTCGCCGCCGCCGAGCGGGGCTGGGCGCGCGAGGAGCCGGTGTGGGGCATCTGGCACGTGGCCGAATCGCAGCTGAACGTCATTCCCGCGAATGTCCACGGCAAGCACGCGATCGAGCTAGGCTGCGGCACGGCGTACGTGTCGTCGTGGCTCGCCCGGCGCGGGGCCCAGGTCGTCGGCATCGACGCCTCGATGTCGCAGCTGGCGACGGCGCGGCGACTTCAGAAGGAGCACGGCCTAACATTCCCGTTGATTCACGGTGACGCCGAGGCCGTGCCCTGCCGTGACGCCGCCTTCGACCTGGCCATCTCGGAGTATGGCGCCTGCCTGTGGGCCGACCCCGATCGCTGGATCCCCGAGGCGGCGCGAATCCTGAGGCCTGGGGGCGAGCTGATCTTCCTCGTGAACTCGACGCTCTTCACGCTGTGCGTTCCGGCGGAGGACGATCTGCCGGTCGCCGATCGGCTGCTGCGGCCGGAATTCGGGATGTTCCGGATCGAGTGGCCCGGAGATCCGGGTGTGGAGTTTCACATGTCGCACGGCGACTGGATCCGCCGGCTCCGGGCCAGCGGCTTCGAGATCGAAGATCTCACCGAGGTGCGACCGCCGGAGACGGCCACGACCAGCTACCTCTATGCCACGCTCGAATGGTCGCGCCGCTGGCCGGCCGAGGAGATCTGGCGGGCGCGGCGCCGGTGACGATGAGCGCCGGGAAACGGCCATGGACGATCTACTGATTCGCGGCGGCCACCTGATCGACGGCACAGGCGAGCCGGGCCGGGACTGCGACGTGAGCATCGGCGCCGGCCGCATCGTCGCGCTCGAGCGGCGGTCGTCGCGACCGGCTCACCGCGCGATCGACGCGCGCGGCCAGGTGGTGGCGCCCGGCCTCATCGACATCCACACCCACTCCGATTTCACGCTGCCCCTCAATCCCCGCGCAGAGTCGAAGGTTCGTCAGGGCGTGACGCTCGAAGTCGTCGGCAACTGCGGCTTCTCGGCCGCTCCGGCACTGCCCGAGCAGATGACCATGCTCCGTGAGTACCTCGCGCCGAGCGCACCGGGGCTCGAATTCCACGACACGACGTTCGCGGATTACGTCGCGACGTTCCCGGCAACGTCGGTGAACGTCATCTTCCAGGTCGGCCACAACACACTTCGGCTCATGACCGCCGGAATGGAGAGCCGTCCCGTCACGGTCGACGAGCTGGCCACAATGGAGCGCTTGCTCGCGGAGGCCCTCGCTGCCGGAGCCTGGGGCCTCTCCTCGGGGCTCTTCACTGCCCCAGGCTGCCATGCCGACGCCGACGAGATCCTGGCCCTGGCCCGGGTGCTCCGCCGTCACGGCGCCGCGTACTCGTCCCATGTCCGCGACGAGGCCAACCGCGGACGGGAGGCTGTTCGCGAGGCGCTCGCGGTCGCGGAGGCGACGGGCGTTCACGTGCAGATCGCCCACCTCAAGCTCTCGGGCGTCGACAACTGGGGCGGCGCCGGCGGCATGCTCGAGGAGATCGCCGCGGCCCAGCGTCGCGGGCTGCCCGTGGACTGCGACGCCTACCCGTACGACACCGCCACCAACCCGCTGCGCAATCTCCTGCCCCGCTGGGTCGTCGAAGGCGGGATTCCAGCGATGCTCGAGCGGCTGCGCCGCGCGGAGGTGCGCGCTCGAATTCGCGCGGAGATCGAGCGCGAGGGCCTCAACAACTTCGGCCGCATTCCCTCCTGGGACGTCGTACGCGTCGCCGTCGCGCCGAATCTCCCCCAGGACGCCGGCCGCACGCTCGGCGAGATCGCGCGACGCCGGGGCGTCGATCCGCTCGACGGCGTCTGCGACTTTCTCATCGCCGATCGCGGCGCGACGCGAATTTTAATAAGGTCGATGAGCGAGGCGGATGTGCGCGAGATCATCGGCTCGCCGTGGGTGCTGATCGGATCGGACGCCAACGCGCTCGCCACCTCCGGGCCGACGAGCCACGGCAAGCCACACCCGCGCTCGTACGGGACGCACGCGCGCGTGCTCGGCCACTTCGTCCGCGACCTCGGAGTGCTGACGCTGCCCGCGGCCATTCACAAGACCACCGGCGCGTCGGCCGCCGCGCTCGGATTGAAAGACCGCGGCGTGCTGCGCGAAGGCGCGTGGGCGGACGTGGTCGTCTTCGACCCCGCGCGCATCAGCGACCAGGCAACCTACGACGAGCCTCACCGCTACTCGGTCGGGGTCTCCACGGTCGTCGTCAACGGTGAGGTCGTCGTCGATGGCGGCGATCACACCGGCGCTCTTCCCGGCCGCCGCCTGCGCCGCTAGGTCTTTGGAGCCCTTCCCAAAGGGTTATTTACAGGCGTGGTTTCCTGTTGTTAACAGGGGTAGTTTCTTGTAAAGTTGGCCGACTTCGATCCCGTCCAGGCACTCCAGGAGGGAATCGTCATGCACGCACGTCGCTTCCGGCGGGGTTCTGGGGTCGCGGTAATCGCCGTCGTCGCGCTCGTCGTGCTGTCTACAAACGTCGCCCATACCGAGGGGCCGAAGCGCGGCGGGACTCTGCGGGTCTCTTATGGCAACGAGATCGCCCACCTCGACTTCTACACCGCGCCCGGTTACGAACTGAACTGGGTCGCGATGAACATCGGCTGCGGGCTTCTCGGGATCACGCCCGACGGCAAGTTCGTTCCGGACGCCGCCGAATCGTGGCAGATCTCGCCCGACGCGCTCCTCTACACGTTCAAGCTCCGGAAGGACGTCCTCTTCCACGACGGCACGAGGGTCGACGCCGCGGCCGTCAAGTTTAGCATTGATCGCATCATGGATCCGGCGACCAAGTCCAGCATGCGGGTCTACTACGAGCGGGTGCACTCGGTCGAGGTCGTCGATCCGTACACGGTACAAATCCGCCTCAAAGAGCCGTACGGATTCATGCTGCACATGCTGGCCGCGTACCGGATGGGCCTCGTCTTCTACTCGCCCACCGCCACGCAGAAGTACTCGCTCGAGGATCGCAAGAGTGGCAAGCCGGAAGCGATAGTCGGATGCGGACCCTTCCGACTCGTCGAATGGGTGAAGGGCAGCCACCTGGTCATGGACCGGTTCGACAAGTACTACGACCACGGGTTTCCCTATCTGGATCGTGTCGTGATCCGCGTCATCAAGGATCCGGTCACCCAGATGGCGGCGTTCAAGGCCGGCGAGATCGACTTCATCGTCGACTTCTCGCCGGAGCACGTCGAAACACTCAAAGCGCAGAGCCCCCGCGCCGTGGTCATGACGGGGAAAGAGACCACGCCGATGGTGGCCATGATGAAGATGACGGTCCCGAAGGACGCGAAGCCCATGTCGAAGGACCGCGGGCCGCATGCGATCTTCAACGACATCCGGGTTCGCAAGGCCATAGGCTGCTACGGCATCGACCGGAAGGAGATCGTGAAGATCGCCTTCAAGGGGCAGGCGACTCCCTGGGTCGGCATCATCCCGCCGGGCACTCCCGACACCGCCGACGTCACGCACCTGTGTCCCTACGATCCGAGCCGGGCGAAAGCGCTGCTGGCCGAGGCCGGCTACGGCCCGCAGAAGCCGCTGACCTTCGAGCTGATGACGAACACCGAGAAGAGTGTGTTCAATGTCATCGCGACGGTCATCAAGGAGCAGGTCGCCCGGATCGGCGTGACCGCGAACATCCGGCTGGTCGACAAGGTGACCTGGATGAACGTGGCCACGCAGGACGGCCCGTTCGACATGTATATCGAGGACCTCGCGTCGCTGTTCACCCTGGACCAGAACACGCTCCTCTCGCACAGCACCGCCGCGTGGAACACCACGCGCCACACCGACACGAAAGTTGACGACTACTACGCCCGCTACGCCCGCGAGATGGACCCGGTGAAACGCAAGGCCATCGCCCGAGAATTCCAGGAGTACAGCGCCGATAAGCTCTTCTGGAACACCATCTCGGGCTCGCCGTTCTACGAGATCGCTCAGCCGTGGATGAAGGATTACGTCTACAACGCCGAGTGGAAAATTCTCTACAAGAAGGTCTGGTTGGACAAGTGACGAGGAGAACCCTCATGCGCATACGGGCGACAGCCCTTCTCGGTATCGTCCTCCTCATGTCGGGCGCCGCGCTGGCTGCGGATCAGCCCAAGCGCGGCGGCACCCTCCGCGTGTCGTACGGCAACGAGATCGCCCACCTCGACTTTCACACCGCGCCTGGCTACGAAATGATGTGGGTGGCGATGAACGTCGGGTGCGGCCTCGTCAACATCACGCCCGACGGCAAGTTCGTCGGCGACGCGGCCGAGTCGTGGCAGATCTCGCCCGACGGCCTCCTCTACACGTTCAAGCTCAAGAAGAACGTCCTCTTCCACGACGGCACCACGGTCGATGCTGCCGCCGTGAAGTTCAGCATCGATCGCCTCATGGACCCGGCGACCGGCTCGGGCATGCGGACCTTCTACGAATCGGTGCACTCGGTCGAGGTCGTCGATCCCCACACGGTGCAGATCCGGCTCAAGCACCCCTACGCGTTCATGCTCCACATGCTGGCGGGGTACCGCACCGGGCTGATCATCTACTCGCCGACCGCCACGCAGAAGTTCACCCTCGACGACCGCAAGCAGGGCAAGCCCGGCGCGGTGGTGGGCTGCGGGCCGTTCAAGCTCGTGGAGTGGGTGAAGGGCAGCCACCTGGTGATGGACCGCTTCGACAAGTACTTCGAGACCGGGTTGCCGTACCTGGACCGCGTGATGATTCGCGTCATCAAGGACCCGATCACGGAGATGGCCGCGTTCAAGGCGGGCGAGATCGACTTCATCGCCTCGTTCTCACCCGAGCACGTCGACACGATGCGCGCGCAGAACCCGAAGGCCCAGATCATGACCGGCAAAGAGACGACGCCGATGGTCGCGATGATGCGGGTCACGGTGCCGAAGGACGGCAAGCCCATGTCCAAGGAGCGGGCGCCGCACCCGATCTTCAGTGACGTCCGCGTGCGCAAGGCTATCGGCTGTTACGGCATCGACCGCAAGGAGATCGTGAAGATCGCGTTCAAGGGCCACGCGACGCCGTGGCTCGGGATCATCCCGCCGGGGACTATGGACACGGTCGACGTCACGGGCCTTTGTCCCTACGATCCGGCGCGCGCGAAAGCGCTGCTCGCCGAAGCCGGTTACGGTCCGCAGAAGCCCCTGACCTTCGAGCTGATGACCAACACCGAGAAGAGTGTGTTCAACGTCATCGCCACCGTGATCAAGGAGCAGATGAGCCGGCTCGGCGTGACCGCGAACATCCGGCTGGTGGACAAGGTCACCTGGATGGCCGCGGCCAATCAGGACGGGCCGTGGGACATGTACGTCGAAGATCTCCTGTCCCTGCTGACGCTCGACAGCAACGGCTTCCTGTCGACCACGCAGGCCTCCTGGAACCACTCGCGCCACACCGACACCAAGGTCGATGATTACTACGCCCGCTACGCCCGGGAGCTGGACTCGGCCAGGCGCAAGGCGATCGCCAAGGAGTTCCAGGAGTTCAGCGTCGAGAAGCTCTACTGGAACACGATCTCCGGCTCGCCGTTCTACATGGTCGCGCAGCCGTGGATGAAGGGCTACGTCTACAACGCGGAGTTCGAAGTGCACTACAACAAGGTGTGGCTGGATAAATAGCATGACATCACATCTCCGTCTCGGCCTCCTCCTCGGAATCATCGTGCTCCTCGCGCCGGCCGGCGCGCCACCGGCCGAGGCGCAGACGCCGAAGCGCGGCGGCATGTTGCGGGTCGCCTACGGCAACGAGATCCTGGGCATGGACTTCTACACGACGCCGGGCTACGAGATGGCCTGGGTCGCGATGAACGTCGGCTGCGGGCTCGTCAGCATTACACCCGACGGCAAGTTCATACCCGAGGCTGCCGAATCGTGGCAGGCCTCGCCCGACGGGCTCCTCTACACGTTCAAGCTCAAGAAGAACGTCCTGTTCCACGACGGCAGCAAGGTCGACGCCGCCGCCGTCAAGTTCACATTCGACTTCGTGCTGGACCCCGCGAACAGGTCCAACATGCGGCAGTTCCTCGGTTCGGTGCAATCCGTCGAGGTCGTCGATCCCAACACAGTCCAGATCCGACTCAAGCAACCCTACGCGTTCCTGATGCACGTGCTCGCGGTGTACCGCATGGGGATGATCATCATCTCGCCCGCCGTGACGCAGAAATACTCTCCCGAGGAGCGGCGGGCCGGGAAGCCCGAGGCGCTGGTCGGATGCGGTCCCTTCAAGCTCGTGGAATGGGCGAAGGGCACGCACCTGGTCATGGATCGCTTCGACAAGTACTTCGAGCCGGGACTCCCCTACCTGGATCGCGTGGTGATCCGAACGATCAAGGATCCCGTGACACAGATGGCCGCCTTCAAGGCGGGGGAGATCGATTTCATCGCCGACCTTTCGGCCGATCACGTCGATACCGTTCGCGCCCAGAACCCTCGCGCTCAGATCATGACCGGGAAAGAAACGACCCCGATGGTGGCGATGATGAAGGTCACCGTGCCTGCGAACGGCAAGCCGTTGTCGAAGGACCGTGCGCCGCATCCGATCTTCAGCGACATAAGGGTGCGCAAGGCCATCGCCTGCTATGGGATGGACCGCAAGGAGATCGTGAAGATCGCGTTCAAGGGCCACGCGACGCCGTGGCTCGGGATCATCCCGCCCGGCACCATGGACACGGTCGACGTCAACCAGATGTGTCCGTACGATCCCGCGCGGGCCAAGGCCTTGCTGGCCGAGGCCGGCTATGGCCCGAAGAAGCCGCTGACCTTCGAGCTGATGACCAACACCGAGAAGAGCGTGTTCAACGTGATCGCCACCGTCGTCAAGGAGCAGATGGCCCGGATAGGCGTGACCGTGAACATCAAGCTCGTCGACAAGACGACCTGGCTGGTCACGTCGACGCAGGACGGTGTGTTCGACATGTTCATCGAGGATCTCGCATCCCTCCTCACCGTCGACCAGAACTCGTACCTGTCGGCCAGCACCGCGGCCTGGAACCACTCGCGCCACACCGACACGAAGATCGATGACTTCTACGAGCGCTACGCGCGAGAGATCGATCCGGCGAAGCGCAAGGCCATCGCGAAGGAGTTCCAGGAGTACAGCGCCGACAAGCTCTACTGGAACACGATCTCGGGCTCGCCGTTCTACCAGGCGGCCCAGCCGTGGATGAAGGACTACGTGTACCAGGCCGAGTTCAAGGTTCAGTACAAGAAGGTCTGGCTGGACAAGTAGATGCGAACCTACATCATCCGGCGGCTCCTCCAGATCATCCCCACGGTCCTGGGAATCACGCTCGTGGTCTTCGTCATGATGCGCTCGATCCCGGGGGATCCCGTCGTGGCCCTTCTCGGCGACGCCTACACCGAAGAGAATGCGATCAAGGTCCGTCACGATTACGGGCTCGACCAGCCCATCATGGCTCAGTACTTCATCTGGCTCGGCAAGCTTGCGCAGGGTGACTGGGGCACCTCGATCCTCAGCGGGCGGCCCGTGCTCAAGGACGTCATGGTGCGCCTGCCGGTAACCCTCGAGCTGATCGTCCTCTCGATGGCGGTGGCGCTCGCTATCGCGATTCCCGCCGCCCTCATCGGCGCTCTACGCCAGAACACGTGGGCCGACTACACGGCGACCTCCATCGCGATGGTCGGGGTCTCGGTTCCCGAATTCTTCCTCGGCGTCTTGCTCCTCCTGGTCTTCTCGGTCGGCCTGGGCGGCGCGCTGCCGAGCTCGGGCTGGGTGTACCTGCCGGGCACGTGCCAGACCATAGTGTGCGCCGCGGGCTTGTGGGGCAACACGCAGCACGTGCTGATGCCGGCCCTGGCGCTCGGTGTCGGGCGGGCCGCGCTCCTCACGCGGTTGCTTCGCGCCAGCATGCTCGAGGTCATTCGCACGGAGTACGTCACCACCGCGCGCGCCAAGGGCCTGAGCGAGCGGCCGGTCATCCTGAAGCACGCCCTCAAGAACGCGTTGATCCCGACGGTGACGGTGATGGGCCTGCAGGTCGGCTTCCTCATCGGTGGCGCCATCGTGGTGGAGACCCTCTTCGCGATGCCCGGCCTCGGTACCTTTGGCATCGACGCCATCATCGCGCGTGACTACCAGCAGGTGCAGGGCTTCGCCCTGGTAACGGCGCTCGCGTTCGTCGTCATCAACCTGATCGTCGATCTCACTTACACGTTCCTGGATCCGCGGATCCGGTACGCCTGAGGACGCCATGACCGCCGACAACGAGCGGCCCGCCATCAGTGGAGGAAGCCTCCGGGAAGCCGAGCTGCCGGCTCCGCCGGACGTCGCGTGGACGCCGACGGCCGAGCGCGCGGAGTCGCCGTTCGCCCAGGGGGTGCGCCGCCTGCGAAAGAGCACGACGGCGCTCATCGGCGCCGGCATCGTCGCCGTGCTGCTCGTGGTCGCGATCTTCGCCGACGTGCTCGCGCCGCAGAGCCCGATCGCGAGCGACCAGGCGCACACCTTCGAGCGGCCGAGTCGCGACTATCCGCTGGGCACCGATCAGCTCGGCCGCGACATGCTCAGCCGCATCATTCACGGCAGCCGGATCTCGCTGCTGGTCGGCGTCTCCTCGGTCCTGCTGGCGCTCTTCGTCGGCGTCCCGTTCGGCATGATCGCCGGGTACTACGGCGGGCGCGCCGACTCCATCATCATGCGCACGATGGATCTGATCCTCGCGTTCCCGATCTACCTGCTCGCGATCATCCTGATGGTCATCTTCACGCCCACTGCCGGGCTCATCGGCACCATGAAGGTGACCGGCGCCATCGCGATCGTCCGGATCCCGATCTACGCGCGGCTGGTGCGGGGCAGCGTCCTCTCGATCAAGGAGAAGGAATACATCGAGGCCTGCCGCGCCGTCGGCGTGCGCGATCCGTGGATTCTCCTGCGCCACGTTCTGCCCAACTGCCTGGCGCCGATCATCGTGACGACGACGCTCGGCATCGCGACTTCGATCATCGTGGAGGCCACGCTCTCCTTCCTGGGGCTCGGCACGCAGCCCCCGACGCCGAGCTGGGGCTGGGACCTCAAGGCGAACGTTGCGTTCATCCAGTCCAACCCCTGGATCTCACTCTTCCCGGGCCTCGCCATCTTCGTGACCGTCCTCGGCTTCAACCTCTTCGGCGACGGCCTCCGCGACGCCCTGGATCCCCGCCTGAAATAATTCGAGCCTCAACGCCCTGCGCGCGACGTCGCCGCTCGCGGGGCATTGACGAGCGGCGCCGCCGGCCCGCGTGGAGCCCGGCGCGTTGACACCCGTGCAACGGAGAGCGATATTCGTGCGGCCGTGTCGTCCATCGATCTCACACCCCTGATGAAGCCGGCAAGCGTCGCGGTCGTTGGCGCCTCGCAGCGCATGACCCGTGCGACCCGGGTGGTCGCCAATCTCCAGCGCTTCGGCTACGCCGGACGGATCTTTCCGATCAATCCGCGGTACGCCGACGTGCTTGGCCTGCCCTGTTATCCCGAGCTCGCCTCCACCCCGGAGCGCGCCGATTCCGTAGTCGTCGCGATTCCAGCCGAGCACGTGCCCGACGTCCTGAGGGCCGCCGTCGCGGCCGGAGTGCGCGGCGCCGTTGTGCTCTCGAGCGGCTTCGCCGAGGCGGGCCCGGAGGGGCAGCGGCGGCAGGCCGAGCTCGAGCGGCTCGCATCAGACCACGGACTTCTGATCTGCGGGCCGAATTGCTACGGCGTCTTCAACATCCGGCTCGGCGCGGCGACCTTCAGCGCCGACATGGCCGAGCCGCTGCGGCCCGGCTCCGTCGGCGTCGTGTCGCAGAGCGGCGGCTTCAGTCACGCGATCGGCGAGTATTTGATGCAGCAGCGTCACGTCGGGCTGAGCTACATCGTGTCGTGCGGCAACCAGGCTGGCCTCACGGTCGAGGACTACGTCGACTTCCTGGTCGAGGACGACAACACGACCGTCGTCGGTGCTTTCGTCGAGGGATTCAGGAAGCCCGAGCGATTCCGCCGGGCGGCCGCCCGCGCCCGCGAGCTCTCCAAGCCCATCGTCGTGCTGAAGGTCGGCCGGTCCGAGAACGCCAGGCAGGCGATGCTCGCCCACACCGGCTCGCTGGCCGGGACGCCCGAGATCATCGACGGGGTACTCCGGCAGAGCGGGGTCGTCCAGGTGTCGAGCATCAACGAGATGATCGACACGCTGGCACTCCTGTCGGCGGCGGCTCGCCACGCCCCTCGCGCCTGGCGTGTCGGGATCCTGAGCGGCCTCGGAGGTGAGTGCGGACGCGCCTCCGACGCGGCCGATCGCGCCGGTGTCGACCTGCCGCCGCTGTCGCCCGCGTCGGTCGAGCGCATGCGGAGCTTCATGCCGGACTTCGCGAACCCGCGTAACCCGGTCGACGGCACCGGGGCCATGTACGAGGACGCGCGGCTCTTCCCCCAGCTCTTCGACACGCTGCTGCGCGACGAGGCCATCGACGTTCTCGCCGTGAACCTGCGCGTCAACGTTCCAAAGCCGGGCGGTCTGGCACCCTCGCGCCAGTTCAGCCGCGCAATGAGCGAGGCGCTGCGCGGCGGCGCCGACCGTCTCGTGGTCGCCTTCAGCTCCTTCGCCGGTGGCGACCTCGACTCCGAGGTCATCCACACGCTGGCCGAGGCCGGCGTGCCGTTCCTCGAGAGCACGGAGACCACAATGCTCGCCCTGCGCAACGCACGCGAGCATCGTCGCTTCCTGGAACGGCCGATCGCGGCCAGCGAAGGATTCGTCCCCCCGCGGGCGATCACGCGGCCTCTCGGACGCGGCGTCCTCACGAGCGCGGAGGCCGCGCGGATCCTGGCCGATTTCGGAATCCCGCTGGCCTCGACGATCCCCGCCAAGGACGCCGAGCAGGCCGTCCGTGCCGCTGAGAGCCTCGGCTATCCCGTGGTGATCAAGATCGACAGTCCGGACATCGCGCACAAGACCGACGTGGGCGGCGTCCGCGTCGGCTGCCGCGACGCGACGGCGGTGCGCGCGGCGGTGGCCGACGTGCTCGATGCGGCCGGCCACCGTGCGCCGGCGGCCCGGCTCGATGGCGTCCAGGTGCAGCGGATGGTGGCAGGCGGCACCGAGATGATCCTTGGCATCAAGACCGATCCGCTGTTCGGCCCCGCCGTCGTCTGCGGGTTCGGTGGAATCTTCGTCGAGCAGCTCCGCGACGTGTCCGTGCGAGTACCGCCCGTCGGCCGCGCCGATGCCATGGTCATGGTCGACGAGCTCCGGGGCGCCGCGCTCCTCAGGGGCGCGCGCGGCCGGACGCCGGCGGACGTCGAAGCGCTGGCCGATACGATCGTCAGGCTGGCCGGGCTGGCCGAGGCGCACCGACAGTGGCTGCGGGCCCTCGACATCAATCCCCTCCTGGTGCTCGACGCGGGACGGGGCGCCGTGGCGGTGGACTGGCTGATCGAGCTCGCGTGATCGAAGATGTGTGCGCCGCAGGCCGTCGCGGGGCTGGGACCCCGCCGGCCGAGCGCGCCTATGAATTTAAGGAGGTGGCGCGATGCCCTACGAAACGATCCTCTACGAAAAGAAGGGCCCTGTACTGACGCTCACGCTCAACCGGCCCGAATCGCTCAACGCGATCAATCCGCAGATGACCGAGGAGCTCCACGCGGCGCTCGACGAAGCCGACGCCGACCGGGAGATCCGCGCCATCGTCCTCACCGGCGCCGGCCGCGGCTTCTCGGCTGGATTCGACATCGCGCGCCGCCCGGACGGCCGTTCGTCGCTCGACGCCACAGGGGTCGAGGTCGCCGAGTACATCCATCGATGGTGGGCGCGCGATCGCGACTCGTCGCTCGAGCTCATGCACCTCTGGCACATCACGAAGCCCATCATCGCCGCCGTCCACGGCTGGGTGATGGGCGGCGGATTCTGGTATGCCCTGGCCTCCGACATCACCATTGCCGCCGACAACAGCGTCTTCGCCCAGCCGGAGGTCCGGCACACGTCGAACACGACGTTCCTGTTCGCGGCACTCGCGGGCTGGAAGGCGGCGCATCGCTACGGGTTGACCGGCGATCACTTCGACGCGGCCGAGGCGCTGCGCCTGGGGCTCGTCAACGAGGTGGTGCCGCAGGACCAGCTCCTGCCGCGCGCACGGGCCCTCGCCGAGCGCATCGCCCGGGTACCCGAGCCGTCAGTGCGCCTCAACAAGGCGGTTACCTGCTATGGCCTTCTGGCGATGGGCCTCGGGGCAGGCATGCTCATGAACATCCCGCTGTCAAGCATGGCGCACGCGTCCTACAACGCCCAGCGGGCGGAGCTGATCGCGGCCATGCAGCAGGGCGGGCTCAAGGCGTTCCTGGAGGCGCGCGACGGCGGGTTCCGGCCGGAGCCCTTCGGGCCGAGGTCGCGCTGACGACGCCGGTCTCGGTCGGTATTCACGTGCCGAGCTCGGCGGTGGGCGCGCTGGGCTCGGGTGAGGCGTACGCGGAGTTCTATCGCCAGGTCGAAGCGCTCGGCCTCGACGCGGTCTGGACCGAGGATCGCATCTTCCACGCGGCGAACATGCTCGACCCGTTGATGCTGCTCGCCGGGGCCGCCGCGAGCACGCGGCGCATTCAGCTCGGCACCGCAGTGCTCGTCCTCACGCTACGCAACGCCGCGGTACTCGCGCGCCAGGTGGCCACGCTCCACCATCTCTCGGGCGGGCGGCTGGCGCTGGGTGTCTCCCTGGGCGGCCGCCCCGAAGAGTATGTGGCCGCCGGCGTGCCGATGGCCCGCCGGGTGGCGGTGTTTCGCGAGAGCCTTACGGTGCTGCGCCGCTTGCTCGCGGGAGAGCCCGTGGAGCACCATGGTGAGTTCTTCCGGCTGCAAGGGGCGACGGTGCGGCCGTCCGCGCCGGTCCCGCTCTACGTGGGCGGGAACGCCGAGGGAGCGCTGCGCCGCGCCGGCGAGCTGGCCGACGGCTGGATCATGGGGCCGTTCGGCACTCTCCGGGATTTCGCGCCGTCGTGGCGCATCGTACAGGATGCCGCACGGGCAGCCGGCCGGAATGCGGACGCGCTGATCGCCGGCCGTCTCGTTTATGTCGCAGTCCACGACGACCGCGACCGGGCGCGCGAGGCGCTGCGCGGATTCCTTCACGGCTACTACGGCTCGCGCTTCGACGTCGATCAGTCGGCGATCTTCGGACCGCCCCGCGAGGTTGCCGCGCGGCTCGCCGAGCACGTGCAGGCCGGCATCACCCGGCTCATGCTCGGGGTCCCGACGCTGGACACCGGTCACCTGCAGCAGCTCGCCGCCGAGGTGGCGCCGATGCTGCGCGCCGTGGCACGCCGCTGAGGGCTGGCGTTCGTTCCTGCCGCGTCGGATACTGGCCGCTGCAAACGCGACGAGCCCGCGGCCGAACCGCGTGACGACACGTGACGACAAAGGAGACAGGGATGGCGATCAAGGTAGGCGACCGGCTTCCAGACGGCACCCTCACGGAAATGATCGACACGGAGCGGCCGGGCTGCACCCTCGGGCCCAACAACTTCTCCATCGGTGAGATCACCCAGGGGAAGAAGATCGTGCTCTTCGGCGTGCCCGGCGCCTTTACGCCCACGTGCTCGGCCAAGCACGTTCCGAGCTACGTGCAGGGTTTCGACAAGCTGCGCGCGAAGGGTGTGGACGAGGTCTGGTGCGTGTCGGTGAACGACGCCTTCGTGATGGCCGCGTGGGGCAAGGACCAGAAGGCCGACGGCAAGCTGCGCATGATGGCGGACGGAAGCGCGGTGTTCACGAAGGCGCTCGGCCTCGACATGGACCTGACCGCGCGCGGCATGGGCGTGCGCTCGCAGCGCTATTCGATGCTGGTCGACAACGGCGTCGTGCGGGCCCTCAACGTCGAGCAGCCGGGCAAGTTCGAGGTGAGCGACGCCGACACGATGCTGAAGTCGGTCTGATCGGCGGAAGCGGGCCGGCGCCCCGCTTCAGCGCGGCGTGCGCCCCGGCGGTATGGGCCGGGGCGCCCGCCGCGCCAGGGCGAGGCCCAGTAGAGTGACGATCACACCGCCCGCGATGATCGTCGTCGACGCCAGCGAGTTCGCGGTGAGCCCAAACACCCAGGGCGTCGCGATGAAGGCGAGACCGACCAGCACCGTGACGACGCCGATGACGAGGTCCACCGCGATCAGCCGACCGCCGGCAGCCGGATGGTGAAGCGGGAGCCGTGACCGACTGACGTCTCCAGCGTGATCGTGCCGCCGTGGGCGGCGACGATCGAGCGCGCGATCGCGAGGCCGAGCCCGGTGCCGCCGCTGGCACGATCGCGCGCGGTATCGAGGCGCACGAAGGGCTCGAAGACGCGCTTCACGTCGCCGGGGGCGATACCGGGACCGGTGTCGCGCACGCTCAGGAGACCGCTCCCGTTCTCACGCGCCACGTTGACCTCCACGAGGCCGCCGGCGGGCGTGTAGTTCACGGCGTTCTCGATCAGGTTCCGCGCCGCCCGGTGAAGCGCCGACGCGTCGCCCAGCACCGTCACCGGATCGGCGACTTCCATGCGCACCGTCACGCCCCGCGGTTGAGCGAGCTGCGCGCCGACGTCGAGGACCTCGAGCGCCACCTGCTCGAGATCGACCGGCGCGCGGGCCGCCGCGAGATCGGCGCCGGAGCGGCCGACGATCAGCAGGTCCTCGGCGAGGCGGATGAGCCGGTCGACTTCCTCGAGCTTCGCCGCCAGGACCTGCCGGTATTCCTCCGGCGACCGCTCAGCTCGCAGGGCGACCTCCAGGCCTCCCTTGAGCGCAGTGAGCGGCGTGCGGAGTTCGTGCGCGGCGTCCGCCGAGAAGCGGCGCATCGTCCCGAAGGCGCCCTCGAGGCGGCCGAGCATCTCGTTCAGCGTGTCAGCCAGCCGGTCGAGCTCGTCGCCGGTCCCGCGGAGCTCGAGGCGGCGGCTCAGATCCTCGGCCGTGATGCGCCGGGCGGAGCGCGACATCCGGTCGACCGGCTCGAGCGCCTTGCGCGCCATGAGCGCCCCGCCCGAGGCGGCCAGCCCCAGACCGAGCGGAATCAAGATCACGAGCGTCTCCAGGTAGCGTCCCAGAGCGCGATGACTGCGAGTCAGCGACCCAGCTACCTGGACGACCTCGGGCGGTCGACCCTTGTGAAGGACGGGGAGCGTCACCAGGCGCACCTGTCGCGCACCGAAGTGAAGCGTCTCGAACGTCGGCTTGCCACGCTGGGCGTTCTCGCGCGCCACGGCGGACAGCGGCAGCGGTTGACCCTTCAGGCGCGCCGAGAGGTAGGTCGGCGCGCCCTGAGCGTTGACGACCTGCACCAGCTGATCTCGAAAGCCCGCGTCGAGATCGGCGACTGCTTCGACCGCGCCCGAGCCGCCGCGGCCCGATTTGACCGATTCGCGGACGACCTCCGCCAGCTCGAGGAGCACCGGATCGACGTCGTGCGTCAGCGCCAGCGCCAGAAGCCAGTACGAGAAACCGCTGATCACCAGAAGGATGATCAACAGCACGCCGGTGTACCAGAGCGTCAGCCGCGTGTGGATGGAAGTCGGCGGCTTCCAGCGAATCAACAGTCGTCGGCCTTCAGCACGTAGCCGGCGCCGCGGACGGTGTGGAGAAGCCGCCGATCGCCAGCCGCGTCGATCTTCCGTCGGAGATACCCGACGTAAACGTCAATGATGTTGCTCTCGGGATCGAAGTCGAGACCCCAGACGTGCTCGGCCAGCACTGGACGGGTCAGGACCCGGCCGGTGCTGCGCATGAAATATTCGAGGAGGGCGTACTCGCGGGCCGTCAACGTGATGCGGCGGCCAGCGCGATTCACCTCGCGCGTCGCCGGGTCGAGCGAGAGATCGGCGAGCCGCAGCACCGGCTCCCGCCGGTTGCCGCTCCGGCGCAGGAGCGCCCGGACGCGGGCCAGGAACTCATCGAACGAGAACGGCTTCGTCAGGTAGTCGTCGGCACCGAGATCGAGCCCTTTCACCTTGTTGGCGACGCCGTCCCGGGCCGTGACGACGAGCACCGGCGTCGGGACGGCCCGGCTGCGCGCCGCCTTCAGCACCGCGAAGCCGTCGAGCCGCGGCAGCATCAGATCCAGCACGACCAGATCCGCCGGCGGGCTCGACGCGATCAGTTCGAGGGCGCTTTCTCCGTCGTGCGCCACCTCGACCGCGTACCCCTCTTCCTCCAGGCCCTGACGAATGAAGCTCGCGACTTTCCGCTCGTCTTCCACGACGATGATACGCATCGCGCTTGCGGCTCTCCTCCGCGTCTCCGCCGTCGTCGCGTCAGGCGAGCCCGCGGCGAGGCGGGGCGGCGTTCGTCTCGAGCGCGTCGGAGTCGCCGCGCGCCAGCTCCACGAGGCGGATCCGGACCTTGCCGTCGCGTACCATGACGGACAGCAGCGAGGTCGTGGCCGCCTCCGGGATGCCGAGACGGCGGCCGATCTCGGCCGGCGTCACCGTCCCCACGTGCTCGAGACAGTTCAGGATCTCACTTTCGAGCGCGGTCCACCAGTCGGTCATGCCGCTCCTCGAGGGACGTCGTCGGCGCCGATCGCGCGCGCCTCTCGGAACAATAGGGTGGCGAGATGAAACGCGCATGAGAGGCGCATGAGAAGTCTCTCATACCGATTTCATGCTCGCTTCACGCCCGCGCGCGATACCAGGTGAAGGAGGTGAGATCCCATGCACAAGACAACTGCAGCTGGAGCAGCCGCCGGCGCGATCGGCGGCGTCGTCTTCGCGGGGCTGATGCGCCTGTTTCCGGTCGGAGCCGAACATCGCTCGATGATCGCCTTCGCGGCCGATCTGGTCCGCGGGTGGAGCCCGCTGATCGGATGGCTCGTCTACCCGGTCTACGGGATCGCAATCGGGGCGCTCTTCGGGTGGCTCCTTGGCTGGAGCGCGCTCGACAAGGTCCGTGCCGTAATGTGGGGCGGGCTCTACGGGGTGGGCTGGTGGATCGCGGCAGAGCTGGTGCTGATCCCCGCGCTGCTCGCCCTCTGGCCGCTGTCGATCTCGGCGGTCGACCGAGTCCGCGACGTGGCCTTGCCCCTGCTGGTCGGACACGTCGTGTACGGGGTGATTCTGGGCATCGGCTGGAGCCGCTTCATGGAAGTGCGGCGGCCGCAGCGGGGGGCCGCCAGGTCGAATACCAACACCCGGCGCGCGGCCTGAGGCCTGCCGGCTCGGCGCCCGGCTCAGCCCGGGGCGGCGACAAGGCGCCCGCGGCCGAGCCGGCGCCGACGACGATCAACCGTGGTAGCCGCTGCCACCTACGCCGGTCGGGCGGACACCGACCGCCGAGTCGGACGTGACGGGCTCGATGCTGTTGATCTCGTTCCTGTCCCCGGAGGCCGTGTAGTCGACCTTCACCAGCATCCCTTCGTGAATATCTTTCAACATGCGGGAGTCGGTGGTGCGCAGCTCGAGCCCGCTGTCGAGCTGGATCAGATTGAGCTTGCGGTCCATGAACCGCACCGTGCCCATCTTCTCGGCGCCGTACTCACCGCCGGGTCCGTCGGCCAGGACCGGCCCGACCGATGCCACCACAAGGGCCATGGTGGCGAGAGCGACCTGATACTTCTTCATGACGTCTCCTCCTTCGTGAGCCGAATTTCGAACACGCCTTCGGAATACCGTGCCGACGTGAGAGCGGTGTGAAGGCGATATGAGAACTCGGTTCAGCAGAGGTCGGCGGATTTCGCGGGGCCGGCTGGCCACGGCGATCGCGACCACCGGTCGGCGCGCCCGCGGACCGGAATGCTATACGGGATGAGGAACAGCCAGCGCACCCACTCCTCGTTGCGCAGCGACGACGTCGAGGCAAGCGCCTGACGCAGGTCCGCCAGCACGAGGCTCACCCAGAACTGCCACGCCTCGAGCTCGGGTGGCGGAATCCTCCGGGTCAGGGACTGCGCCAAGGCACCATGGGCCTCGAGATCGATCACGAAGGGCTCCTCGCCGTGCGCGAGTGGCTCGAGCACGCGCTCGGCGATCCACCGGTGCGTTCTCAGGATGAGGCGGCGGCGCCGGAACGGCTCGGCCGTCATCCAGCACGGCGTCATGTCGCGATACCATTGCCCGAAGTCGCCCGTTGTAGAGCGGGAGCCAGCCGCGCCTGCCATCAGGATCCCCCTTTTCCCCTGCCGCTGGAATAATTTGCCGCTCGGAATCCGTGCTCGTCGTGGGACCGTCCCAGCCTAGAGGCCGAAGATGAAACGTTGATGAAGCGGCGATGAGAAGCCCCGAGGGGCCTCGTCGTCTTTTGCTGCTAGACTCGGGGTTGTGGACGGGGCACCCGGAGCTCGAGTGAGGAGTGGAGGTGCGCGATGAGCCTGCGATGGCTCGCGATCTTGATCGGCTCGGTAGTCATGTTGAATGTCGGCACGCCCGCGGTGGCGTTGAGTCAGCTCAAGTCGCCGCCGGGCGGAACGACGCCCGCCGGCGCTATCTTCGATCGCCTCAACAGCGCGACCACGCGGCCGCTGCCCCAGGCGCCGGCGACGGCGCCGACCGCGCCGAACGACGTTTGGGTTCCGGATCGATTCGTCCAGCTTCCGGGAACCACCGGGCAGGGAACCACCGGGCAGGTCTTGGTGCCGGGACACTGGGAGCGCCGTCTCGGCGACCACCAGGTGTACACGCCGCCGCTGAGCGGGCGGGCCACGAACGGCGACATCGTCAACTTCCCCGCGGGAACCCAGCCACCCGCCCACGAGAGGCAAGCCCCGTAGAGAACGTCACACCACCGTGTGGAAGTGCGCGCCACAGGCCGTCGCGGGGCTGGGGCCCCGCCGGCCGAGGCGCGCCCATAGGTTAAGGAGATCGGATATGCGTGCGCTCACGCGCGGAATGGTCCTCGTCTCCTTTTTCGTCCTGGCCGGATGGTACGGATCGGCCGACGCGCAGGGCCAGCCGGACGGGCAGCTCACGGTGGCCTTCGACGCGTCGATCGCGCCGGCGTTCCTCGATCCGGCCGAGACGCCGGGCATCGGAACGCCGTTCGTCTTCCTGTACGCGATGCACGACGCGCTGATCAAGCCGCTGCCCGGCAACGACATGGCGCCGTGCCTCGCGGAGTCGTGGAAGGAGAGCCCGGACGGGCTCGTCTACGAGTTCAAGCTCCGCCCGGGGCTCAAGTTCCACAACGGCGATCCGTTCACAGCGGACGACGTGAAGTTCACGTTCCAGCGCTACAAGGGCGCCGCCGCCAAGCTGCTGCACGACCGGGTGAAGGCGGTCGACGTCGTCGATCCGCTCCGCGTCCGGTTCACGCTCGACCGTCCGTGGCCGGACTTCCTGCTCTTCTACGCGACGCCGGCCACCGGCGCCGCCTGGATCGTCCCCAAGAAGTACATCGAGAAGGTCGGCGAGGAAGGCTTCCGGCGACAGCCGGTCGGGCTCGGGCCCTATCGCGTCGTCCGGCAGACGCCGGGCGTCGAGCTCGTCCTCGAGGCGAACGAGCAGTACTGGCGCAAGAAGCCGTCGATCAAAACGGTCGTCATCAAGGGCGTCCCAGACCGTACCACGCGACTGGCCATGCTGAAGACCGGCGAGGCAGACATCGGCTATCTGATGGTCGGCGTCGAGGCAGCGACCATCAAGGCGGATTCGAAGCTGCGCCTGGTCCAGGTGATTCCGCCCGCCACCTGGTGGCTCGACTTCCCCGAGCAGTGGAACCCCAAGTCGCCGTGGCACGACCGCCGCGTCCGCCTCGCGGCCACCATGGCCGTCGACAAGAAGGCTCTCAACGAGGCCGAGCGGCTGGGCTTCTCGCGCCTGACGGGCTCGATCGTCCCGAGCGTCATGGAATTCGCGCTTCGCAAGGAGCCCTATCCGTACGATCCGACGCACGCCAAGCGGCTCCTCGCGGAGGCCGGCTATCCCAACGGCTTCGACGCGGGCGAGGTCACACCGCTGCCGCCGTTCGTGACGATGGGCGAGAGCGTGGCGAACTATCTTGCCGCCGTCGGCATCAAGAGCCGCGTTCGAGGCATGGAGCGGGCGACTTTCATGGAGGCGTGGCGTACGAAGACCCGGCAGGGCGTCTTCGTCACGGTGACCGCCGCGCCGGGCAACGCGGCCTCCCGGATCGAGAACTTCGTCATCAGCAGCGCGCCGTACGCCACCGGCGGCTACCCGGACATCGACGATCTGTTCCGGCAGCAGGCCCAGGAGCGGGACCGCAAGAAGCGCGAGGCGCTCTTGCATCAGATCCAGAACCTCATGTACGAGCGCGTCATGTACGGCGGGATCTTCGAGCCGGCTACCTTGCACGGCATCGGCCCGCGGGTCGAGGAGCCCGGGGTCGGCCTGAGCCCGCAGCTCTACTTCACATCGCCTTGGGAAGACATGCGCTTGAAGAAGCCGTAACATCCCGACATCTGTGTATGGCCGCGTCTCGGCCCGCGGGCCCCTGCCCCGCGACGGCCTGCGACGCGCACACCGGGGGAGGTGCGCGATGACCATCCAGCTCGATCACGTCATTGTTCCGTCGCGCCGGCGCCATGAATCGGCGAAGCTCCTCGCTGATCTGCTGGCCGTGCCGTGGGAGGAGAACCGGGGACAGTTCACGCCGGTCTACGTGAACGAGTCCCTGACCCTCGACTTCGCCGATCGCGAGCAATTCGAGCGCTATCACCTGTGCTTCCGCGTCAGCGACGCGGACTTCGACGCGATTTTCGCGCGCATCCAGCGGGCGGGACTCGCGTACCGGAGCCGGCCCCGCGGCGAGGACGACATGCAGATCAACCGGCGCCTCGGCGGGAAGAACGTCTACTGGCAGGACGCGGACGGCCACCTGTGGGAGATGCTCACGGTCAGTTACGCGCGGGCCGACTCGCCGCCGCTCGCCGCGACCCCGGCGTCCTGACGCCGTGCCACGCTTCAACGCGGCGTACCTGAACCTCAATCAGAACTATCTGTTCGCCGAGATCCGGCGCCGGACGAAGGTGTTCACCGACGCCCATCCCAACGTCCGCCTGATCGACCTCGGAGTCGGCGACGTGACCCAGCCCCTGCCGCCCGCGGTGGTGCGCGCCATGCACGACGCCACCGATGAGATGGCGCGCCGCGAGACCTTCAAGGGCTACGGCCCGTATGTGGGTTACGAATTCCTGCGCGCGGACATCGCCACCCACGACTTCGGATCGCGCGGCGTCAAGATCGCCGTCGACGAGGTGTTCCTGAGCGACGGCGGCAAGAGCGACAGCGCGAACCTCCAGGAGATCTTCGCCCAGGACTGCGTGGTCGCCGTGATGGACCCGGTCTACCCGGTGTACGCCGACAGCAACGTGATCGCCGGGCGAACCGGCCGCGCCGACGCCGACGGTCGCTATGCGGGTATCACGTACCTCCCGTGCACCGCCGAGAACGCCTTCCAGCCGGCGCTGCCCGACAAGCACGTCGACCTGATCTATCTCTGCTACCCGAACAATCCCACCGGCGCCGTGGTCACGCGCGAGGCGCTGGCCCGTTGGGTCGCCTACGCCCGCGCCGAGGAAGCGGTCATCCTGTACGACGCCGCCTATGAGGCGTACATCTCGGATCCCGACGTGCCGCACTCGATCTACGAGATCGACGGTGCGCGCGAGGTGGCGATCGAGTGCCGGAGCTTCTCCAAGAACGCCGGTTTCACCGGGATGCGCCTTGCCTACACGATCGTTCCCAAGGAGATGCGCGGGCGCGCGCCCGACGGCACCACCACGAGCCTCAACGCCCTGTGGACGCGCCGCACAGCGATCAAGTCCAATGGTCTGCCGTACGTCATCCAGCGCGCAGCCGCCGCCACCTACACGCCCGAGGGCAAGAAACAGGTCCAGGCGCTCATCGAGGCGTACATGGCGAACGCCCGCATCATCGGCGCGGGGCTCGCCGCGGCCGGCTTCAAGGTCTACGGCGCGCGCAACGCGCCGTATATCTGGGTTCGCACCCCGCCCTCGGTCTCGTCGTGGGATTTCTTCGATCGGGTCCTGGAGAAGGCGCACGTGGTCGGCGCTCCCGGCGGAGGGTTCGGCCCGAGCGGCGAGGGCTACTTCCGTCTGACCGCGTTCGGCTCGCGCGCGCAGACCGAAGAGGCGGTGGAGCGGATCAAGACGCGGCTGTGAGGAGCCCTCGCGCGGCGTCGGCGGCGCGGGGCGTCTGCGAGGCGACCAGCGTGTGGACCAACTGCTCCGCGATCGCCGGCTCCAGGCGCTGCTTCCGGGCGAGCTCCAGCACCGCCTGGAAGAGGTGCGAATAGCGGACGACGATTGTCTGCCCCTGGTTCGCCTCGAGGCGAGAGAGCGGGTGGGTGAAGACGATGACGGACTCGACCCATCGGAGGGCCGTGAACACCAGCTCGGGGTGCCGTTCCGCAAGGAAGTAGCGCACGGCGCAAGCGCCCGAGTTCACACGCCGGCTCGCGTTCGTGAGCCGATCCCCGTTGACCGACCACTCGTCGTCCCTGCATCGGATATTCCCGGCGACCCGCTTCGTTTCGAGGACCACTACCCCGCACGGTCCGATGAGCACGTGGTCGATGCTGCCGCGTGCTAGACCGAGGGTGACGTTGTTGACGAGCCAGTAGTCGTCGGGCAGACCGCGGAGCAGATCGACGACGAGGCGCTCCCCGAGCCGCCCGCGACGGACGCTTCGCAGGCGTCGCGTGGTTGGCGGGCCGAGCCTGAGCGCGATCAGCACGGCCGCCAGACCGGCGCCGAGCCACAGCGGCCGGGTGCCCGGTGTCTCGACGACCACGAGGATTCCCCCGGCGGCGAGCCCGGTCAGAAACGCCAGCGCCATCCAGAGGCGCTGCTCGCAGCTCCGCTTGTCTTCGCCCCCGACGCGTACGAGGCGCACGTCAGCCTCCGATGACCCTCGCGGCTCGCTCCAGCGCGAGGCGCATCAGGCCCGGCCGCGCTATGGAGCCGACGACCGCGAGAAGCGTCATCTGTCCGCCGGACGATCCGAGAGCCTTCACCACGAGGCGATGCGTCTCGAGCCGCAGGGTGACCGAACTCACCGGCTCGATCTTCGTTCCCTCCAGCGCGCCGAACACGTCTCGAGCCAGCCGAGCCAGCGGCCCGGGCTCGAGCGCGCCTGGCGCGAACAGGCAAACCCGGAACAAGCCCGCCGCATCGCACAGCACGGCCGGCGCGACCGGACCGACTGGCGTGAAACAGCTCGCCAGCTCGCGTATCGATGGCGGCACGACAGCAAGGCGGAGCTCTCGCGCCGGATCGGAGTCCTCGGGAGCCGGCGCTCCGTTTCGAGCGACTGACGGCGGCTCGCCGGCGGCGCATCTCGAGAGCTGCTCGAGCCGCGCGAGCGAGCCGCGAGAGGCGACCGCGGCCACGAGGAGCGCGTCACCCCGTATAGACTCGAACGGGGTCAGGACGATCGTCGTCTCGCTCGCGGCGAGGGTGGCTTGGCTCACCCGCTCCGGCAGTCGCGGATGGAAGAGCCATGGCACGACCCGGAGCGCGGCCGCGACGACCGCATCGTCCGACAGAGTAGGCGCGATCGCGGTGACGAGAGGCGTTCCAGCGCCGTCACGCTCGCCGATCTCGAGCCCGTTCATGACCGGAGCTAGAAGCGCGGCGATGCGGCGCGCCTCGGCGGTTCGGCCTTGGCTCGCCACGATCCCGTTCGCGTTCTCGTAAGGCCGCGGCGCCGGCCCGTGCTCGGGTGCCTGGAGCACGACGGCCGTCACAGGCTTCGGCGGTTGAGGTTCCGCAAGAGGCTTCGCCGGTGTGGGCACGACCAGCGTGGGCACAGTCGGTGGCACAGCGAGCGCTGGCGCGGCCAGCACGGGCGCTAACGGCTCGGGCGTTGCCGGCTCGGCCGTTGCCGGCACGATCTCCGCGTCGGCGACGTTCGCGACTTCAATCTCCGCTCCTTCTACTTCTTGCTCGACCGCTTCAGCCTGTGCGACTTCCGGCCCTGTGGCTTCAGACTCTGCTTCGCCAGGTATTTCGTGGACCTCAACGGCAGCGGTGACCGGCGGCGGCACGTGTAGCTGGGCCGACGGCGGAAGCTCTTCCGTCCGCCGCGCTGCCGCAGGCTTCGAGAGCGTGAGCAACTCGGCCGGAATCTGCGGCATGACCTCATCGAGCGGGAGCCGCAGCGAGCCGTTCGGCAGCCGTTTCGCGATCTCCGCATTCGTGAGCAAGAGCTCATCGCGCGGAAACTGATCGGCGACGACCTCCCACTTCACCGGCGCGACCCCCTCGGCGAGGTGCGGCAGGAGAAGGCCCCGCGGAACGAAGAGCGAGACGCCGGGCCGGAGCATGTCGGTCAAGCCCTTCGTGCCACGCGCGAACATCTCGATCGGCAGCTGATCCGCGATCCGGCTGAATGCCACGCGAACCCTCGGGTCCACGGGCTCGACGCTGGCCCGGCGCTCGGGCCACTCGAGCCGACTCGCAGTCGCGTTGATTCGAACAACCGGGGTGCTCGTCGCCGACAGAGTCGCCGCCGACGAGCTCGCCATCGGCGCCCGCTGAGCCGGTGTCGGGGCAGCCGGCGCAGTCGGCTCGCGCACGATCGAAGTCGGTCGTGAGGGCGTGGCGACGGAAGGCTTCACGGCCGGCGCCGATGCCGCCGCCGCGGCGTGCGGCGTCACCGCCGTCGGGCGCTGCGCGGTCGCGGTGTTCTCCCGCGAGGGCGCCGGCATCGGAGGGAAGGGCTCGCGCACCGCTGTGGACGTCGAGCCCATAGTCCGGACGTCGGCGCGTCGTGGAGGCGTGCCGCCCGGGGCGGGTCGCGCCACGATCAGGGACCGAAGACGCGCCAGGACCAGCGGCGCGGCCGTGAGCTGCAGTATCGTGATCGCGGGAGAGCCCCAGAGGGAGAAGGCGACAGCCGCCCCGTAATCGACGAGGTCGGGGATCACGAAGAGCGCGCCCGTCGCCATGACGAGCACCGCGTGGACCGCGCACAAAGCGCCCGCCGCGATGCCGACGCGCACGACCGAGAGTGGGCGCACGCTGACGAGGCCGACGAGCACGTAGAACACGGGAGGAATCACCAGAGCCGGAATGATCAGCCCGGGTGACGCGACGATCGGTGTCGCCCGGAGCCCGCGCGAGTGGAGAGCCAGGACCGCGCAGGCGTAGAGCTCGAGACCGAGCGCGAGCTCGAGGGCCCACACCAGCTTTGACCGCGTGGCTCGCGTGAGCGCCATCACAGAGTCCGCGCCAGCTCCGGGACGACCTTCCTTACGTAGTAGCGGATCTTTCCGAGCACGCCGGGCTCGTCGACCAGGACCGCCAGCAGCGCGTCGGACCCGACCGCCTGCAGCAAGAGCGTGCCGGCCTCATACTCGAGGATCGTCCCCAGGAGCTGCCCCTGGCCCAGCTGGCGGCCGATGCCGTCGGAGGCCTCGGCGAGACAGGATGCGAGGGCACCCGCTACCTCGTCAGTCTCCGGCGAGGGATCGCCCGCGGTCTCGATCAGGAAGCCCTCCCTGTCGGTCAGCACCACGAAGCGAACTCCCGGCGTGGCCGCGAGGGCCGCGAGACGATCCCTGATTCCCTCGGGCGGCTCGGACACCCCCAGGGCCGTCGATGTCGCAGCCAAGACCAGCGGTTCAGCGGGCGGAGCTACAGCGGGCGCGGGCGGAGCCGCCGCAGGCGCGCGCGAAGCCGGTGCGGGCCCCATCCCCGTCGCCGGGCCGTCCTGCTCGGGAGGCGTCGAGCCGTTTCCCCGGGACGCCGAGCCGTCGGCGCGAGTGCTGAGGAGCCGGTCGATCCTGCCAACCAGGTCCTCGACGCCGAACGGCTTGAACAGCACTTCGTCGGAGCGAACCTCGGCGGCCCGTGCCTGGACCGTTCCGTTGTCGATGCCTGAGATGAGCAGTACGGGCGTCGTGGCGATGACCGCGTGCGACCGGACGTACTCGCAGATCTGAAAGCCGTCCCGGTCCGGGAGAATGACGTCGCAGATCACCACGTCGGGATGATCGCGCTCGAGCATCTGGATCGCCTCGGCGCCTGACGCCGCCGCGAGCACCTGTAGCCCGCGAGCCTCGAGCGCCTTCTCAACTACCTTCCGGACGCTCAGGCTGTCATCCACGACAAGGACCTTCGGCATCGGACGCCTCCTAGGAGTGCGGCGCCGTGGCCGCGCCCGCCCGGCCCTCGTCGATCTCGGCCGCGGCGCTGAGCAGGAGCTGCTTGAGGTCGCAGTGAATCGTCTTCGTCCCGTTGGCGGCGCCGTCCTCGAGCTGGCGGAAGACGAAGCTGCCGTGCGCTTCGCCGTCCATCGCTCCGTGCGCCGCCACCAGGAGCGCGGCGAATGCCGTCTCGCCGATGAGCCCGAAGAACTCGGCGTGCACCACCTGGCCGCGGTCGAAGACGATGACGCCTCGCCCGGAGGGGAGCGTGACGAGTAGCTCGCCCGTCTTGCCCCCGAGCGCGACGGCCTGCGCGATGTCCGGAAGGTCCATGACTCCGAGCGAGCCGTTCAGCCCCGGCGTCACCTCGACCGGCGCGGCAGGCGGCTTCGGGGCTGTCGGGCGACGAGTTCGGAGAAGACCGGCGACTCCGGCGACGATCGCGCTGAGCGGAAGGTCGCCGGCCAGCGTCTGATCCGGCTTCTCCTCGAGCATCCCCTT
Organism: Candidatus Methylomirabilota bacterium; assembly: GCA_046727415.1. Lineage (GTDB taxonomy): Bacteria > Methylomirabilota > Methylomirabilia > Rokubacteriales > CSP1-6 > AR31. The sequence continues at coordinate 48,680 of JBKPCO010000031.1, forward strand.
CGGCGTCTCGTCGCCGGGGCTCGCGAGCAGGAGAAACAGTACCCCGGTCATCGAGGGATCCTTGCGCACGATCGAGCACAGCTCGTAGCCGTCGATGTCCGGAACGCCCACGCGGCTCACGATGAGGTCGGGCCGGTTGCGCTCGAGCATCGTCAGCGCGAACGACGCGCTGGTGACGGTCGAGGCATCCCGGAAGCCCGCCGCGGACAGCGCCGTCTGAAGGGCGGCGAGGCGGGCGCGGTCCGGATCGACGAGCAGCACGCGGGACATGACCGTCAGGCCTCTCCGCGGGCCGCCGCCGGAACGGCCAGCGACTCGATGAGCTGGACGAAGCTCGCCTCGTCGACCGGCTTGGCGATGTAGTGCTCGACCCCCAGCTGGCGCGCAAGATCCACGTGCTTGGAGCCGGCCCGCGTGGTCAGCACCACGACGGGCAAGCTGCACGTGGTCGGCCCGCGATTGAGATCGCGGATCAACTCGTAGCCATTCAGTCGCGGCATCTCCAGATCGGTGACGACGACGTCGACCGGGCATTCCGCGAGCTGCTGCAGTGCCTCGGCGCCGTCGCGAGCGGCGACGACGTGGAATCCTGCGCGCTCGAGCATGCCGCCGACGAACTTCCGCACGCTGACCGAGTCGTCGACGAGGAGGACCCGGCGCTGGCCCTCGGCGGCAGGCGGCGCGTCGGCGACGCGCTCGCCATCGAGCGCCGGAGGCGCCGGCGCCGCGAGGGTCATCTCGAGGAGCTTCAGCGCATCGAGCAGCAGGATGACCCGCCCTTCGCCGGTGACGGTGGCGCCCGAGAACGGGCCGGTCCCCTGCAGGAAGCCGCCGAGGCTCTTGACGACGATCTCTTCCTTCATGAGGAACTCGTCGACCACGACGGCGAGCGTCTTGCGTCCGGTCCGCAGCGTGACGATCGACAGCGGCCCGATGTCGCCGTCGCTCGGAATGCGGAGCACGCGACCGAGACGGACGAGGTCGACCGGCTCGCCGTCGATCTCGATCGATTCGGCGCCGTCGAAAGACTGGATCTCATCCGGACGGGCCTGGAGCGCCGCCTTGACCGACGGCACGGGAATGGCGAGCACCTCCGCGCCCACCCGGACCATGAGCGCGTCGGAGATAGCGACCGTCAGCGGCAGCCGGATCCGGAAGCGCGTGCCCCGACCCGCTTCGGTCTGCACCTCGATCTGGCCGCCGAGGCGGCCGACGTTGGCGCGCACGACGTCCATGCCGACTCCGCGTCCGGCTGCGGTCGTCACCGAAGTCGCCGTGGTGAGGCCGGGCAGGAAGATAAGGTCCACGATGTCGCGCTCGCCGAGCCGGGCGATCGTCTCCGCCGTCACGAAGCCGCCGCGGCGCGCCGCCTCGCTGACTGCCTCGAGGTCGATGCCCCGGCCGTCGTCGGCCACCTCGATGTAGATCGACCCGCCCTTGTGCGCCGCGCCGAGATGGAGAGTGGCCTGTGGCGGCTTGGCGAGCTGGCGCCGGGTCTCCTCCGGCTCGATGCCGTGGGCAATCGCGTTCCGCACCAGATGAACCAGCGGGTCGGCCATCAGCTCGACGATCGTGGTGTCCATCTCGACCGTCTCGCCTCGGATCTCGAGACTCACGGACTTGCCGGCCGCGCGCGACGCCTCGCGAACCATGCGCACGAACGGCGCGAAGAGCCGGCCGACCGGCACCATTCGCGCGCGCGTGATCTGACTGCGCAGCTCTCCGCTGAGGCGCTGGACGCCGCCGGCGTCCTCGCGCACGATGCGGACCAGGCCGCTCAGCTGGCTCTGAATCTCAGTGATGTCACTCGAGATCTCTCCGACCCGGCGGGCCAGCAGATTGAAGTCATCGTAGCGATCGAACTCGAGCTCGTCGAAGACGTCTCCCAGAGGCACCTTCGATATCGAGTCCCGGATCGACGGGTCCGGCTCGGCGGTCGGCAGCGGACGATGCGCGTATTTCGACTCGAACTCGGCGACGGTCTGGGTCATGCGCGACTGCGTGAACGACAGGAGCTCGCCGGCCTGCTCGAGCTGCGTCAGGTGGCGATCGAGACGGCTCCGGGTGACGACGAGCTCGCCGACGAGGTTCATGAGCGCGTCGAGACGATCGAGGCTGACCCGGATGCTCGGCCTTACGCGCCGGGCCGCCTCGCGCGCCGAACGGGCCGGGGCGGAGGCGCGCGCCGATGCTACCGGCTCGGGCGCGGCGGCCAACGTCTCGAGGCGCTCTGGCACGGCCGCCGTCGTCAGCTCGGGCACCGTCGAGGCCTCGCTCGGCTCGACGGCGACCGCCGACTCGAGCGTCGGCGGGGCGGCGAGCATCGCCATCGCCCGTTCGTAGGCGACGGCCCGCCCGTCGGGCACGCCTTCGCCGCTGCGTACGAAAAGCCTGAGGGCATCGAGCCCGGCAAAGACCGTCTCGATCGCGACGCAGTCGAGCGGCCGCTGGCTGTCGCGAATCGCGCCCAGCATGTCCTCGATGCGATGGGCGAGGTGGCCGATCGGCTCGCAGCCGACGGTGTACGCGGCGCCCTTGAGAGTGTGGACCGCCCGGAACAGGCTCGCGATCTCGTCGGCAGTGGCGCCGCCACCCTCCAGCACGACCAGCGACTGAGCCATCGACTCGAGATGCTCGACGGCCTCCGGCACGAAGTACTCGAGCACGTCGGACTGGCTGGCGAAGAAGCGGTCGAGCTCCTCCAGGCGCCGGACCGTCTCCGTCCCGGGTTCCGGCGGAGCCGCCGGCACGATGCGATCGAGCGCCCCGGCGATCGCCTCGCCGTCCTCGGCACCGGTCGCGCCGATCACGTCCAGCGCCGTCTTGAGGGCGAGCACCATGTCGGACAGCGCCGCAAGCGCGCGCCGGTCGTGGGTCGGCGCCGCCGCCGCGCGGTCCACCGTCTCCTCCATCGCGGCCGCGAGCGCCGACACCTGGGGAAACCCGCTGAGCGCCGCCGAGCCCCGTAGCCGGTGGGTCACGACGGCAAGGCTCTCGAGCGTCGTCGCCTCGCCGGGCGCGCGCCCCAGCGCGGCGAGGCCGTCCTCGACGGCGGCGAGGGTGTCCCACGCCTCCATCAAGAACACGCTCAGCAGGAACTGCCGGTCGCCGTCCGCCACGGTCTCTCCCCTCGAGGACGTCCGTTTCAGGTAGCCAGCTTGAACCGCGCAAGGCTCGACGTGAGCGCCTGGGCGACGCGAACAACCTGGTCCATCGTCTTGCGCGTCTCGAGCGCCGCCTTCTCCGTCTCGACGGCCACCCCGGCGATCGACTGGACGGCGACGGCACCGCCCTCGACGTCGCGGACCTGTTCCTGAGCCGCCTGCGAGATATCGCGGGCCAACGCGGCCGCCTTCTGCGAGATCTCGCCGATCTGACGCAGGCGCTCGCCGGCCTCGACGGTGACCTGGTAGCCCTGCTCGACCTCTCGCGTCCCCTCCTCCATGGCCACCACCGCCTGCTGCGTCTCGGTCTGAACCGCTTTGATCAGCACGACGATGTCCTTGGCGGCCTTGCCCGAGCGCTCGGCGAGCTTGCGGACCTCCTCGGCTACGACCGCGAAGCGCAGTCCTGCCTCGCCGGCGCCGGCGGCCTCGATCGCCGCGTTGAGCGCCAGGAGGTTCGTCTGCGACGAGATGTCCTCGATGGTGTTGACGATCTCGGAGATCTCCAGCGAGCGGTCCGCGAGGCTCTTCACCTTCTTCGAGATTCCCTGAACCTCGCCGCGGATGCGCTGCATGCCGGAGAGGCTCGCCCGCACCGCGTGCTCGCCCTTCTCAGCCGACTCGAGGGCGAGGTCGGCCGAGGCGGCCGACGCCTCGGCGTTTTCCGCCACCTGGCGCATCGCACGCGTCAGCGCCTCCATCGTGTCGCTCACCGCCACCGCCTCGCGTGACTGCGTCTGGGCGCCGACCGCGGTCGCCTCCATGGTGCCCATCATCTCGGTCGAGCTCCCGAGGACCTGATGCGCCGCCTCGCGCACGCCCTCGATCAGGTTGGCCAGCTCCTCGACCATCACGTTGATCGCGTCGACGACACTGCCCAGGACGTCCGAGGTCACCTGGCCACGCCGGGTCAGGTCGCCGCGCGCGATCTCGGTGGCGGTGTCGAGGAATCGCATGATGTTGCGCTGGAGCTCCTCGCGCCGGTGTCGTTCCTCGTCGCGCTCGGATTCGGTCTGCACCAGCGAGCGCAGGCGGACGACGGCGTCGTTGAAGGTGGCCGCGAGCTGTCCGATCTCGTCGCGTGACGACACCGTGACCAACCGCGAGAGGTCTCCGTGCCCCACGCGCTCGGCGACCCGGACGACCTGGGTGATCGGCTTGGTGATGTGATGAGCGAAGAGCACGCCGGCCAGCACCGCCAGCATTGCCACGCCGACGAAGACGAGAAGCAGATACTGACCGGAGCGGGCCGCCGCCGCCGCGATGATCGAGCGGTCCATGCCGACGCGGACCGTTCCCAGCTGGCCCGCCAGCACCGGCACGCCGATGTCGATGATGTGCTGAGTCGCTCGGCTGACCGGGTCGGGGTACGTGATTTCCCGGATCTGCTGGGCCGCGTCGCCCGGGACCAAATTGCGGTCGATGATGCCGGGCGGGACGAGCGGCGCGAAGGTGTGGGCGACGAGCGTCTTCTTCGAGTCGTACACCATGACGTACTTCACGCCGTTGATGGCGCCGACCTGATCGACGAGCCCCTGGACCGTCGACGCGTCACGGGTGAGCAGGAGATCGACGGCGGAGCCCGACAGGCTTCGCGCGATCGCCGTGCCCTTGGACGTGAACTCGTCCGTCAGGTTCGTGGTGAGCGCCCGCACTGAGATCCACCAGGTGATCGCCGCCAGCGGCACCAGCGTCAGGGCCATGAACAGGATGAGCTTCCAGAGCAGACCGAGCTTCAGCTTGGGTGGCTTCTTCATACTTTCACCGCGGCCGCCCAGTCGGAGACGGGGGCCCATCGACCATTCACCACACTGGTGAAATACACGCTGTCCAGTCCCTGGTGGCGCTCCGGCCCGAAGCTGAGCGGCGCGCCGATGCCGAGATCGAAGTTTTTCAGCGCTTCCAGCGCCTGCCGGAAGCCCGCGCGGGTCGGGTTCGGCCCGCTCCGGCGCAGCGCCTCGACAATCACCTTGGCGTTGACGAAGCCCTCGAGGCTGCGGAAGCTGAGCAGCTCCGCCGTGTGCTGAGGGTCGCGCAGCCCCGGCGGCAGTTGCGGATTGTGCTTGTCCATCAGGGTTCGGTACTCCACCACCGCCGGCAGGCTCAGGTCGTCGTAGCTCGGAACCACCTGGGAATTGATCAACCCACGCGTGTAATCGCGCCCGGTAGCCTTGCCGTGAGTCAGGAGCAGGCTCAGCATCGCCTCGGAGCCGACGAACGAGACGTTCGAGATGGGCACGGTCCAGCCCAAGTCGCGCGCGGCGCGGACGAACGCGCCGCAGCCCTGATAGGCGCCGGTGCACAGGACCGCCTCGACGCCGGCCTGGCGGAGCGCCTTGACAGCCGGACTCATGTCGGACGCGAACGTGGCGTGGCGCACGTACGTGGCTTCAGCCGCGATGGTCGCGCCGTGGTGCGCGAGGCCGCGGGCCACGCCGTCGGTGCCGCTGCGGCCGTAGGCGTCGATCTGGTAGAAGACGCCGAACCGTCGCGCGCCGGCCTGCCAGAAGCGCTCGACCAAGGCCATCATCTCCTGCCGATACGAGGCCCGGATGTTGAAGACCTGGTCGACGTACGGCTCCTCGCGCTGCGGCTGCGCGCCGGTGAAGTTTCCGACGAGGATCACCTGGCGATCGGCGTAGCGCTTGATCACGGGCAGCGCGCGGGTGAGCGTCGGCGTGCCAACGTAGTTGGAGAGGAAGAACACCTGCTCCTTCTCGACGAGCTCAATCGTGTTCTTGATGCACGGCGTCGGCTCGTAGCCATCGTCGAGCGCCACCACCGAAATCGTGCGGCCGTGCACGCCGCCCCGCAGGTTGATCTCGGCATAGTAGGCCTGGGCGCCGCGGTAGAGCTCGGTGCCGAGGCCCGCGGACGGTCCACGGAAGGCGGCACTCATGCCGATCTTGATGTCCCCGGGGACCGCGCCGAGCGGCGCGGCGCCCCGCGAGTCGACGCCGCCTTTGGCCGGCGCCTGGGCCCATGCCGTACGCCGGCCGAGGACGTTGCCGATAGCAACCCCGGAAAGGACTTTCAAAATTGCCCGCCGCTGCATCGTCATCCCTCCTTGTCGCGCCCCTCGCGGAGCGCGCGCAGAAGTCTGGCGGGATCGAGCAACGGAATGAGCCGCTCGGCGTCGGGCAAGAACCCGAGCGCCCACTCGGCGCGCGGCTCGGGACTCGACTCGTCGAGGCCCGTGATCCCGCCGAAGGCCTCGAGGCTCACTTCGCCGTCGATGACTAGGGCGACCTCGCATCCCTCTGCTTCGACGATCAGCGTCCAGAGCTTGCGTCCGCTCCGGCGCGCGGCCAGCTTGAGCACGCTGCGCGCGTCGGCGATCGGGACGACATCGCCGCGCAGGTTCGCCACACCCACGACGTGCGGGGAGGCCAGCGGGACCGTCGTCCACTCCTGGAAGACGGCCACCTCGCGCACCTGGGTGACGTCGATCGCGAACGCCTCGCCGGCCAGCGTAAAGACGCAGGCCCGGACCGCCGCGGAGCTGTCGAGAAGGCTCGTCGTCACTTGAGAAACCTCCGGACCATCGTGACGAGCTGCTCCGGCGTGAACGGCTTCGGCAGATACTCGTCCGCGCCCTGCCGCATGCCCCAGACGCGATCGCTCTGCTGGTTCTTCGAGCTGACGACGACCACGCGCGTCTCGCGGGTGCGCTCGTCCTTGCGCAGGCTGCGGAGCACCTCGAACCCGTTCCGCCGCGGCATCACGATGTCCAGCAGGACGACGTCGGGGCGCTCCTTGACGATCTTCTCCTCGAGCTGGTCACCGTCGAGGTAGGTCAGCACGTCGTGACCCGCCGATCGGAGAATCGTTTCCATCACCTGCAGCTCCGTGTACGCATCGTCCACCACCATCACCTTGGCCATCGAGCACAGGCCTCCCCGCAAGCGGCGTGGGTCTTCACCATATATATGTGTCTCTGTGCAACCCATCTGCCAGGGTCGCGCCGGGCGGGGCATCGCTTTGGCGAGAACAAACACATAGTTACGAGGATTTGATGTGACGACCGGCCGGTCATCGTGACAACCGGTCCGTGCCCGTGGCAAGTCATGGCATCGGCGATGCACCTTCGCGGAGCCGGCACATGGACGGGATAATCGTTCGCAATACTTCTTGCTGTTTTCGGGGGGTCCTGGGAGTACTCTTTACCCTCACCAAGGAGAACCCGGCATGAAAGACAGCGAGCGCTCCCTCCTCATCGTGGTCCCGAGAACCGGCCAGGACGCGGGTCGGTCGCTGCTTCAGGTCTTCGGGGAAGATCCAGCGGTGCAGGTCATCGTCGACCGCCGGTTGAACGACCGGCGAGTTCGATCCGGCGCCCATGGACCGGATCGCCGGCACGGCGAGCGGCGGCATCGGCTCGACGCGGACTCAGAGCTCCGCGGCGACCGATGGATCGCGATTCCCCGCGCCACCAGCCAGGTGGATTTTCGGGATCTCGACGCGAAGGCGATCCTGTTCCTCTGCTGTAGCCAGCATGCCGTGCCCTGTCAGAAGTGCCAGAACACGTATCGGATCGGCTGGATCTCGCGCTCGGACTCCGCGCCGTCTCCGTGCCCGCTGTGCGGCAGCGATCTGACCGCGGTGATCGCGGCCCACGTGCAGACCTGCGCGTACTGGACGAGTCGTGTCGCGGGCGCGAGGCCGGAGAGCCAGGTTGGGGTCGGCGAGTCGTCGGCCGCGGCGGGCTAGCGCGCGGAAGCGCCTAGCTTACGTTCGCGAGAGGCCGGCGAGGAGGCCGTCGGGCTCGTAGACGGCACCGCGCGCGATCACACGCTCGATCCGCCGGATATTTCGGATATCAGCGAGCGGATCGGCGGTGAGCACGAGGAGATCGGCGGCGCGGCCGGGCGCGATGGTTCCGAAGACGTCCTGCTTCCCCAGCCGCTCGGCCGGGCGGCGCGTCACCGCCACGATCGTCTCCATCGGCGAGAGCCCCGCCCGCACCAGGAGCTCGAGCTCGCGGTGTAGTGAGAAGCCGGAGACGATCGCGACGTTGGGACAGTCGGTCCCGGCGAGCACGATTCCGCCCGCCCGCTGAAATCCGCCGACGAGGGCGAGGATGTTGTCCCACGCGCGGCGCATTCGATGCTTTGCCGGCTCGGAGGCGCTCGCCGCCGCTCGCCGGCGCTCGTCCCACCGCTCGACGAGCTCCTTCGCCACCGGCGCGGGCAGCCGCGAGATGAGCCGCGTGCGCTCCGGATCGTCCATCGCTGTGTCCCCCACGTCGTCGCCGATGGCGCCCGGGCGCGCGGCGTAGAGGACCAGCGTCGGATCGAGCGCGGTGCCGGCCTCGATCAGGCCGTCGTAGAGACGGCGCACCGCATCCGATCGGGGATCGAGCGCGTCGAGCCAGCGCCAGAGCCATCCGCCGTACTCGAACGGGTTCAGCTTCGCCGGCTCCGCCAGATGAAATCCTGCCGGGGCCAGCTGCCCGAAGACGTTCATGTGCTCGACCGAGTCGACGCCGGCGAGCGCAGCCTCGACGCCGGACGTCGCGTGCTGGTGCATGAAGACGGGCAGCCCGCGCGCGTGCGCCCGCGTGCACGCGCGGCGGGCTGTGTCGGGGCGCACCGTGATGTAGAGCTTGATGCCGTCCACCCCCGCGTCAGCCAGGCCGTCGACCTCGGCCTCCGTACGCTCCGCGTCGAACCGCCGGCAGAAACCGGCGAAGCCCGGATATGGATCACGCTCCTCCAACATCGGCCCGGTGAAAAGGATCCGGGGACCGGACCGGGCTCCCGATTCGATCGCCCGACGATATGCCACGACGTCGTGGAGCTGGCCGCCTAGATCGAGCACGGTGGTGACCCCGGCGGCGAGGAACAGCTCGGGATGCCACTTGTCCGGGGTGTAGACGTGCACGTGCATGTCGATGAGACCGGGGGTGAGAAACCGATTCCGGGCGTCAATCACCGCTGCGCCGGGCGGGACGGGCGTCACGCCACCGGGGCCGACGGTCACCACCCGATCACCGTCGATTACGACGGTTACTGGCTCTCCCGGGCGTCGACCCGTCCCGTCGATCAGGGTGCCGCCGACAATCGCGATCATGGACTCCGTAACATTTCGAGAATAGGGAATTGTTTTCAGTATCTTGAATCACGGCTTCGGGCTTTTACCAACAGGGTTATCCACATCAGTGCATAACCCGGAAGGCCGAGGATAGGCGCTCTCGAAACCGCCCATCTCAGCGAGCCGAGGTGACCTTGCCGACCACCCGAACGACCGACTGGGAATCGGCCGGCTTCCTGGGCGCGATCCGGGGCAGGCGAATCACGAACTCGCTCCCCCGACCGGGCCCTTCGCTGAAGACCTCGACACGCCCGCCGTGGAGCTCGACCAGCCGGCGCACGAGCGTGAGTCCCACACCGAGCCCGGCCTGCGCGCGATAGAGCCGGCGGTCGCCCGGAGCAGGCAGGTCGAACACGTGCGGGAGCAGGCTCGGCGGAATCCCGATTCCCGTGTCTGCGACGCCGACGATCGCCAATTCCCCTTCCCCGCCGACACGGACGCGAATCGTTCCGCCGGGCGAGGTGTACTTGATCGCGTTAGTTAGTAGATTGGCAACGATCTGGTTCAGGCGTGTCGGATCGGCGTTCGCCCAGACCGGCTCGGCGCGAACGTCGATGACGTGGCGCTCGAGTCGTCCTGTGATCGCCAGGTTGTTCACCGAGCGCTGAACGCTGCTCGCCAGATTCAGGGGCTCGCACGCCAGGACGATGTCGCCGCCGGTGACGTGCGCGATGTCGAGCAGATCATCGACGAGCCGGCCCAGATGGGAGATCTGGTGGCGGATCGCGCCGCGTGCCCGGGCTGCCACTTCATCCTGCTGTCCGATCCGATCGAGCACGCTGACCGCGCTGATGATCGCCGCCAGCGGGTTGCGCAGCTCGTGGCCCAGCATCGCCAGGAACTCGTCCTTCGCCCGGTTGGCGGCCTCAGCCTCCGTTTGCGCGACCTGCGCCCGCATCAGGAGATGCTCGCGCTCGCGC
>JBKPCO010000032.1:0-23316 GCA_046727415.1 Candidatus Methylomirabilota bacterium
CCAGGACGTAGATGCGCCGGCCGCTCGCGAGTACGAATTCTTCCACGAAGGGGCGCACCGGGCGCCGCGAGCGCGCCATGGCCCCGAGGGTGTCGAGGTCGATCTCGACGTTGAAGTGGCCGGAGTTACTCAGGATCGCGCCGTCCTTGAGAAGCCCGAAGTGGTCGCTCGACATCACCGAGGTGTTGCCGGTCACCGTCACGAACACGTCGCCCTGGGCGGCGGCCCTCGTCATCGGCATCACCTGGAAGCCGTCCATCACCGCCTCGAGCGCGCGCAGCGGCTCGACCTCGGTCACGATGACGTGCGCGCCGAGGCCCTTGGCGCGCGACGCAACGCCGCGGCCGCACATGCCGTAGCCCGCCACCACGACGGTGCGGCCCGCCAGGAGCACGTTGGTCGCCCGGATGATCCCGTCGATCGTGGACTGGCCGGTCCCGTAGCGGTTGTCGAACAGGTGCTTGGTGTCGGCATCGTTGACCGCGACCACCGGGAACGCCAGCACGCCCTCGCGCTCCATGGACCGGAGCCGGATGACGCCGGTGGTCGTCTCCTCGGTGCCGCCGATGACGTCGCCGGCCAGATCCTTGCGCGCGCCGTGGAGCTGCGAGATGAGATCGGCGCCGTCGTCCATCGTGAGCTGGGGTCGCGTCGCCAGGACGGCGGCGATGTGCTTGTAGTACCGGTCGTGATCCTCGCCCTTCTGGGCGTAGACAGGAATGTCGTACTCCCGCACCAGCGCGGCCGCGGTGTCGTCCTGAGTCGACAGCGGATTGGAGGCGCAGAGGGAGACCTGCGCGCCGCCGGCCTTGAGGGTGAGCATCAGAACCGCGGTCTCGGTGGTCACGTGCAAGCACGCGCCCAGGCGGATGCCCTTGAGCGGCTGTTCGTGCGTGAAGCGCTCCCGGACCTGGCGGAGCACCGCCATCGACTGCTCGGCCCACTCGATCCGGAGCCGGCCCTCGGCGGCCAGCGAGAGATTCTTGACGTCGTGGTCGACCATGGAGCCTCGTCCTTTCCTGTCCTTCAGAAGAGCGCCGCGGTCCGGTCCCGCGCCCCGCGGGGACGATCGGACTGGCGCGGCCCTGATCAGGAGTGCTGAGCTAGATCCCCGCGTCGTCGCGAAGATCCTTGACGCGGTTCGTCCGTTCCCACGCGAACTCGGGCTCTGAGCGCCCGAAGTGGCCGTAAGCCGCGGTCTTCTTGTAGATCGGGCGGCGGAGCTCGAGGTACTTGATGATGCCGGCCGGCGTGAAGTCGAAGTGCCGCCGCACCAGGCCCTCGAGGACCTTGTTCGGGACCTTGCCCGTGCCGAATGTGTCGACCATGATCGAGACTGGCTCGGCGATGCCGATCGCGTAGGCGACCTGAACCTGCGCCCGCTGGGCCAGTCTGGCCGCGACGATGTTCTTGGCAACGTGGCGCGCCATGTAGCAGGCGGAGCGGTCGACCTTCGTCGGATCCTTGCCAGAGAAGGCACCGCCGCCGTGCGGGCACGAGCCTCCGTATGTGTCGACGATGATCTTCCGTCCGGTGAGGCCGGTGTCGCCCATCGGCCCGCCGGTGACGAAGCGTCCGGTCGGGTTCACGTGGATGACGCAGCGCTTGAGATCGATGAGTTCGGGCGGGATCGTCGGAGCGATCACCTGCTCGATGACGTCGTCGCGGATCCGCTGGGCGCCGGCGTCGGGACTGTGCTGGGTGGAGATCACGACGGTCTCGACCGCCCGCGGCATGCCGTCGACGTACCGGATGGTCACCTGGGACTTGCCGTCGGGCCGCAGGTAGTCGAGCGCCCCGGACTTGCGTCGCTCCGCCAGGCGCATGACCAGCTTGTGGGCGAGCATGATCGGCATCGGCATCAGCTCGGAGGTCTCGGTGCACGCGTACCCGAACATGAGTCCCTGATCGCCGGCGCCGAGCTTGTCCACGCCCTGCGCGATGTCGGACGACTGCTCGTCGATGGCTGCGATCACGCCGCAGGTCTCGAAGTCGAAGCCGAACTTCGCCCGCGTGTACCCGACGTCTCGGATCGTGTCGCGTGCGATCCGCGGGATGTCGACGTAGCACGATGTCGTGATCTCGCCCGCCACCACCACGAGCCCGGTCGTCAGCAGGGACTCGCAGGCGACGCGGCCGGTCGGATCCTGGGTGATGATCGCGTCCAGCACCGCGTCGGAGATCTGGTCGGCGATCTTGTCGGGATGACCCTCGGTCACCGACTCCGACGTGAAGAGATACTCATCGCGCACCGTCGACATCCTCATCCTCCCGCGCATCGCCTCCGGGCGACGCAAACCTCGTCACTCTAGCACGATTCGACCGCGACCGAGGCTACGGGGCCGAGAGCCTCCGTTTCATCTCGTCGAGCGCCGGAATCGGCCACGGGTCGGTGTCCCGTCCGACCGCCAGGTAATAGCTCGTCCACGCGCCGAGGTAAGCGAGGCCGAGGAGCCGCGCCGGCCGTCCCGCGCCCCGCGCGCGGCATTCGCTGGCGCCGCCGGCGGCGGCCGCGATCAGCTCGCGGAGTATCACGAACCGCCTGGCGATCTCCGGCGACTCGTCGGTGTCCCGGAGCAAGACCGCGTGCATCGAGCCGGCGGCCGGCGCGCGCCACGCCTCGAGCTCGTTGTGGTTCATTTCTGGTAACGCGCCCGCGATCGCGAACCGCTTGGCGTTCTCCTCGACCTCGGTTTTCCAGCGATAGGCGACACCGCCGGTCGAGGGGCCGCCATAGAACACGGGCAGCCGCGCGCCGATGGCGAGCGCCAGGCGCTTGGCCTCGTTCCGCGCGACCGGCTGCGTGGGCACGAGGTCTCTGGCGAGCGCCGTCACCACCTCGATTGCCTCGTCGATTTCGGTGTCGCTCGCGATGGCGAGCCCGGCGTCGGCCAGGATACGAAGCGTCGGGAAGAACAGGTAGCCGAGCGCCATGCGCGGCATCAGTCCATCGGGCAGCTTCACCCGCGGCAAGCCCCGCCCCGCCGCCATGGCTTCAAGCCGACCGCCCGCGGTCAGCATCACGATCGGCACCCCACGCTCGAGCGCCGTCTCGGCCGCCGACAGCACCTCGGCCGTCTCCCCCGAGTACGACGAGGCGACGACAAGCGTCCGGCGTCCGGCGGTCGCCGGCAGCCCGTATCCGCGATGGACGATGATCGGTACATCGAGGCGCGCCGCGCAGCCCACGATCAGCTCGGCTCCCGCCGCGGATCCGCCCATGCCGGCCAGCACGACGAGCGCCGGCCGCGCGATCGACAGCGCAGGCGTCGCGGAGAGCTTCAACGCCGCGCGGCACTGCGCGGGAAACTCGCTCAGCACGTCGCGCGCCCGGTGAGGATCGGCGCGCTCGAAGAGTTCGGGCTCGTCGAGCATCATCGCCGGGTGAGCCTCAGGGTCGCTGTCAGGCGGCACTCGTCGCCGGGAGCGGCATCGAGGTGCCACACGAGGAGCAGCGCCGTGCCCTGAAAGATCCGCTCGAAGCCGCCTTCGGAAAGAGACACGGTCTCGACAGGACCCCAGCCGAGCTCAGCCGCCGGGCTCCACTGGAGCTGAGCCTCCACAGCCGCCCACTCGTCGATCATCGTCACCGCCACGCGGCTGGTCTCGTGGCCCGTGCTGCCGAGCCTCGGGCGCCCAGCGAGATCGAGATAGCGGTCGGGCGCGTCGCCGGCGGTGAGAGCGAGGTTCCACTGCACCGCCCACCGTCCGGTGAGCCGCCCGCCGGCTGCCGCCCGCAGTCGATAGGCAACCTCAAGCGTCGCGTCGCGAATCGTCACGCGCTTCTCGAGCGCTGCCGGCAGGTCTGCGGTCGCGGCGCGTGAGAGAACGACCGAGACGCCGTCGGGAGCCTCCCGCACGGCGCAGTCCAGACGCGCGGTGGCGAGCACGTGACGGGCGGCGGCCCACGGCGCGACCGGGTCGAGCGGCGCCGAGCCGTCGTCGAAGAATCCCTCGATCAGCGACCCGCGACGGAGGTCGTCGTACGCGAGCTGCGCGTCGAGCCCGGCTTCCTTGGGCACGACCGTACCGTGGATCGTCCGCGCGGCGACCGAGGCGTCGACGCGCGCCCTGACCTGGTCGTGATAGGCCTCGGGGCGGCGTGCCAGCACGTCGGCAACATCAAGCCCCGCCGCATAGTAGCCGAGCTCGGTGACCATGCCGCCGGCGTCGGGCGCGACGGTGGCGGCCAGTGCGCGCGTGCGCACGAAGACCTCGGCGCGACCGTCGCCGTTACCGTCCTCGCGCGTCCACGTGACCTCGGCCGCCGCGCCCGCGTCGACCAGCGATCGCTCGGCTTCCAGGAGCGCGCCCTTCACGGCGCGGCGCAGGTGCGGCAAGTAACAGCCACCGAACACGCCATGCCAGTACGCGTCGTTGGCCTGTCCGCGCCAGAGCGCCATCTGGGCCCGGCCGAGCCGCGCGTCATCGGGACGGCGGGCGAGGGCGGCGTGCAGCGCCCACGAGAGGCGCAGCATCTTCCAGTAGGTGTCCGCGACCTCGGGATACTTGACGAGGAAGGCGCGCCAGAAGCCGCCCCGGAGCAGACTCGCGAGGCGCTCGCCGTCGGCGAGATGGCCGATCTTCTCGCGGGCCCGCGCGAGCTCGCGCGCCATCGCGACGGGTAGCGCCCACTCCCCCATCTCGCGATAGGAGGCGGTCGGCAGATAGGCTCGGCCGCTCGGCGGATGTCGCTCGACCACGTCGGCGAGCGTCGTCAGCTCGAGCCAGCTCGTCGAGAGGAGCCGATCGAAGAAGCGATCGAGCCACCCGTCTTCGTACACGTGCTTGTAGGTGCCCGGCCAGACCCCGAACTTCTCGCCGTCGTCGAGCATAGTGATCGCCGTCGCCTGTTGTCGCCGGGTTTCCAGATATGCGAGCGTCTCGTCGACGTCGGCGAACGGAATCAGGTAACGCAGGCGCTGGTTGATCGGAAAGACGCGCAGGACGACGCCCTGCTCCTCGGTCAGGTAGTAGCCGCTCAGCGCGTCGGTGTCGTGACCGGCCAGCGCGAAGTGGTGATCGTCGACCAGGACGTACTCGACCCCGGCCTCGCTGAGAACCCGCGCCAGCTGCGGCTCCCAGACACGCTCGGCAAGCCACATCCCGCGGGGCCGGACGCCGAAGTGTGTCTTGAGAAAGGCGCTTAGCCGCTGGATCTGTCCGATCTTATCGTGATCGGGCAGCACGGCGAGGATCGGCTCGTAGAATCCGCCGGTCAGGAGCTCCACCTGGCCGCGGGCCGCAACGGTGCCGAGCAGATCGAAGGCGCGCGGCGCGTGCGCCCGCAGCCACTCGAGGAGGCTGCCCGTGCAGTGCACGCTCACCCGCATCTCCGGGCGCGCTTCCAGTCGCTCCAGGAAGGGACGGTAGGCGCGCTCCGTCGCCTCGACGAGGACGTGATCGAAGTTACCGATCGGCTGGTGGTTGTGGACGCCGAGGCAGAACGAGAGCCGGTCTCTCACGCGCCCGTGGGTCCTACTCTCGCTGGAGGTCGCGGTGCACGACGGTCGGCGCGTAGCCGGCCCCGGTCAGGAAGCGCTTGAGCTCCTCGGCGACGGTCACCGACCGGTGCCGTCCGCCGGTGCAGCCGATGGCCACCGTGAGGTAGGCTTTCCCTTCCCGCTCGTAGCACGGCAGAACGAACCGCAGGAAGTCCTCGAGCCGCCTCAAGAGCTCCTTGCTCTCCGGATGGTTCAGCACGAACGTGCGCACGCGCTCGTCACGCCCGTCGAGCGCCCGTAACGCGTCCACGAAGTGCGGATTGGGCAGGAAACGCACGTCGAACACGAGGTCGGCGTCGAACGGCACGCCGTGCTTGAAGCCGAACGAAACCACCGTCGGCGCCAGGCCGGTGCGCGCTTTGGGAGCCACGTACAGCTCGATCAGCCTGTCCTTGAGCTGGTGCACGGTCAGTGTGGTCGTGTCGAGGATTCGATCGGCGACCTCGCGGAGGTTGGACAGCGCCTTGCGCTCGGTGCGGATGCCGTCGAGCGCGTTGCCGTCGCCGGCCAGCGGATGGCGCCGCCGCGACTCGTGATAGCGGCGCACCAGCGCCTCCTCCGTCGCCTCCAGGAACAGGACCTCGACCGCGTGGCCGCGCGCCTTCAGCTCGCGGATCGCGTCGAGGAGGCTCGACAGGTACGCGCCCTCGCGCACGTCGACGCCGAGCGCCACGCGGTGGATGGGTTGCTCGGACCGCGTGATGAGGTCGGCGAACGTGGGCATGAGCGTGGTCGGCAGGTTGTCGACGCAAAAGAATCCCATGTCCTCGAAGCACTTGATGGCGAAGCTCTTGCCCGCGCCGCTCAGCCCGGTGATGACGACGAACGACAGGGGGGCCGTCATCACACCGCCCGTCAGCGTTTCCGCGGCGCCAGGCGGCGCTGGTGCGAGGGCAGGATGCCGAGCTCCTCGCGATACTTGGCGACCGTCCGACGGGCGATGGTGAGGCCGCGCTTCTGCAGGGCCTGGGCGACTTCCTGATCGGATTGCGGCTTGGCGGGGTCCTCGGCCGCGAGGATGTCCTGGATCATCTTCTTGACCGAGACCGACGACACCATCTCACCGTCGCCCGACGCGATGCCGCTGTGGAAGAAGTACTTCAGCTCGAACAGCCCCTGCGGCGTCTCGACGTACTTGTTGGTCGTGACCCGGCTGATCGTCGACTCGTGCATGCCGATGTCCTCGCCGACGTCGCGCAGCGACAGGGGGCGAAGGTAGGACAGCCCGCGGTCCAGGAAGTCACGCTGGAACTTGACGATCGACTGCGTGACCTTGCGCAGCGTCCGCTGGCGCTGGTCCACGCTCTTGATCAGCCAGAGCGCGGACCGGAGCTTCTGCTCGACGTACTGCTTGGCCTCGTCGCCGGAGCCGGCGTTACGCAGGAGCGAGCGATAGAGCCCATTCACCCGCAGGCGCGGGATCCCGTCCTCGTTGAGAACCACCGTGTACTCGTTGCCGAGCTTGTAGACGAAGACGTCGGGCACGATGTAGCGCGAGTCGTTGCCCCCGAAGCGCCGGCCGGGCTTCGGCTCGAGGCCCATGATCTCCTCGACCGATTCCATGATGCGATCGAGCGGCAGCTTCATGGCCCGCGCGATGTCCTGATAACGCCGCCGGCTCAAGTCGTCGAAGTACGCCTCGATGATCTCGACCGAGACCGGGTCCGGCAGCGGATCGCGCCGGAGCTGGAGCAAGAGGCACTCCTGGATGGACCGCGCCGCCACCCCAGGCGGGTCGAAGCCCTGCACGAGCTCGAGGACTTTGGCCACCTCGTCGGGGGCAGCGGAGCACCGCTGGGCGATCTCCTCGAGCTCGGCGCGGAGATAGCCGTCCTCGTCGAGGTTGCCGATGATCTCCGCGCCAATACGCCGTACCGCGACGTCCTCCGTCGCGAATCGGAGCTGCTCCTCGAGATGGTCGGCCAGCGAGACCTGGGTGCGGACGACGTTCTCGAACGGCAGGTCCTCGCGGTCCTCCTGTGAGACCAGCGAGCGCTCCTCGTGGTCGTCGTCGGCCGCCGACATGACCGCGTTGAAGTCGAATGGGAGCTCGTCGGTCTGGCGCTCCGTCGTCGGCGGGGCCTCGGCCGTGATCGGCTCGACCGTCGGTGCCGGGGTTTCAGTGGTTGCGGCGGGACCGTCGGTGGTCTCGGGCGTTTCCTGGTTGACCTCCTCGAGCATCGGATTCTCGAGCAGCTCCTTCTGGACGACTTCCTGAAGCTCGAGGGTCGAGAGCTGCAAGAGCTGGATCGCCTGCTGCAAGAGCGGCGTCATGACGACGCGCTGGCTTTGCCGGAGTGAGAGCCGTGCCTCCATGGCCATGGTGGTCTCTCGTCTCCGCCTACAGGGCGAACCGATCGCCCAGGTAGATCTCCCGGGCGACCGAGTTGTTGGCGATCTCCGTCGCGGTGCCCGCGACCAGGATCTTGCCGTCGTAAAGAATGTACGCGCGGTCGGTAATGGCAAGGGTTTCGCGCACGTTATGGTCCGTTATCAGAATGCCGATCCCCCGTTCCCGAAGCCTGGCGACGATCTCCTGGATGTTGCCGATCGCGATGGGATCGATACCCGTGAACGGCTCGTCCAGGAGGAGGTACTGCGGCGACGTCACGAGCGCCCGCGTGATCTCGAGCCGGCGGCGCTCGCCGCCGGAGAGCGTGTAGGCGGGATAGCGCGCGAGCGACGTGAGGTCGAGCTCGGCCAGGAGCTCGCGGGAGCGCTCCCGGCGCTCGGCGGCCGAGAGGTCCAGCGTCTCGAGGATGGCGAGCAGGTTCTGTTCGACCGTCAGCTTCCTAAATACCGATGATTCCTGCGGCAAGTAGCCGACGCCCTTGCGGCATCGCTGGTACATGGGCAGTCCGGTGATCTCCTCGCCCTCGAGAAAGATCCGCCCACCGTCGGCCGGGAGCAGACCGACCATCATGTAGAACGACGTCGTCTTGCCGGCGCCGTTGGGCCCAAGGAGCCCGACGATCTCACCGCGTTGGATGTCGAGAGAGACGGAGTCGACGACCTTGCGGCTCTTGAACCACTTCACGAGGCCCTGCGCGACCAGACCTTCCATCGATCAGTTCTTGCAGGCCTCGGCGGTCCGCTTCGGGGCGGCCTCGCCGTTCTGCTTTTCGGCGTCCTTGGTGTAGAAGACGGCCTTGACCCGCTCCTGCTTGCCGCCCTGCACGATGGACCGATCCTGGGACATGTAGAGCGTAATCGTGTCGCCCGACACGACGTTGTCCTCTTCCCAGACTCGGGCGTTGCCGATCAGCGTCACCCGCTGCTCGAGGTCGAAGTACTCCGCACGCTGCGCCGTCCCGGTGCGGCAGTCCTTGGTGACGATCCGTACGCCGCCGGTCGAGACCGTTCGCAGTACGCGATCACCCTTCTCGTCCAGATAGACCTCGACGCGTTCCGCATACTGCACGGAGTTATCGCGGCGCGCCACGACGTTACCGCTGAAGATGACGAGGTTCTCCTTGCCGTAGCGCTCCATCCGATCGGCGTCCACCGTGAGCGGCTGCGACTTATCGTCCTTCGACTTCGTTCCGGTGGTCGGCAGCTGTCCGGCCGCGAGCGTGGGGACCAGCGCGACGAGCATGGCGCCCAGCAGCACCCGCGCCCTCACTGGCTGGCCCCGTTGAAGGTCGTGCGAACGCGGCCGCTCAGCGTCATCGCGCCGTCGGCGGTTCGCACGTCGAGCGCCGTACCGTCGGCCGTGGCGCCGTCGCGCGAGAGGCGCACCGGTACATCGGTCCAGAGCCGTTTCTCGGCGGCCTGCCAGCGCAAGACGCTGGTCTCCAGCTTGAGGCCGTCGTTCGAGGTGATGACGACGTTTTTCCGGATTTCGAGGTTCTTGGTGGCCTGGAACAGATCGCCCTCTTCGCCGACGATGTTCCAGGTGCGGTCGTGCTCGAAGACCTGGATGGAGATGTTCCGGAGCGCGGTGCGCCCCTCGGCGTCGAAGATCAGCACCTGGTCGGCGGTGAGGCGCCAGCGCACCCCGCCCGTGTCCTCTTCGATCTTGGCTTCCTTGATCCGGAGGTCGGCGCTCGACGCGGCGGGCTCGACCGACTCGACGGTCGCGGTGCGGCTCTTGGCGATCAACGTGCACGCTACCAGGAGCACGAACGCGCCGACGATTCCGAGTATGCCTGTCGCCAGTCGATGTCTCTTCATCACTCAGTCGATTCTAAAGGGAACCCAAGCCAAGGTGCAATTTTGATACCACGCTAACACAAGAGAAAAAGCCAGGAAAGCCGAAACACCCTGAAAACTATACGATCTTGGCCCGAAGTACGTCGTGCAGATGAATGAGCCCAACGGGCCGCCGGGCGTGGTCCACGATCACCAGACTGGTGATCTGCCAGGTCTCCATGACCTCGAGTGCCTTCGCGGCCAGATCCTCAGATCGGATCACCTTGGGCTCGCGGCTGGCCACCTGCCCGGCTGTGAGGTCCTCGATCGAGTCGCCCCGCAGGTGCAGTCGCCGCAGGTCGCCGTCGGTGATGACGCCCAGGAGCTGTCCTTCGCTATCGACGACCGTCGTCATGCCCTTGCGCTTCTGCGTCATCTCCACGATCACCCCGCGTAGAGGTGTCGTGTCGCGCACGATCGGGATCGCATCACCGGTCAGCATGAGGTCGGCCACCTTGAACAGGGAGCGCCAGCCGAGGGCTCCGCGCGGGTGCAGCGCAGCATAATCCTCCGGCCGGAGCCCGCGAAGCTCCAGCAGCGCCAGGGCGAGGGCGTCCCCGGCCGCCAGAGCCGCCGTCGTGCTGGACGTCGGCGCCAAGTTCATCGGGCAGGCCTCCTCCGGCACGCCTACGTCTAGGACCACCTCGCACTGACGGGCGAGGGCGGAGCCCGGATTGCCCGTGAGGAGCACGATCGGCACGCCGAGCCGCTTGAGGAGCGGCAGGATCGCGAGCACCTCGTCCGTCTCCCCCGAGTTCGAGAGCGCGACCACTACGTCGCCCCGGGCCACCATGCCGAGATCGCCGTGAACGCCCTCGGCCGGATGCAGGAAGTACGCGGGGGTTCCGGTCGACGCGAGGGTCGCCGCGACCTTGCGTCCGATCAGCCCGGACTTGCCCATGCCGGTGACGATCACGCGACCGGTGCAGCGGCGGAGCAGCGCCACCGCGCGCTCGAAAGCCACGTCGAGCTTCGGGATGAGACCCAGGATGGCGTCGGCCTCGAGACGGAGCACCCGTTCGGCGATCTTCCGTACGTCGGGCGCGCGCTCGGAGCTCACGGGCGAACGGCCGACTCGATGGCCTGCAGCTGCGGCAGGAGACGCGGCAGATCGTCGATGCGGAGCATGTTCGGACCGTCGGAGAGCGGCCGGCCGTCGGGCAGCGTCCGGTCGGGGTCCTCGTGCATCTCCATGAAGAGCGCGTCGATCCCGAACGCCACCGCCGCGCGCGCGAGCGCCGGAACGTACTGGCGCTCGCCGCCCGATCGATCGCCGGCGCCGCCCGGCAGCTGCACCGAGTGGGTCGCGTCGAACACGACGGGAAAGCCGAAGGCGCGCATGATCGCCAGGCTGCGCAGATCCACCACGAGATTATGGTACCCGAAGGAAGCGCCGCGCTCGGTCAGAAGGATCGAGCGATTTCCCACCGAGAGGACCTTGTCGACGACGTTCTTCATGTCGCCCGGCGCGACGAACTGGCCCTTCTTGACGTTCACCGGCTTGCCCGTCTTCGCCACCGCCAGGACGAGGTCGGTCTGGCGGCAGAGGAACGCGGGAATCTGCAGGACGTCGAGCACCTCCGCCGCCGGCGCCACCTCGGACACCTGATGGACGTCGGAGAGCACCGGCAGGCCCAGCGTGTCGCGGACCTTGCGGAGAATACGCAACCCCTCCCGGAGCCCCGGCCCGCGGTAGCTGTTGATCGAAAAGCGGTTCGCCTTGTCGTACGACGACTTGTAGATGAACGACACTCGCCGGTCCGACGCGATCCTCGCCAGCCGCTCCGCCGTCATCAGCGCGTGCTTCTCGTCCTCGATCGCGCACGGCCCGCCGATCAGCACGAGCGGCGCCCCGCCGCCGATGGTGATGTCGCCGACGCGGACGACCTCGGTCACGGAAGGGCTCGTCATGTGGGCTTCACCTCGCGCATATGATCCAGGGCGGCTCGCACGAATCCGGCGAAGAGCGGGTGTGGCTCCCACGGCCGCGAGCGGAACTCCGGGTGGAACTGCCCGGCCACGAAGTATGGATGCTCGGGGATCTCGATGATCTCGACGAGCTGCTTTTCCGCCCAGATGCCGGATACGCGAAGCCCGGCCTTCTCGAGCCGGGAGAGATAGTCGTTGTTCACCTCGTAGCGGTGGCGGTGGCGCTCCTGGATGATCCCCTGCCCGTACAGGCGCGAGGCCAGGCTGCCCTCGCCGAGCACGATCGGATAGAGGCCGAGCCGCATCGTGCCGCCCTTGTCGGCCACGCCGCGCTGCTCCGGCAAGAGGTCGATCACCAGATGCGGGGAGGCCGGATCGAACTCGGACGAGCTCGCGCCGGCGAGGCCGCAGACGTTTCGCGCGTACTCGATGACCGCGCATTGCATGCCCAGGCAGATGCCAAGGTACGGCACGCGCCCCTCGCGGGCGTAGCGCACCGCCTCGATCTTGCCCAGGATTCCGCGGTCTCCAAAGCCGCCGGGTACCAGGATGCCGTGAATGCCCGCAAACTGCGCCTCGGCGCCGTCGCGCTCGATGTGCTCGGCGTCAACCCACTGCACGTCCACGCGAGCCTCGTTCGCGATGCCGCCGTGCGCGAGCGCCTCCACCAGGCTCTTGTAGGAATCCCGGAGCTCCACGTACTTGCCCACGACCGCGATGCGCGTCTCCGCGTTCGGCGACTTGACCCGGCGCACGACGCTCTCCCACCGGGACAGATCGATCCGGCGCGGCTCGAGACCCAGGAGTTTCACGATGATCTCGTCGAGCCCCTCCCGGTGGAACACGAGCGGCACCTCGTAGATCGAATCGACGTCTTTGGCCGTGATCACGGCCTCCTCCTCGACGTCGCAGAAGAGCGCGATCTTCGACTTGATCCCCGGCGGCAGGAAGCGGTCGGTGCGACAGAGCAGGATGTCGGGCTGGATCCCGATCGCCCGGAGCTCCTTTACCGAGTGCTGAGTGGCCTTCGTCTTGAGCTCGGAGGCCGCCTGCATGAACGGGACGAGCGTCAGGTGCACATAGATGCAGTTGTCGCGCCCGGCGTCTTTCTTGAACTGGCGGACCGCTTCCAAGAAGGGCAGCCCCTCGATGTCGCCGACGGTGCCGCCGACCTCGACGATGACGATGTCGGTGTCGCGGGCGACCTTCCGGATCGACGCCTTGATCTCGTCGGTGATGTGCGGGATGACCTGGACGGTCCGGCCGAGATAATCGCCGCGACGCTCCTTCTGGATGACCGAGTAGTAGACCTTGCCCGTCGTCACGTTGTGCTCGCGGCTGACTCGACCCGAGGTGAAGCGCTCGTAGTGGCCGAGGTCGAGGTCGGTCTCGCCGCCGTCATCAGTCACGAAGACCTCGCCGTGCTGGTACGGGCTCATGGTCCCCGCATCGACGTTGATGTAGGGATCCATCTTCTGCAGCGTCACGCGGAACCCACGCGCCTCCAGGAGCGCCCCGATCGAGGCCGCTGCCAGGCCCTTGCCCAGAGAGGAGACGACGCCGCCGGTCACGAAGATGTATTTCGGGGCCAACTCATCCTCCTTTCGCTAGCCATTGTCGAACGTGCTCCTCTTCCATCGCGCGGTTCGCCAGGGTGCCGTCGAGACGCGCGTCCCGCACCTCGGCCAGCACGCGGGCCACCGCCGGGCCGCGGGGGACGCCGAGGGCGACCACATCGTCGCCGGCCAGGGACACGAGGCGCGGGTCGATGCCGACGAACCAATCGAGCGCCCCGCGCAGGTCGGGCCCACCCGAGAGCCAGAGCCAGGCGAGCTCGAGCGGCGCGCGGCTGCGGAGCAGCCGCGCACGCTCGCTGGGTACCGAGGCTCGGGCGAGCTCCGCGACGAGCGCCGCGCCGGTCGCGCGCGCGCGCTTGAGGACGGCCAGCGGGCCACCGGAGAAGCCGAGCCGCGCCAGCGCCGCATCGGCGACGACCGGCGACTGACCGTCGACAAGCGCGAGGGCGGCCAGCCCGACGACGTCGACATCGAGGGCGTGTCCGTGCGCCCATGCGGCGGCGCCGGGAAGCTCGCCGACGCGGCGCCGGCTCGTCGCGGTGAACCGATAGCGCGGGTCGAGCAGGCGAAAGGCTCCGGAGCGTCCGAGCCGGGCGAGGATGTCCCCGGCCCTGGTCTCGCCAAGAATGTGCTCGATTTCGGCGGCGATTCGCTGGCCCGAGAGCGCGGAATACGGGACGAGGCGCAGCGCGAGCGCCCGCGACCGCGCCGTGGCGCGGTCCGACACGAGTCCCAGACGGGCCGCGTAGCGCGCGGCGCGGAAGATGCGAGTTGGATCCTCGACGTACGAGAGCGGATGGAGCGTGCGGAGCCGACGCCGCGTCAGGTCCAGCCGTCCGCCGAGCGGATCGATCAGGCCGAACTCACCCGACGCGAGCTCGATCGCCATGGCGTTCACCGTGAAATCGCGCCGCCGGAGGTCCTCGCCGATGGTCGCCGGCATCACGCGGGGCAGCGCGCCTGGAGCCTCGTAGCGCTCCGAGCGCGACGTCGCCACGTCGATCCGCCCGAACGCGCGCGTCTCGATGGACGCGGTCAGGAAGCGGCGGTGCTCGACGACCGAGCCGCCGACCGCGCGGGCGAGGCGCCGGGCCACAGTGGGGCCGTCGCCCTCGACCACCACGTCCAGATCGCGCCGCTCGATCGTCGCTCCGCGCCAGAGATCGCGGACGATTCCGCCCACGAGGAACGCCCGGCCGTCGTGCTCGTCGGCGATCCGACCGATCGTCGTGAGCAGGTCCCGCACGTCCGTCGGAAGGCGGCGAGCCACCCGCCCAGCCGCCGAGGCGTCGGCCAGAGCGCCACCGACGAGGCGGTTACTGATGGCGCCGGCCGGACCCTTTGTACCCCGCACGACGACGAGCGGAGCACCGGCGGCGAGGAGGCGGCGCACCGCCGCCTCGCCGAAGGCCGCATCGACCGCCGGCAGCGTGCGCGCGATCTCCGCGGCGCGAAGCTCTCCGAGCCCGAGGGCCACTGCGCGCGCCAGATCTTCACGCAGCACGGACGTGTCGCCCGCCGCGACCCATCCGGCGTTGCGCTTGCGCGCGAGGGCGAGCGCGTCGGCCACGGTGATCTCCGCCGATGCCGCCGCGACCGGCACGTCGACGAGGTCCACCGCCGCGGGCTCGACCTGAGGATACAGGTGCGCCCGCTTCGCCATGCTCACGCTCGCGGGTGGAAGCGGCGGTACATGTTCACGACGGCCGCCGAGGGCAAGTGGGTGTAGATCTGCGTCGTCGCGATGTCGACATGGCCGAGCATCGCCTGGATCGAGCGCAGGTCGGCGCCGCCCTCGAGCAAATGGCTCGCGAACGAGTGCCGGAGGACGTGGGGCGAGACGCGCTGCCGGAGGCCGGCGCGGGCCGCGGCGTGGCGCACGATTGCCCACAGGGACTGCCGCGAGAGCCGCCCGCCGCGCGGGTTCACGAACAGCCGGCCAGAGTCGCGCCGCCGCGTGTACGCCGGGCGAACGTCGCGGAGATACCGTGCGACCCACTGCAGGGCCTCGCCGCCCACGGGGACGAGACGCTGCTTTCGTCCCTTGCCCGTGCACACCACGTAGCCCGCGCTCAGGTTGATGTCGTCCAGCGTGAGGCCCAGGCACTCGGACGCCCGCATTCCCGTCGCGTAGAGCACCTCGAGAACAGTGCGATCTCGGACACCGCGCAGCTCGCTCACGTCCGGCGCCTCGACGAGCGCAGCCGCCGCCTCTCGCGAGAGAGTTCGCGGGAGCGCCCGGGGCCGGCGCGGCGCCTCGAGATACTCGGTGGGATCTCGGCGCAGCGCGCCCTCACGGACCAGGTGCTTGTAGAGGCCGCGCAACGCGGAGACACGTCGCGCGACGCTCGCGGGCCGGAGGCCGCGGGTGCGGAGTCGCTCGAGATACTCGATGATGTCGTCGGGGCCGACCCGGCCGAGCGTGCGACGGTGATCGCTCAGGAACCGGGTGAAATCGGTGAGATCGCGGCGGTACGCGTCGAGAGTATTCCGGGCTGCCCCCCGCTCAGCCTGGAGGGCGCCGAGATACTCAACGACAACATCGGTCATAGGGTGACCACGTCGGATAATATCACGACGCTCCCTCTCGGTGAAGCGCCCACGTCGTCGGGCGTCGCCCGTCCCGGCGCGTCGGTGCGCTCAGATCTCGGCGACTTCGCCGCGCTGGCGCCGCGCGTAGAGCCGCATCAGCACCGTCCGCTCCGACATGCCGAGCGCGACGCTGGCGACCCAGAAGGCCGCACCGCCGACCACGATCGTGGCCCCGAGCCATAGGACGTCGAGCGCGAAGGTCGGCCGCGGCGGCCACAGCGCGAGCGCGAGCCAGCACGCGCCGGCGAGGGGCAAGGACGCGAGCGCCGTGCGAAAGGCGCTTCCCAGGAGCGCGCGGCCGCCGAGTCGGCCGAGGCGAATGCGCGCGATCACCAGGAGCGCGAGCCAGTTCACGAGCGCGCCGACGGACGAGGCGCCGGCCAGCCCGGCGAAGCCGAACGGCCACATCAGCGCGAGCGCCGCCACCACGTTGGCGGCGATCGACACGACGCCCCAGCGCACGGCGGTGCCGGCCTCGCCGAGCGCGTAGAAGGCCTGCGCGGCGATGCGCGAGCCGGCGAAGGCGACGAGCCCGACCGCGTACCACGCGAGCGCCTCCGCGGTGGCCGCCGTCTCCGCTGGGCCGAACCGACCGCGCTCGAACAGCACCCGCACGATCGGCGTCCTGAGCAGGACCAGGCCCACCGTGGCCGGCAGCGACACGTAGAGCGCCAGGCGCAACGCGAAGTTCAGCGTGCCGGCGAGCGCTCGGTGATCGCCGCTCGCGGCCTGGCGCGACATGACAGGCAGCGATGCCGACGCGAGCGCGATCCCGAACACCCCGAGGGGAAACTCCATGACCCGGTCGGCGTAGTACAGGTACGAGATCGATCCGAGCGGCAGGAGCGAGGCGAGCAGCGTGTTGACGAAGACCATCACCTGCACCGCCGCCAGCCCGAAGACAGCCGGCAGCAGCAGGCGCGTGATCCGCGCGATGGCCGGATGGCGCAGCTCGGCCGACGGCGCGATGAGGAGCCGGCAGGCCGAGAGATCCGGCAGCTGGGCGAGCAGCTGGCCGAGCCCGCCGATGAGGACGCCGATGGCCAGCGAGACGATCGGCGGCTCGACGTGACGCGCGAGCAGCAGGACGGCCGCGATCATCCCGACGTTCAGCACGGCCGAGCCGATCGCGCCCGCGAAGAATCGGTCGTGGGAGTTCAGCACGCCGGTGGCCATCGCCGCCAGGCCGACCAGGATAAGGTACGGGAACATGATCCGGGTCAGCCGAACCGCCAGCTCGGCCTGCCCCGGGTCGCTCGTGAACCCCGGCGCGATGACGCGAACGACCCAGGGCGCGCCGAGGATTCCCAGCACGGTCGTGACGGTCAGCGCGACGAGCGCCAGCCCCAGCACGGCGCGAAGCATCCGGACGAGCTCGGGCCGCTCGCGGGTTGAGACGTAGTCGGTGAAGACCGGGATCATCGCGGTGGACAGGGCCCCCTCGGCCAGGACACGCCGGAGGATGTTGGGAATGCGAAACGCGACGAAGAAGGCGTCGGTCACCGGCCCGGCGCCGAACGCGCGCGCCACCACCATGTCGCGCACGAATCCGAGCACGCGGCTGACCAGGGTCGCGCCGGCGATCCCGCCGAGGGCCCGGACGACCTGTCCCTCGCTCCGGCTCACCTTGAAATTCCCGCGTCGGTACGGCATGATGCTCGGCGTACCTGACGGCGAATCGAGCGAATCGAAGGAGCGTTCACGTGGCGAATACGAAGTCGGCGATGAAGCGCATACGGCAGAACGAGCGGCGCCGTCTGCGCAACCGGGCGATGCGCTCGAAGATCCGCGGGTCGGTGAAGACGGCGCGCGCGGCCGAGGGCGCCGCGCGCCCGGCGGCGATCCTCGAAGCCATCCGCGTGCTCGACAAGGCCGTGAGCAAGGGCGTGATTCACCGCAATACCGCCGCGCGCAAGAAGTCCGCGCTCGCGCGGCGTCTCGCCACCGCGTAGCCCCCGTTCCTGCCGCGTCTCGTGTCGGTCCGCGGCCGGGGCCGGATCACCGGGCGTCTCCACTGACGACGCAGCGGGGCGCCGACCGGCTCGCCGGGCGCGGCCGCTCGGCCAGTCGGTAGAACAGCTCGAGCGCGGCGTCCGCGAGGCACGTTCCGGTCTCCGGGCCATAGAGGGTGGCGCAGGCGACATAGCTCTTGCTCTCGGTCGCCTCGGGGCCCATGAAGTAGCCGAGATAATCGTTCGACAGTCCCGCCAGGAAGACCGTGCCGAAGACGCCGCGCAGCTCGCGCTTGATCGCCAGGCCGAACGACGTCTGCAGCTCGCCCGGAATCGTGACCCAGGCCGTGTCTCCCACCGCGGCGCCGAGCAGCTCGGTCTCGGCCGCCAGCCCGAAGAGAGGAATCGCGAAGAAGCCCGGCACCCAGCCGCCGACGCACCGCTTGAGCGACACCGCCGGCCGCGGCAGGGCCACGCTTCGGCGCGCGACGCGCAGCCCGACGGCGGGGACGGCCCTGGCCTCGGCCCAGCCCATCTCGACGGCGGCCGCCAGCGCACCGGCCGTCTCGCGCAGCGCGGTCATGCCGTGACCGGCCGGGCTCACGTCACCCACGGTTCCGTTGACGAAGAGGGCCGGCGCGCCGAGCCGCTCCTCGATCAGCGCGGAGGCCGCCCCCATCACGTCGCCGGAGAGCTCGAGGCTTCCCGCGGGGAACATCGTTCCATGGATGGCGAAGTTCCAGACGACCGCGAGCGGCTTTCCGTCCGTGCGCGTCACCTTGAGGACCACGATCTCGGAATCGAGGGGCTCGCGGAGGCGGCTCGACGTGACGGCCGGCGCGGTCACCTTGGTCGCGGCGACGAGCGCCGGGACCCGCGCGCCGTCGGCCCGGCGGATCGCCGCCGCCACGTCCTCGATGAGCGCGGAGCGGATCGTCGAGTCCATACGATCGAGGGCGATCAGGCCGCTGAGCTCGGAATCCATGAAGGCACCGGGGCCGGAGTGCGTGTGAGAAGCCGAGACGATGAGCGTCGCCGGCGGAAAGCTCGTGGCCGTCAGGCGCTCCTGAAGCGCCAGGGTGAAGGCGCGATCGACGGCGATGAGGTCGACCGTGACCCACGCCACCCGCGCGGTCGGGTTCTCGAGCACGAGTGCCCGCACTCCAACCGGATCGTGCTGGCCGACGGACGGCCGGAACCAGAAGGCGTGGGGATGGCGGCCGAAGAGATCGGGAACCAGCAGCCGTCGCTGCAGGCCGCCGTAGCCGGCGAGCGGCGTTCCGGGCGGCACGCGGAACAGCGCGTAGCCGGCGCCGGCGGTCACGCACTCGGCGCAGCGTTCGGCCGCGCCGGCGGACGCGACGATCAACGTGAACCCGAGCAGGAGTCCGACGACGATCGAGCGGCCGATCACCGCTCCGCGCACAGATCGGCCACCAGCGCCGCCATCTCCGCCCGCGGCTCGCCGCTGCTCTTGAGCCGACGCTCGGTCTCCCAGCATCGCCGGATCTGCCGGGCGAGCTGGGTGTCGGAGCGCCCCGAGCTCGTGAGCGTCTCGATCACCCTGGGCGGTAGGCGGAGCGCGCGCCCGATCTCGTCGACGGACCGGCCGCGGCGCCGCGCCGCGACCGCCGTCCACGTGGTCCTCACGTCGCGCACCAGGACCGCGAGCAGGAGCAGCGCGTCCTCGGTGGCGAGCAGGCGGTCGAGGGTCCTGAGGGCGCCCGCCACGTCTCGCTTCTCGACGGCGCGCGGCAGATCGAAGAGCTCACTGAGGCGATGCTCGCCCACGATCGCACCGACGTCCCGGACTCCGACGTTGCGGTTGTCGGGTCCGCCGGCGAGCGCCGCCTTGCGCGCCTCGCCCAGCAGGGTCGCCGTGTCTTCGCCCGTCAGCTCTACCAGCAGGCGCGCCGCTTCGTCGGTGACGGTCAGCCCCTCGAGCGCTGCGCGCTGGCGGAGCCAGCCCGCGAGCTCGCGCGGTCCGCGCTCGGGAAGCGTGACGATCGCAGCCGCCGGCACGGCGCCGAGCAGCCAGTGATCGGACCGGCGGTCGCGCGAGGCGCGAAGCGACTCGTCGGCCAGCAGCACGAGGCAGGTCGCCGGGTTCGGGCTCGCGACATAGATGGTCAGCGGCTCCGCGCCCCTCGCGTTCAGGGCCTGGGCGCGGCGCACCGCAACGAGTCGCCGTCCGCCCCCGAACGGCAGTGTCATGGCGGACCGCACGATCTCGTCGACCGAATGCTCGAGGCCATCGAAGACCTCGCGCCCCCAAGCGGCCAACGACGGATCGGGAAAGAGCGCACGGGTCACCGCGACGAGCGAGTCGTCGAGCAGCTGGCCGTCGTCACCGTGGAGCAGGGCGATGGCAGGCGGCTCACCGCGCTCGACGGTCTTCAGGAAGGCGTTGTAGTCCACGCGTTCAGAACCGGTTCACGGTGAGGCTCACGATGGCCCGCCCGATCTCGGTGGCGGCCGTGCGCACGGCCGTCTCCTCGACCGAAATGGTCTGGGACACGGCGTTCATCACCTGGAAGTCGGCCTTCTCGCTAAGGCTGTGCTCCTCGAACAGCACGGCGCTCTTCTTCATGTCGAGCAGCTTGAGGTTCAGGGTGACGGTCAGGCGATACTGGCGCACGTTGGCCTGCGAGTCGTACGAGATCGACTGGACGGAGTAGCCGATCACCTCGCCCTCGAGGACCGCGTCGGCGTCTTCGCGCTTGACCACGCGGAGCCGCCCGTTGGTGGAGAAGGCCTCGACGACTCCGTTCGTCAGCAGGCTCTCGATCCTGGGCTCCCCGGTCTTGTTGGCGAAGACCGGCACCGCGACCGTCTGGATGTGCTCCGGGAGGTTCCCGCGAAACGAATAGCCGCAGCCGGTGATGGCGGCGGCGACCAGGCCGAGCGCGATCGCGCGGCCCACTCCTCTCACGCGCGCGTCACGATGTTGACGAGGCGGTTGGGCACGACGACGACCTTCTCGACGCGCCGGTGTCCGATCCACGGCCGGACGTGGTCGTCGCCGAGGGCCAGCTGCCGGATCCGGTCGTCGGCGGTGTCCACGTCGACGACGAGCCGCCCGCGCACCTTGCCATCGACCTGGACGACGACGGTGACCTCGGTCTTTTGCAGCGCCGCCGGGTTCGCCTCCGGCCAGCGCTGCCGGAAGAGGCTCTCCGAGTGACCGAGCCGCGACCAGAGCTCCTCCGTCACGTGCGGACAGAAGGGGCCCAGGAGCAGCAGCAGCGTCTCCGTCGCCTCACGCAGGAGCGCCGTCCGCTCCGGATTAGGACCGGCGCCGCCCTCGCCTGAGGCCTGCTCGTAGGCCTGCAGCGCGTTGAAGAGCTCCATGATTGCGGCGATCGCCGTGTTGAAGTGGAACTCGCGCTCGATGTCGTCGGTGACGCGCCGAATGGTCTCGTGAATCACCCGCCGAAACGCCTTGTCTGTGGAGCTCGGGGGGGTCGAGACGACCCCCCCGAGTGCCCCCCCGGTTCGCTCGAGGGCTGTAACCGTTTCAAGACCGCGCGCCGAACCGAGCTCGGACATATGCGCTAGCACGAAGCGCCAGACGCGGTTCAGGAAACGGGACGCGCCCTCGATCCCTTGATCGTTCCACTCCAGGTCTTTCTCGGGCGGCGCCGCGAACAGCTCGAAGAGACGGCCAGTGTCGGCGCCGTATTTCTCGCGGACGAAGTCGTCGGACACGACGTTGCCCTTCGACTTGGACATCTTGGCCCCGTCCTTGATGACCATCCCCTGGCTGAGCAGCGCCATGAAGGGCTCGTCGATCTTCGTGAGGCCGAGGTCGCGAAGGACCTTCGTATAGAACCGCGCGTAGAGGAGATGAAGCACGGCGTGCTCGATGCCGCCGATGTACTGGTCGACCGGCATCCAGTAGTCGGCCGCGCTCCGCTCGAACATGCCGGTCTCGTGGCGCGGCGAGCAGTAGCGCAGGAAGTACCATGAGGACTCCACGAAGGTGTCCATCGTGTCGGTCTCGCGCCGCGCCGGCCCGCCGCACCGGGGACACGTGGCGTTGACGAAGCTCGCGACGTTCGCCAGCGGCGAGCCGCCCTTGCCGGAGAGCTGCACGTCGCGCGGCAGCGCCACCGGGAGGTTCTCCTCGGCCTCGGGCACCATGCCGTCGACGTCGCAGTAGAGCACCGGAATCGGCGCGCCCCAGTAGCGCTGGCGGCTGACGCCCCAGTCGCGGAGACGGTAGTTCACCTTGGCGGTGCCGAGCCCGCGCGCGACCAGCCAGTCGATCGCCTGGCGCTTCGCGGCGGCGACCGTGAGGCCGTCGAGGAACCCGGAATTGATCTTCACGCCGTCGCCGGTGTAGGCCTTGCCCGTCCACCCGTCCGGACGCTTGACCGTCTCGACGATCGGCAGGCCGTACTGCTCGGCGAACTCCCAGTCGCGCTCGTCCTCGCCGGGCACCGCCATGATGGCGCCCGTGCCGTAACCCATCAGGACGTAGTCGGCGAGGAACAGCGGGATGGCCGCGCCGTTGAATGGATTCACGACCCGGGCTGACAGGCGCAGGCCGCGCTTGGGCCGGTCGGCGGCCGTCCGCTCGATCTCGGACTGGCGCCCAATCTCGGCGCGAAACCCCGCCACCGTCGCGCCCTCGGCCGGATCGGTCACGATGCGGTCGACAAGCGGGTGCTCCGGGGCCAGCACCGCATAGGTCATCCCGAAGGCCGTGTCGGGGCGCGTGGTGAAGACGCGGATCGAAAGACCGGGCGCGCCGGCCACCGGCAGATCGAACTCGGCGCCCTCGCTCTTGCCGATCCAGTTGCGCTGCATGATCAACACGCGCTCCGGCCAGCCGGGCAAGCGGTCACACCACTCGAGCAATTCCTCGGCGTAGCTGGTGATCTTGAAGAACCAGCCGTCGATCTCGCGCGGCGTCACCTCGGAGTCGCAGCGCCAGCACCGGCCGTCTTCGACCTGCTCGTTGGCGAGCACCGTCTGACAGGACGGGCACCAGTTCACGGTCGAGCGCTTCCGATAGGCGAGCCCGCGCTCGAGCATTTTGATGAAGATGAGCTGCTCCCATCGGTAATAGGAGGGATCGCAGGTGGCGACCTCCCGATCCCAGTCGTAGGAGATACCCATCTTCTTGAGCTGCGAGCGCATGTAATCGATGTTCTCGTACGTCCAGATGACCGGGTGCACACCGTGCTCGATGGCGGCGTTCTCGGCCGGCAGCCCGAAAGCGTCCCAGCCCATCGGATGCAGCACGTTGTACCCGCGCATCCACTTGAAGCGCGCCAGGAGGTCGCCGATCGCATAGACGCGCACATGCCCCATGTGGATCCGCCCGGACGGGTACGGGAACATCTCGAGGCAGTAGTACTTCGACCGGCCGGGGTCCTCGCGGACCCGGAATTGCTGGGTGTCTTCCCAGATCTGCTGCCACTTCGTCTCGATCTCGCGGAATGGATAGCGATCGTCCGACATGATTCGTAAATTTCTAACATCCTTGGCAGGCCGGGGCAAGAAAGTGCTGGCGGGGGCGAGGTCGAGGGAGCTGGTCGGCGTGGCGCGGCCGCTCTTCGGGCC
>JBKPCO010000033.1:0-20196 GCA_046727415.1 Candidatus Methylomirabilota bacterium
CGAGACGACCACGCGGCACGCGTTCGCTACCCCGTGGCGGCTGGGCTCCATCCGGGCGCATAGCGCCCGTCGCTCGCTTGTCGGGAACGGGTCCCTTCGCCCCCCACCGAACCCGACCGCCGCCCGACGGCCCGTTCACCCGGGGTGGTAGACTCCGGCCGGGTCGACGGCGTTGCGTCTATTCGGCGTCCGATCGAGCACCATCATCTTCATGGAGGGTAAGGCATGGATCGGTGGCACGGGGAGCCCGTCAGATATCCGGATCCGCTGGTGCAGGTGCTGGATCCGAGCTTCGCGAAGTATCGGCTCAATCTGGCCGCCGTCGAGCGGCTGGCGACGGGCTTCCGGTGGTCGGAAGGGCCGGTGTATTTCGGCGACGGGCGCTTCCTGCTCTGGAGCGACATCCCGAACAACCGGGTCATGAAGTGGGAGGAAGAGACCGGCGTCGTCAGCATCTTTCGCAAGCCGTCGAACAACACCAACGGCAACACGCGCGATCGCCAGGGGCGGCTGGTGTCGTG
The DNA here is from genome assembly GCA_046727415.1 of Candidatus Methylomirabilota bacterium. Lineage (GTDB taxonomy): Bacteria > Methylomirabilota > Methylomirabilia > Rokubacteriales > CSP1-6 > AR31. Next base: position 522 of record JBKPCO010000033.1, read on the forward strand.
CGAGCACGACGCGCGCCGGGTGACACGCACCGAGCACGACGGCACCATCACGATGCTGGCCGACCGCTACGAGGGCAAGCGGCTCAACTCTCCCAACGACGTCATCTGCAAGTCCGACGGCTCGGTCTGGTTCAGCGACCCCACCTTCGGCATCCTCGGCAACTACGAGGGCCACGTGGATACGTCCGAGATCGGCACGAACGTCTACCGCGTCGACGGCCGGACCGGTCAGCTCTCGATCGCGACCAGCGAGATCAACAGGCCCAACGGGCTCTGTTTCTCGCCCGACGAGTCGAAGCTCTACGTCGTCGTCAGCGGTGCCATGCCGCGCGAGATTCGCGTCTTCGATGTGGTCGACGGCGGGGCCAAGCTCGCCAACAACCGGCTCTTCATCAACGCGGGCGACGGCGTTCCGGACGGTATGCGCTGCGACGTCGATGGCAACCTCTGGTGCGGATGGGGCGGTGGCGAGGGACTGGACGGCGTGGCGATCTTCGATCCGGCGGGCAAGGTCATCGGCCGCGTCCTGCTCCCGGAGCGCTGCGCCAACCTCTGCTTCGGCGGGGTCAAGCGCAACCGGCTCTTCATGGCCGCCAGCCAGTCGCTCTACGCGCTCTACGTGAACGCGCAGGGCGTGGCCGGCGGCTGATGCCGGCGCGGCCTAGCCGCGGGTGATCTGTGAGATGCCCGGCAGGCGCCCGAGGAAGTTCCCAGCGATGCCGCCGTCGACGACGAGGTCGTGGCCGTTGATGTAGCGCGCGTCGGGCCCGAGCAGGAACGCGACCACGTCGGCCATGTCTTCCGGCGTCGCAACGCGCCCGATCGGCACGAGAGCGTCGCGCTCGGCGGCGATCTTCTGGTCGGCGTAGACGCGGGCGGTCATTCCGGTCCGCACCATGCCGGGCGAGACCGCGTTGACGCGAATGCCGTCGCGCCCGAATTCCTGGGCGAGCACCTGCACCAGCATGATCACCGCCGCCTTGCTGGGCCCGTAGGCGCCGAGATTGGCGTGCGGGTTCGACCCCGACATGGATCCGATGGCGACGATGGCGCCGCGCGACGCCTTGAGCGCGGCGTGGGCGGCCTTGGCCAGGAGCCACGTCGCGCGCGTGTTCACGGCGAACACGCGGTCCCAGTCGTCGACCGCGTAGTCCACGAGGGGTCCCGGCCGGTTGATCCCCGCATTGCTCACCAGGCCGTCGAGTCCGCCGAACCGGCTTTCCGCGTCGGCGACGACGCGGCCCGGGCCGTCGGCGGTGCCCATGTCGGCGTGGAGCGCCAGCGGCTCCGCGCCCTGCTTGCGTAGCTCGTCGAGGAGGCTGTCGAGACCGGCCGACGGCCCGATGTCGACCGCCGCGATCTGCGCCTTTCGGCCCTTAGCCCCGGCGTCGCGCGCCAGTCTGAGACACGTCGCCCGACCGATGCCGCTCGCCGCTCCTGTCACGAGAACACGCATGTCTGCCTCCAGCCTCAGCGGCCGATGCCGCGGGCCATGAGCACGGCCATCAGCGGAATGAGCGCCAGCAAGCCAAGCTCGACATGGAGCAGGCGCCGCACGCCCGCGATCTCCGGACCAGTCGGCGCAGCTCCGCCCGAGTTGAGCGCGCGCTTCCAGCGGCCGAACGCGCGCGTCGGCGCGATCGAGATACCCGCGATGACCACGTAGAGCGCCATCTTCGTCCAGAAGAACGGATTGCCGGTGTAGAAGCTCACGCCCTTCGCATAGAAGAAGAGACGCAGGAGGCCGGTGGCCAGCGCGAGCAGCGCGGAGACGAAGAAGACGACGTCGATTCCAGGCAGACGTCGGCGCTGCTCCGGCGTCATCTCCGGACGGCACATGACCAGCTCCGCAATCAGAAAGCCGCCGGTGAGGATGATGCTCAGGTAGTGGAGATAGGAGAGCAGCGGTTCGATCATGGCGAGAGTGTATCCCACTGCCGCGCTCTTCGGTCTGGGGGTAGAATGCGGGGGCTCGAAGGGAGAGCGAGGAAGGCGGGTGCGTCGATGACGATCAAGGGCAAGGCGTATATCGCAGGCGTCTACGAACATCCCACGCGCAAGGCCGATACCCAGTCGCTGGCTCAGCTGCATGCCGAATCCGCGATGGGCGCGCTGGCCGACGCGGGGCTCACCAAGGACGACGTGGACGGCTACTTCTGCGCCGGCGACGCGCCGGGCCTCGGGCCGCTCTCGATGGCGGATTACATGGGACTCAAGCTCCGCCACATGGACTCGACGGAGACCGGAGGGTCGTCCTACGTCATTCACGTCGGGCACGCCGCCGAGGCAATTGCCCTTGGCAAGTGCAACGTCGCGCTCATCACGCTGGCCGGCCGCCCGCGCGCCGAGGGCGTGGCCACCGGGACCGTGCCGCGGGCGCCGGTCGCCGCCTCGCCTGACGCGCCGTTCGAGTATCCGTACGGCCCGACGGTAGCCAACCAATACGGGATGGCGGCGATGCGGCACATGCACCAGTACGGCACCACCAGCGCGCAGCTCGCCTGGATCAAGGTGGCCGCGTCGCATCACGCGCAGCACAACCCTCACGCGCTCCTGCGCGACGTGGTCACCGTCGAAGACGTGATCAACTCGCCGATGATCTCCGATCCGCTGCACCGGCTCGACTGCTGCGTCATTACCGACGGCGGTGGCGCCATCGTCGTGGTGAAGCCCGAGATCGCGCGGGGCCTGAAGCGTCCGCTGGTGAAGCTCCTGGGAGCGGGCGAGGCGCCCAAGCACCAGATGGGCGGCAAGATCGACCTGACGTACTCGGGCGCGGTCTGGTCGGGCCCGGTGGCGTTCGCCGAGGCCGGCGTGACGCACGCCGACATCAAGTACGCGTCGATCTACGATAGCTTCACGATCACCGTGCTCATCACGCTCGAAGACCTCGGCTTCTGCGCGAAGGGGCAGGGCGGCAAGTTCGTCTCCGACGGCAATCTGATCGCGGGCGTCGGCAAGCTGCCATTCAACACGGACGGCGGCGGGCTCTGCAACAACCACCCGGCCAACCGCGGCGGGCTCACCAAGGTGGTGGAGGCGGTGCGGCAGCTGCGCGGCGAAGCCCATCCGAAGGTGCAGGTGAAGAACTGCGACGTGGCGCTCGCGCACGGAACTGGCGGCTCGCTCGGCACCCGCCACGGCAGCGCTACCATCATCATGGGCAGGGAGTAGAGCAATGGCCACCGCAGAGCGCAAATATCCCGCGCCCGCCGTCAACCCGGAGATCAAGCCGTTCTTCGACGCCGCCGCTCAGAGCAACCTGATGCTCAAGAAGTGCGCGGCGTGCGGCCAGTCGCACTTCTATCCACGCGCGATCTGCCCGTACTGCGCGAGCGACCGGACGGAGTGGGTCACGTCCTCTGGCCGCGGCACGATCTACTCCTACAGCGTCATGCGCCGGGTGCCGGTGCCCTACGCGATCGCGTACGTCACGCTGGAGGAAGGCGTGACGATGATGACCAACATCGTCGACTGCGACCTGGACGCCATCCGGGTCGGCCACCGCGTGAAGGTCGTGTTCAAGCCGACGGAGGGCGGACCGCCGGTCCCGATGTTCACGCCCGCCTGATCCGGGGACGCCGATGGCCGAGCTGTACGACGACATCGGCGTGGGCTACCGTGACCGCCGGCGCCCCGACCCGCGGGTGGCGGCAGCGATCACGCGGGCCCTGGAGGGAGCCGATTCGGTCGTGAATGTGGGCGCGGGCGCCGGGTCGTACGAACCGGCAGACCGCTTCGTCGTCGCCGTCGAGCCGGCGATGACGATGATCCGCCAGCGGAGAGCCGGCAGTGCCCCGGTCGTGCAGGCGGTGGCCGCCGACCTTCCGTTCTACGACAATGGGTTTGCCGCGGCGCTCGCCATCCTGACTATTCACCACTGGCCCGATCGAGCGCGCGGACTCGACGAGCTCGGCCGCGTCGCGCGGCGTCGAGTCGTCGTCGTCACCTGGGATCCCTCGATCTCGGGCTTCTGGCTGGCCGATGACTACTTCCCCGAGATCTTCGAGATCGACCGGAAGATCTTTCCCACGATCGAGGATTATCGTCACGCGCTCGGACGCATCGACGTGCGCCCCATGCTGGTTCCCCACGATTGTGTCGACGGCTTCATGGGCGCGTACTGGCGACGGCCGCACGCCTACCTCGACGCGGGCGTGCGCAGCGCGATCTCGACGTTCGCCAAGATGACGCCCCGCGATCTCGAAGCGGGGCTCAAGCGCCTGCGGCGCGACCTCGAGGACGGCACGTGGGCGCGCCGCTACGGCCACCTGCTCGACCGGTCCGAGATCGACCTCGGCTACCGGATCGTGGTCGCGGCGAAGCTTTGAGACTTCGGCGTCAGCCGGAGCTGACGCCGAAGAGGAGCTCCCTGACCCTGCGCGCGCCGACCGCCCTCACCAGCTCGGCCGCCAGGCAGTAAAGCAGCAGGCCGCCTACCACCCACAGCGACAGCACGACGAACAGCGGCCATGAGGTGTCGGTGGACATCGCCGCGAGGCCGGCCCCCAGGCTTCCGTGCTTCCAGGCCAGGGGAATGAGCTCTTCGGCTGCACGAAAGAGCAGAACCATCGCGCTGTAGAGCAGCGTCTTCCAGAGAACCTGCACTGCCCGACGCCGCGAGAAGAGCTTCGCCAGCGGAAGCGCCTCGACGACCAGGATGGCCTTGGCGACGATGAGGGCGCCGACCGTCGCACCCGCGGCGCGGAGCGCGGTGAAGCTGTAGTCGCTGAGCGCGACGGCCTTCGTCAGACCCAGCAGATGAAACAGAGCCAGGAAGAAGATGGTCGGCGGGACGGCCTCGCGGATCTCCTTGGCGACGGCCGTCCCGATCTTCCCCGCCACCGACTATGCGCAGGCGACGGCGTACACGTCCTTCACCTCGGCCGGGAGCCGCCACTCCTTCCAGCTTTTTCCGCCGTCACGGGTGCCGAACACCTGGCCCAGCCGCGCGACGCCGTAGATCTGATCGGGATCGCGCGGGTGTAGCGACACCGCCATCATCGTGCTCTCGGCCTTGATGCCGTGATCGATGCGTCGCCAGGATTGGCCGAGGTCGTCGCTGCGATAGAGTGAGCCATCCTTGCTCCGCGCGGCCGGGCTGAGCGCGGCCACCAGCGTTCTGGGGTCGTGCGGAGAGACCTTGACGTCGCGCGCGTAGGTCAGCGGCGAGAAGCGGCCGATCTCCATGTCCTGCCACGTCTTGCCACGGTCGGCGCTCCGGAAGAGGCCCATCCGCACGGCCAGGAAGACCGTGCCGGGCTGAGCGCTCGAGATGGTGAGCGCGTGCGAGTCGAGCATACCCTCGTTCTCGGTGTCGCTGGCGATCTGGCTCTTGAGGTGCGTCTGCTGCGCGAGCCGGACGAGATCGTCGCCCACGTCTTCCCAGGTCTCGCCCCGGTCGCGCGACCTGAGGACACCGTCGACCTCGAGCCCCGCGTAGATCTCGTCCGGATTCGTCGGGTCGATGGCCAGGCGTATCACGCGGCACGGGAAGTTCATCTTCACGCGCCCCGGCGAGGCCACGCGGGGCAGCTTGCGCCAGCTGTCGCCGCCGTTGTCGCTCCGGTAGATCGCCACCGGCGAAGTTCCGACGTACATGATGCGCGGATCGCCCGGATGCATGAGGATCGACCACACTTCCAGCCCTTCGTCAGGGAAGGGGAGCTTCTCCCAGCTCGATCCGCCGTCCCGGCTGCGGTACGGCCCGTTCTGCGATCCGGCGTAGATGAGGTTGGGATCGGTCGGGTGGATGGTGACGGCCTGCACGTCCATGCGCTCCGGCAGCCCCTTGCGCAGGAGCTCCCACTGATCGCTCCCGACGGTTTGCCGGAAAATCCCCCCGAGGGCTCCGGGGATCCGCGCCGCAGTGCCGACGTAAACGTGCGAGGTTCCTGAGGTGTTCGCCATGCCCGACCTCCTGGATTCGTAGCCGTCGATGGCCCAGACTCTACCACTTCCCAGGCGCTCTCCACGAAAGCAGTTGACGGCGCCCACGCTCCGGGCTTAATGAAGGCCCTACCCGCGCTGCGCGGGACCGCCAACCCTCACCGCCGAAAGGAGTCGCACGTGATTTACGAGATTCGCACTTACCAGATCGCGCCCGGTAGCCTGGCCGAAGTCGAGAAGCGTTTCGGCGACGCCTACCAGTACCGCAAGAAATACTCCGAGCTGACGGCGTTCCTGCACACCGAGGTCGGGCCGCTCAACGAGATCGTCCACATCTGGGGCTACAAAGATTTGGCCGATCGCGCACGCGTGCGGGGCGAGGCGTCGAAGGAAACGAACTGGCCGCCGAAGATCCAGGAGTTCATTCGCGCGATGCGCTCCGAGATCATCACGCCGTTCGGGTTCATTCCCGAGCCGCACCCGGGCAAGCTGGGCCCCGTGTACGAGCTGCGCTACTACACGCTCAAGCCCGGGACGCTCCCGGAAATGGCGAAGGGCTGGGAATCGAAGATCGCCGAGCGCGCCAAGCTCTCCCCGATCGTCTTCGCGGGCCCGGTCGAGTTCGGCCGCGCCAACGGGTTCGTCCACATCTGGGCGTACTCGAGCATGGACAATCGCATGCAAGTACGTGACGACGCGCGCAAAAAGGGCGTGTGGCCACCGCCGGGCGGCGGCGATCGGCTCATCACGCAGGAGAACAAGATCCTCCTTCCGTCGGCGTTCTCGCCGCTGCAGTAGGTAGTCTGGTTCAGTGCGACGTCCGCGTCGCGAGGGCCATGCGGCTCTCGCGACGCGGCGTCCCGCCCCGTCGCCGGTGATCAGGATTTCTCGAGCACCGATCGCCCTGTGTCTCATGGCTATTGCCTTCGCCGCGTGTGCCGCATCGACACCATCACCGGCGCCGCCGTCGGTTGCGCACGCGCGCGTCGCGCCGGACGGTCCGGACGCCGAGCAGTATGGCGCCAGCAAGGGCTACCCGATCGGTGAACGGTCGACCTACTTTCAAGTTCCGTTCCTCGTCGGCGCCCAGAGCCACCTCGACGAGATCTTCGAGGCGCGGCGGGTCCTGCGAGCCGCAGCGCCGTCGCGGCTCGCGCGGTCGCCGGCCGAGCCGGAGGTTCGCTACGACTTCCGGGGCGAGAGCCTCGGGCTGGATCAGTACCTCGCGCGGAACCCGGCCACCGGGCTTCTCATCGCGCGCGACAACACAATCCTCGTCGAGCGCTATCAGTACGCGCGGAACGAGCGGGATCGCTTCACGTCGTTCTCGATGGCCAAGACCGTGACATCGATGCTGATCGGCATCGCCATCGCCGAGGGGCGCATTCGTTCGGTCGACGATCCGGCGGCGACCTAAGTTCCACGGCTGGCCGGGACCGAGTACGGGCGCACGCCGATCCGGCACTTGCTCCAGATGTCGTCGGGCGTGCGCTTCCTCGAGGAATACTCCGGGCGCGACGACGTCACGCGGCTGGCCATGGACACGTTCTGGCAGCGCGGGCCACCCCACCGCCTGGATCCGCGATGCCACGACCGTGCGCCCGGAGCAGCCGTACCTGGCGCCGCGCGCCGCGACGCGATTCTTCGGCTACGGCTATCAGACCTGGATCTTCCCGGACGAGCCGAGGATGTTTGCGCTCCTCGGCATACGCCGCCAGACGATCTTCGTCGATCAGGCCCGCCGGCTCGTCATGGTCCACACAGCCGTGCGCAAGCTGCCGGTCGATCCGGGCGTTGCGGAGACGATCGCGCTCTGGCGCGGCGTCGTGCGCGACCTCGGCCGCTGACGCGCGCCGCGCCTACATCGCCTCTCTCCTCGGGGTTACTTGAGCCGCACGTCCTCGTACGGCGCTGAATACGGGTAGGCGGGAATCAGGGTGAGCGCCGCCTCCTGCACCTTCGGTCCGACGCCGCGAATGAATCCGTTCTCCCAGATCGGCGCGAACACGACGCGCTCGTGCAGGATCTTCTGGATCTGGTGCAGCAGGTCCTCACGCTTCTTGCGATCGATCTCCTTCGCCTGGCGCTGGAAGAGGTCCTCGACCTCGGGCAGCACGCCGTAGGCGTAGCGGCCTTCCTTCGTGGCGAGCCCCTCGATGCGGGTGGCGGCGTTGCCGCCGGCGCCCTGCGCGCCCAGCACGATGCCGCGGATCTTCTTCTCGGCCCAGGTCGACAGGAAAGCGGCGCGCTCCATCGTCCTCACGCGCGTGCGGATGCCGATCGCCCCGAGGTTGCCGGAGATCGCCTCGGCCATCGAGAAGTAGGGCGGGTTCGGCGTGAGGTCGCCGGCGTCGAAGCCGTTCGGGTAGCCCGCTTCCACCATGAGCTGCTTGGCGCGCTTGGGATCATAGGGATGCGGGTCGATCGGCAGCGCGAACTCCATGTGACGCGGAACGATGTTGCCGGTGATGCCGGCGAAGCCGAGCTGCTCGGCCTCGTTCAGGGTCTTGCGGTCGATCGACATGCTGGCGGCGAGGCGAACGCGCCGGTCGTGCCAGGGCGACTTCGGGTCCCACTGCTCGGTGAAGTCGAGGAAGAAGACGGTGTTGGTGCGCACGGCGGTGAGCTTGAGCCCAGCGGTCTTGCGGATGTCCTCGGCGACGGGCCCGCCCAGGAAGTAGACCACGTCGGCCTCGCCGCGCTTGAGCGCCGCCGCGCGCGTCGTCTCGTCCGGGACGGACTTGAGAACCAGGCGTTTCACGCTCGGCACCTTACGCCAGTAGCCCTCGAACGCCTCGAGAACAATCTCGATGCCGGGCGTCGAGCTGACGTAGCGGTAAGGCCCCGCGCCGATGGGCGCCTTGAGGAACCCTTCCTCGCCGACCTTCTCGACGTACTTCTTCGGGACGATCCAGCCCGCGCCGGTCGCGGTGGTGCCGTAGAAAGTCATGAAGTCGGGCCACGGCTCCCGGAGGAGGAACTTCACGCGGCGGGTGTCGACGACCTGGACCTCCTTGATCTTCTCCTTCAGGAGCTTGGCCGCCCCGCCCTTGTAACGCTCGAACGAGAACTTCACGTCGTCCGGCGTCACCGGCTCGCCGTTGTGGAACTTGATGTTCTGGCGCAGGAGGAACGTGTAGCTGGCGCCGTCCGGCGACATCGTCCACGACTCGGCCAGGCTCGGCGTCGTCTGGCCGGCGGGCATCGGCTTCACCAGCGCATCGTGAATCGCGTACAGGACCTTGAACGGCGTGATGGCCGACTCCGTCTCGCCCGGGTCCAGCCAGCGCGGCGCCAGCGTGACGTGGAACGCGTACGTGACCTGCCCGGTCGGGCCCGCTGCCTGCGGGTCCCCGGCCGGGGCCGTCAGCGTCGCGATCGCGAAAAGAAGAGCCGCGCCGTACAGCCGCCGGCTAGACACCCGCACGGCGAAGGACCGTTTCGATGTTCTTCGCCTCCGGCTTGCGCGTGCCGGCGTCGATCTCGCGGACCATCTCGACGGTCGCGGTGGAGACGGGTGTGGGCACGCCCACCTCGCGGCCCTTCGTGACGACGTGGCCGTTCATGTAGTCGATCTCGGTGGGCCGGCCCTTGGTCACGTCCTGTCCCATCGAGGAGCGCCAGTTGCGCCCGCCCGCCGTCGTCGGAGTCAGCATGCGATCCAGCTTGTCGTAGGTGTCGCGCTGGTCGGCCGCGGCCCACTGCTCGGCGGTGGTGCCGTTGAACTTGGGGATCCGATAGCCGAGCGCCAGCCCCACGCGGGCCGACTCTGCCCCGAGGTGGATCGTGATGGCGCGGCCGACTTCGCTCGACGCGATCTCGAACGAGCCGAGGCCGGACATGGCCTGCACGGGATTGCCGGTCGAGTTGGCGCAAAGCTTCGACCAGCGCTCGCCCCACAGGTTGTCGGTTGCCAGCGCGCCGTCGATGACCGTGAGCATCTCGGCGACTTCCTTGGCGCGCGCGGTGACGCGCCCGTCGTGCTCGCCCACGCGGAACACATCGTGGCCGGTGCCCTGGCCTTTCTCGGCGCCGCGCTCGACCTGGCCGGGCTTCCACAGCGCCACGCCGATCTTCGACATGATGAGCCCGAGCGAGCGCGAAGGGCCGGCGACGGACGCGACGATCGGATCGGGCCAGCAGTTCTCGGAGGCGACGATGAAGCCCTCGGGCTTGATGTGGCGCACTGCCACCTGAGCTGCCCACGCCGTGTCGTAGACCTTCATGGCCACGAACGCCATGTCAAAGTCGCGCGGGAGGCGCTGCGACTCGCCGAGATGGAAGGCCTTCGGGTGTGCCTCGAACGGATCGTGCGGCCCGGTGACCGAGATGCCCTTCTTGCGGATCGTCTCGACCTGCTCGGCCCACGGATCGACGAGCGTCACGTCGTGGCCGGCCCGCGAGAGAAACGAACCGATGTAGCTTCCGATCGCTCCGGCGCCGACGAACAGGATCTTCTTGGCCATGTCGCCCTCCCTGAGGTGATGCGGATGCCGGGCATTATCGCGCTTCGGGAGGCCCGAGGCGACGGCAATCTAGGGTCCTGATCTCCAGTCCCAGCCGGCGGCCTCGAGCTCGAGGAGGGCCGCGAAGCGCCCGGGGCGGGCGGCGAGATCGCTCGGGGCGCCCTCTTCCACGATCCGGCCGTTCTCCAGGACAACGACGCGATCGGCCTCGACGGCGGTCGAGAGCCGGTGCGCGATCGTCAGGACCGCACAGCCTCGGGTCAGGACCGACTCCCGCAGGGCCGCGCGGAACGTTGCGTCGCTCACGCTGTCGATCGCCGCGGTCGCCTCGTCCAGCAGGAGCACCGCGGGCCGATGCACCAGGGCTCGCGCCAGAGCCAGGAGCTGCTGCTGGCCGGCGGAGATCTGAGTGCCGCGGCCCCCGCTCTGACCGCTGAGGACGGTGGCGTAGCCCGTGGGAAGCGCCCGGACGAAGGCGTCGGCGCCTGCGATCCTCGCGGCCTCGCGTACCGCCGCCTCGGGCACCGCGGAATCGCCGAGCGTCAGGTTCTCGAAGACGGTTCCGGAAAAGAGCTGCACCATCTGGGGCACCACTCCGAGAAGCTTCCGGCGCTCCGATTCCGCGAGCCTTGCCGGATCGCGCCCCGCAATCCGGACGGTGCCGGCCCGGGGAGCGTAGAGCCCTGCCAGGAGTTGCAGCGCGCTGGTCTTGCCGGCGCCGGTGCGGCCGACCAGCGCCACGTGCTCGCCCGGGTTGACGGTCAGCGAGATCCCGTGCAGCACCGCCGGGCCGTCGGCGTAACCGAAGACGACGTCGTCGAGACGAATCGGCGGCCGCCCGTCCTCCTTTGCTGCGAGCGTGGCTGCGGGCGCCCCGTCGGTGGTATCGAGCGCCAGCGTCGCGAAGACGCGCTCGGCGCCGGCCATCGCCGCCTGCACGGTCTGCCATTCCTCGCCGAGCGCGGTGATCGGCTGAAAGGCGCGCTGCAACAGGATCAGAAACGCCGTCAGAGTTCCGAGCGAGATGCCGAACGCCGCGAACGTCTCACGCGTGCCCGCCCAGAGGAGCGCGGCGAGGGCCAGCGCCGCGAGGATCGCGGTCACCGGCGTGTACAGGGCCGAGTAGCGCGTCGCCAGATTCGACGCGCCGAGGGCGCTGCCGAGCACCTGACGGAACCCGTCGACCGCTTCGGGCTCGCGGCCGAACGCGCGAACGACCTCGAGACCGCGCAGGCTCTCTTGCAGGCGAGTGGTGAGTGCCGCCACGGCGATCCGCGTTGCGCGCTCGGCCTGGCGGACGCGCACCTGAAGGAAGCGAAGGGCGATCACCAGGGGCGGCGCGACGAGCGCGGCCACCAGGGTGAGGGCGGGGCTGAGGACGAGCATACCGATCGTGAGGGTCAAGAGCCTCACGAGGTTGGCGATGAGCACGGCGATGCCCGACGAGAACACGACGTCCAGCGTCTCGACGTCGGCCGTACAGCGGCTGACGATGTCGCCGACCTCCATACGGTCGAGACGATTGATGGACATTCGCTGGAAATGAGCGAAGAGGCGAACGCGCAGATCGCTGAGGACGCCCTGGGCGATGGTCGCCGCCAGGTAGTTGTAGAGGAACGTCATCGCCTGGACGGCCCCGCTCGCCGCCAGATAGAGGACCGCAAGCAAGAGGAGGCCCGTGGATCGACCGATCACGAGGTGGTCGTCGACGATCACGCGAACGATGAACGGCGGCGCGAGCTCGAAGGACGCGGCCGCCAGCACGAAGAAGGTAACCGCGGCGGCCCGGGCCCGCCAGGGCGCGAGCAGGCTCGCGAGGTTTGCCGCGAGCGAGCGCGAGGCGGCTGGATCGCCCGGGCGCGTGAGGGCCACGCCGTTCATCGACGAGCTCCGTTGGTGGGTGCCGCGTCCGCGTGGAGCTGGGCCCGGAAGATCCGGGCGTAAAGGCCAGACGCGGCCATCAGCTCAGCGTGGGTTCCCATAGACTCAATGCGGCCGTCCTGCAGCACCACGACCAAGTCCGCGCACGGAAACGCCGCCAGGCGATGCGAGCAGAGAATGATCGTCACGCGGCGGCCCAGGGGCGCGTCCGCGCCGAACGCCAGCTTCAACGCCGCGACGATCTGGGCCTCGGTCGTGACGTCGACCGCGGAGAACGGATCGTCGAGAACCAGGAGGCCCGGCAAGCCGGGGGCGCCCGCGGCGATCGCGCGCGCCAGTCCAACGCGCTGGCGCTGGCCACCGGAGATGCGCAGCCCGAGCTCACCAATCTCGGTGTCGAGCCCCCGCGGAAGACCGAGCGCGTCCTCTTCCAGCGCCGCCAGCTTGACCGCCTCCATCAGGAAGGCGTCGTCGACCGGACCGCCCGCGCGCCGCAGCGTGAGGTTCTCGCGCAGCGAGCCCGAGAACAGGAGGGTCTCCTGCGGCAGGTAGCCGATCAAACCTCTTCGCTCATCGGACGAGAGCTGCGAAGGAGAGCGCCCATCGACGAGCATCGCGCCAGACTCGATCGGATAGACGCCGAGGATCGACCGCGCCAGCGCGCTCTTGCCTGAGCCGACGGGCCCGGTCACCGCGACCAGAGACCCTGCGGGAATCTCGAGGCTCAGCGCGTGTAGCGCCGATCGCTCGGCGTCGGGATAGCGAAACGTCACGTCGCGGAGCTCCACGCCGACCGGGCCCTGGCCCCTCCGCGGCCTGTTGACGGAAGGCCGGGCGATCCCGGCGACGTGGCCCGGATGGAAGGACGCGAAGCGAGGCTCGCCGGCCACGCTCAGCGGTGCGGCGAGCAACGGCCGCAGGCGGGCGTACGCGGCGGCGCCGCTCTGCACCGAGTTCACCAGCTGCGGAATGCGATGCCCGCGGTTCACGAAGCGCAGAAAGAGCTCGAGGTAGGCCACGAAGCCGCCGACCGTCATCGCGCCGGCGACCACGCGCTCGCTGCCCTGCCAGACGATCAGCACGACGCCCGCGGTCATCAGCGTCGTGTAGACCGGCTGCAGGCCGCCCTTGAGCCGGATCAGACTCAGGTTCGCCGCCGCGAATCGTCGGGAGAGCTGCGCCACGCGCTCGACCGAGGCGCTCGCGCGGCCGAAGAGGCGCAGCAGGCGAAGTCCGGCGAGATACTCCTGGATCATCGCGACGAGCGCGGCGTTCGCCTCGCGCGCCTTCGTCGTGCGCGCCGCGACCCAGCGGCCTGTCGCGTGCGCCAGCACCATCGCGATCGGTACCGGTGAGAGTGCCAGGAGCGTCAGGCGCGAGTCGATGACGAGCATCGCCACGACGAAGGACAGGGAGAAGAGCACCGTGTCCCAGATCTCGATGGTGAACTCGCGGACGCCGACGCCCAGCACCTCGACGTCCGCGATGATGCGGGCCATCAGGTCGCCCACCGCTGTCCGCTGCACGTCCGCCATGGGCCACGCCAGCACGCCGCGAAAGGCGTCCGCCCTCACGTTCGCGCGGATCCGGGCGTTGGCGGTCATGAGCCACCAGCGCTTCGCGATCCGCGGCACCTCCGTGAGGAGCGTACCGGCAATGAACGCGAGCGCGGCCCAGGCGACGTCGCCGGGCGTGGCCTGGCCGCGCTCCAGGGCCAGCGCGCGATCGATTGCGCGGCCGAGCAGGATCGCGGGCAAGACGACCGCCGTGTTCATGATGATGCCGGCGATCGATCCGAGGACGAGTTGGCCGGCCACCTGCCGGAAGTACGGCCGCATCTCCCGGAGGTAGCCGAAGCGAGGAGCTCCTGGTGTCATCCCTTGATAGCGGGATCCTCGAGAAGCGCGGTGACGCGCGCGACGATCACGTCGCGCGCGCGCTTGAAGTCCTCGCTGACGGCGGGCACGTCGTCCCAGCGCACGACGCGCGGCGCGCGCGAGGCCAGGTCACCCAGGTCGCAGGCGAAGGTGACGACGACCGCGGACTCATCGAGATCGGCCTGGGTGGGGCGGCGCGGCCGCTGGCTTGCGACGTCGATGCCGTCGGCACCGAGCCCCTGCGTGACCCGCGGCGGAATCGCGTCGTCGGGCTCGGTGCCCGCCGACGTTGCCCTGGCCGGGAGGCCGCGAGCGGCCGCCAGGCGGTTGAAGTACTCGGCGGCGATCAAGCTCTTCGCCGAGCCGTGGAGACAGACGAATAGAACATTCTGGTTCCGGGCACCCATGGATTGACCTCCATCGAGCCGGCGATCATTCATCTCGACCTCGCTACTTGACGAAGACCCAGGTCGGTTGGAGCAGCGGGAACGCGATCAGCCCGATCACCGCCGCTCCGGCGATGAGCAGGGGATTGCTGACCTTCCACCGGAACAGCACCACGAGGCTCACGAGCGCGACGAGGGCCGTGAGCCAGTCGCCGATGGCGATCCGGCCGAGCAGGACGCACGCGCCGAGGATAGTGCCGATTGCGGCCGCGTACGCGCCCTTGATGAACCCCTGCACGTTCGGGTTCTTGCGATACCGCACCAGCACGGGCGCGACGATGAGGACCAGCAGGAAAGAAGGGAGGAAGATGCCGATCGTCGCGGTCAAGGAGCCCCAGAAACCCGCCACCAGGTAGCCCACGAACGTCGCCGTGATGACGACCGGGCCGGGGCTCATCATGCCCATGGCGACGGCGACGAGGAACTCGCGCTCGTTCAGCCACCCGGTCTGCTGGACCAGCCCTTTCTCGAGGAAGGGGACGATCACGAGGCCACTGCCGAAGGTGAGCGAGCCGGCCTTCAGGAAGAAGACGAAGAGCTTGCCGAGCATCGTGCCTGTCGCGGCCGACGCCTCGGCGCCTCCTGCGACGAGCGGCAGACCCACCAGGAACGAGGACGTCGTCGACGCCGCCGCCCGTGCCCGGAATAGCGAACCGTAGTAGAGGATGCCGACCACGCCGGAGCCGAGAAAGATCCACGCGACCTCGGCGCGGACCGCGACCGTGACGGCAAAGGCCACGGCAGCGAGCGCCCACTGAGGCCAGTCGTCCATGCCGAGCTTCGTGAGGCGATAGCAGGAGTGCAGGATGAGCGCGATGACGGCGGGGCTCACGCCGTAGAAGACGGCGGTCACCCACGGCAGTCCGCCGAAGTGCACGTAGAGCGCGCCCAGCGTGGCCACGATCACGAAGTTCGGAAGGATGAACGCCCAGCCGCCCGCCCACGCGCCCCAGAAGCCGCCGCGCAGGTAGGAGAGCCAGATGCCGACCTGGATGGCGAGCGGGCCCGGGAGCGACTGACAGATGGCGATACCCTCGCGCATCTCGTCTTTCGTGACCCAGCCCTTCCCGCCGACCAGCTCGCGCTCCATCTGGCCCACGAGCGCGACGGGGCCGCCGAAGCCGAGGAGGCCGAGCCGGAGGTAGTACCGGACGAGGTCTTTGATGGGAACGCGCCGTGCAGCCGTGGAGTCCGCCATGAGAGCGCCTCCTTTCGTCGCTCGGAGTGTAACGGTTGACATGGGCAGTAGCAAGCGTTACTTTCGGCTCATGCGATGGCTGACGATGCTCATGACACTCCCGCCTACGCCGACCCGCCATCGCGTCGGGGTCTGGCGAAAGCTCCAGCGCATGGGCGCCGTCCGGCTCCGGGGAGCCGGCTGGATCCTACCGGAGAATCCGGAGACCACCGAGCTCTTCCAGTGGCTGGTGCAGGAGATCCAGTCGTTCAAGGGCGAGGTCACGCTGCTGCGGGTGGACCGCATCGAGACGATGAAGGACGACGAGATCACCGGGCTCTTTCACGTGGCGCGGGGCGCCGAGTACCAGGCCGTCGTGCAGGGGTGCCGTGAGATCCTCGGCCAGCTCGACCGCTACCGGACGACGCACCGCGGATCGGCGGCTCAGCTCCGCACCAGGCTCGACGGGCTCAAGCGGGAGCTCGACCGGATCGAGTCGATCGATTACCTGAAGGCTCCGGCGGGGCAGCGCGCCCGGACGCTCTGGGAGACGACCGCGAAGCGCCTGCGCGCGGCGGAAGCCAGGCCGAGCGCCTCGAGGGGACGCCACCCCTCGGCGCTGCCCCCGCGCGGGAGCACGTGGGTGACGCGCCCGCGTCCCCACATCGACCGGATTGCCTCGGCCTGGCTCATCAAGCGCTTCTGCGACCCCGATGCCTCGTTCGCGTTCGCGGACGCCGCGGACGCGGCACGCAAGGGAATTCCGTTCGACGTGCTCGGAGCCGAGTTCGGCCACCACGGCGATGAGTGCACCTTTGAAACTCTGGTCAAGCGTTTCGGGGTCAAGGATCGACGCGTCCGGCTCATCGCGGAGATCGTCCACGAGGCCGATCTTCACGACGGCAAGTTCACGCGCGACGAAGCGACCGGCGTCGACCTGGCCATCCGGGCGCTTGCCGAGTCGACACCGGACGATCACGACCTGCTCGAACGGGGGATGGCGATCTTCGACGGCCTGTACACGGTCTTGAAACAGAAGGGGTAAGCAGAACCATGAAGCATTCAGGCGTATCGCGG
Source organism: Candidatus Methylomirabilota bacterium (assembly GCA_046727415.1). GTDB lineage: Bacteria > Methylomirabilota > Methylomirabilia > Rokubacteriales > CSP1-6 > AR31. The sequence continues at coordinate 17,335 of JBKPCO010000033.1, forward strand.
CGCGGAGTCTTCGGAGCGGCACTGGCGGCGCTCGGCATTCATGGGCTGACGCGGCGCTCTCCGCGCGTGTTCGCAGCGGTGGAGGCCAAGGTGCCGGAGAACATTCCAGAGGTCACGGTCGACTTCGCGAACCAGAACCTGGGCAGCTGGACCATGGTGACCGGCCAGTGGGCCGTCGAGGACATGGCCGGGGCGCCCGGCGGCCCAAAAGTGCTCGTCCAGCGGGCGACCCGGAACGAGTTCAACGTCATCGTGTCGCCCGCGGGCCCGTACACGGACGTGGACGTCTCGATGAAGTTCAAGCCGATCTCCGGCCGCGAGGACGCGTCGGGCGGAATCGTTTTCCGGTTCGCCGACGGCAAGTATTACGTGGTTCGCGCCAACGCCCTGGAAGACAACTTTCGCCTCTACACCTACGATCGCGGACGCCGGCAAATCGCCAGCGCGAGCGTGAAGGCGCCCGCGCTCGGCCAGTGGCACGCCGTCCGTGTCGTCGCCGTGGGTGACCACATTCAGGCCTGGCTCGACGGCAAGCTCCTCCTCGACCACCGTGACGTGCGCTTCAAGTCCGGGCGAGTGGGGCTGTGGACGAAGGCGGATTCGATCACGGCATTCGCCGATCTCACCGTTCGCGGCGTGACGGCGGGTGCCTAGCTGGAGGAATGCGGGATGAAATCTCGAATGAGCTGGCGCGTGATGACCGTTCTCGGGCTCGTGGTAATCACAGGCATGCCGGTCGGCGCGTATGCGGCCGATCCGGACTGGAAGGCGGTGGAGCAGGCGCTGGGCAAGCCGGGCCAGCTGCAGGCCGGTGACGTCTTTCGGGTCGGGATGCCTCGGACCGACCTCAACGTCACCGTGAGAGGCGTCGCCGTGAAGCCGGGCTTCGCCCTCGGCTCGTACGCGGCGTTCAAGCAGGTCGGCGACCACACGATGGTCATGGGCGATCTCGTCCTGCTCGACGCCGAGGTGCCGGCGGTCATGTCCGGCCTCTTCGCCAACGGCCTCGAGGTCACCGCCGTCCACAACCACCTCAACGAGATGTCGCCGCACGTCATGTACATGCACTACGAAGGCCGCGGCGACGCCGTGCAGCTCGCGAAAGGGCTCCACACGGCGCTGGCGGCCAGCGCGACGCCGCTCGGTGGCGGCCCGGCCCCAGCCGCGGCGGCGCCGACCGCGCAGCCGGCGCTCGACGGCAAGCGCATCGAGCAGATCCTCGGACGTCAGGGGAGGGACATCGGCGGCGGGGTGTTCCAGGTCACCGCTCCGCGCGCGGAGGCCATCACCGAGATGGGGCATCCGCTGCTGCCCGCCATGGGCGTCGTGACCGTGATGAACTTCCAGCCGACCGGCGACGGCCGGGCGGCGATCACCGGCGATTTCGTGCTCGTCGACCGGGAGGTGAACGCAGTTGCCCGGGCGCTGCGGCAGAACGGCATCGAGGTGACCGCGATCCACAATCACGGGCTCTTCGACACGCCGCGACTCTTCTACATGCATTTCTGGGCCAACGACGATCCGGCCAGGCTGGCGCAGGGTCTGAAGGCGGCCCTCGATCTCACCAACAGCCGACCCTAGGTCGCAAGGAGAACGTCATGAAATGGGTGACTCGTGAGCGCGCGCGGGTCGATCGCATCGCGTGCCCGTGGCTGATCAGCCGCTTCATCGATCGCGAGCCGACGTTCCTGTTCGTGCCGACGAGCCAGGTGATGGCCGTCGCGGAGCGTGAGAAGGCGATCCCCTACGACGTCCCGGACGTCGAGCTCGGCCATCACGGCGAGCGCTGCTCGTTCGACGCCTTCCTCGACAAGTACCAGCTGACGGATCCCGCGCTCCAGACGCTGTCGAAGATCGTGCGCGGCGCCGATACCGACGCGCGCCAGCTGACGCCCGAGTCGGCGGGCCTCTATGCGTTCGCCACCGGCTTCCAGGCCATTGCCAAGGACGACCACGACAACATGGCGAAGCAGTTTCCCGCGTACGACGCGCTCTACGCTTACTGTCGCGCCACGGTCGCGGGCGCGCGGTAGGGCTAGGCGTCACGGAGCGAAGCATGGCGCTGGAGCATATCGGCTACGTCGACCTTCCTCCGCACGCGGCCGCCGGCGGATTCGATCACGCTGCTGTGCACGGACCGCGGGGCCTCCTCTATGTGGCCCACACCGCGAATGACGCCATCGATGTGATCGACTGCGTCAGCCACAAGTTCATCCGCTCCATCCCTGGGCTGCCGCGGGTCGCCGGGGCGCTGGTTTCCGAGGCCGACGACCTAGTGTTCACCTCCAATCGTGGCGAGAACACCGTGGGGATCTTCTCGCCGTCGCGGGAGGCGGACCCGGCAAAGGTCGGGGTCGGCATCGGGCCGAACGGCCTCGCCTACGCGGCTGACCAGCGGCTCTTGCTGGCCGCCAACGTCGGCGACCCCGCGCGGCGGGGATCGCACACGGTCTCGCTCGTCGACGTCCCGAACCGAAGCCTCGTCGGCACCATACCCGTTCCCGGACGCACGCGATGGGCGGTAATCGACGCGACCAGCGGGCGCTTCTACGTGAACATCATGGACCCGCCGCAGATCGTCGTCATCGACAGCGCCGACGCGACCCGGCTCGCTGACGCGTTTCCCATGACGGCCGCAGGACCGCATGGGCTCGATCTCGATCCAAAGACGCGACGGCTCTTCTGCGCCTGTGACGGAAAGACCCTTCTCGTGGTCGACTCACGCTCGGGAGCCATCCTGAGCGCGCACGCGATCGGCGGGGAGCCGGACGTCATCTTCTTCAACGCCGCGCTCCGGCATCTCTACGTCACGATCGGCGATCCCGGCATCATCGAGGTCTTCGACACCGAGACAATGCGCCG
>JBKPCO010000034.1:0-13876 GCA_046727415.1 Candidatus Methylomirabilota bacterium
GCGCGTGGGGCTGCGGAGCAATGGAAGTGCCAGCAGTCGACGTGTGCGGGATCGGTACTTTACGTCGCGAACCCAGCTCTAGAGCCGGGCGGTGCGACAAAGATGGCAACCAGTTTGAGACAGGCTGCCGCGAACCGAGACCGTTCTCAGCGGCTCCTAGCTCGGGTAGACGATCGTCCGCAACAGCACACGGCGCTCGTCGGGGCGATAGTCGCCGGCCCCGCGGTGCATCGTTGCGAGCTCGTCCCACATCAGCACGTCACCGACCCGCCACTGGTGGTAATAGGTGAACGGCGCCTGGGTCGAGTGCTCCGCGAGCTGATCGATCAGCGTCCACGCCTCGTCGCGGGACATTCTCTGGAAGCCGTGGGTATGCAGCGGATTGACGAACAGGACTGTCCTTCCGCTCACCGGGTGGGTCACGACGGCCGGACGTGCTTTCTCGGGATAGACCCGGTCGAGCCGCTGCTCGGGATCGCCCGCGTAGAGTCGCACTCCAGCGGGTCCATCGTGGCGGCCGTGGAGTCCGACCATGCCGGCGAGCCGTCGCTTCATCTCGTCGGAGAGCGCGTCATAGGCGGCCCGCATGTCGGCGAAGATCGTCCCCCCCTTCGAGGACGGCACTTCCTTGGCGTGCAGGATGGCCAGGCGAGGCGGCTGGTCTTCGTACGGTGAGTCGGTATGCCAGTCGGTCGCGCGCTTGACCCCGAACCAGTCGACGTTGCCGTCCTTGGTGACGTTGGTCAGCCACGACACTTCGGGGTACTCAGCGTGGCGATAATCGACCAGCGAGTGAAGCTTCGGCTTGCCGAAGCAGCGCCCGAACGCAGCCAGCTCGCGGGGCCCCAGGTCCTGCTCGGGGAACACCAGGACGGGATGGGCCGCGAAGGCCTGTTCGATCCAGGCCACGGCGTCGGCATCCAGTGGCCGCGCGAGGTCGATACCCACCGCCTCAGCCGCGAACGTGCCCTCGATCGAACGAACCGTCGGAGTGGCGATCATCGCTAGCTCCTCCCTGGCTTGATGGCCTGGGTCATACTATCCTCATTCCACGTCGAGAGCCATTCGCGCCGGCCTCCTTGCACTCGTCCTCGCGGCGATCGGTTTCACCGGTCGGCCCGTCATCGCCGATAGGGCCGAACCCGAGCCAACCATGGCCGTCACGGTCATGCCTCGATCGGAGTCGGGTGCGTTCCGGGATACTGCGCTCGTCTATCTCGACGGGCGGATCGACGCCGGCGCGCCGGATCGCCTCGCCGAGGCACTCTCCGGGGTCGATGGCCGGATCGCGATCTGGCTGAATTCTCCCGGGGGCAATCTGTTTGCCGGGATGCAGCTGGGCCGGGTCATACGCAAGCACGGCGCGTCGACCCACATCATCGATCCCCGGACCCTCCTTCCCGGCGAGTGCTACAGCGCGTGCTCGCTGGCCTTCCTGGGTGGGGCCTATCGCTTCAGCGACAACGGTGCCCGCTACGGCGTTCATCGCGCGTCACTGCGCGGCGGCCCGAGAACCGGCGATCCCGATCTGGATCAGGATCTGTCGTCGGCGATCCGCGCCTACATTCGCGAGATGGGCGTCGATGCGAGGCTCCTGGATCTGTGGCTGAAGGCCAGGCCCGACGAGATGTACGTGCTGTCGCAGCAAGAGGCAAGGAGCCTCGGCGTCGTGAACAACGGGAGAAAGCCGCCGCAGTGGAGCATTGCAAAGAACTCAGGCGGCTCTCGACTGCAAGGGCGGCAGGTCACCGTCGAGGGAACGGGGACCGTGTCGTTTTCCTGCGATAAGCAGCAGACGGTCTTTGGCTCGGTCTACGAAGCCGCCGGCAAGGGCGAACGGATCGACGCGCGAGGATGGAGTCATTGGCTGACGATCGAAGCGACGGAGATTGCTTTGACCTCGCCGCGGGTCTCAGACAGCGAGGGCTCCGTCGTCCGCTCCACGTTCGTCTTGCCGCCGGACGTCGTTCGTCGCGTACGGGCCGCGGCGCAGATCGGTCATCTGATGAAGCCTCCGAGCAATGACTCGTCCGCGATCAGCTACGCGGTCGACATCGACGCCAAGTCCGCGTCGATGGTCAGGAGCTTTCTGGGTAACTGCCTCCGGGGGCAGGCGAAATAGGTCGAACCCGCGGCCGACGGCCGAAGAGACTTACGGATCGGGGTCGACCTCGGCCGCGTAGCAGACCGGCGAGGCGAGCGTGCTGGGCTCGCCGGCGACGGGTTCGCCGAGAAAGACCAGGCCCTCTGGATCGCGCCGGTATACGCCACGCTCGGTCACGACCCAGTCCATCGGGATATCCCAGGTCTGGGGGTGAATGGTCTTCAGCTTGCCCAGCTCGTAGCTGACGCCGATGGCGACGGGCTTCGGCGTCAGGCTCGCCAGAGTCCGGTCGAAGAAGCCGGCGCCGTAGCCGAGGCGGTAGCCGGCTTCGTCCCAGCCGAGCATCGGCACCAGCATCGCCGTGGGAACAACGGGATCCGAACCCACGGGATAGGAAATGCCAAGTGGGCCGGACGCGAGGGCCACGCCGGGATGCCATTGCCGGAAAACGAGAGGCTGCCGAGCCCCGACGACCACGGGCAGCGCCGTCACCGCGCCGTGCTCTCGCAGCTTCCGGGTCAGAGGCCGTGCGTCATATTCACCTCGGATCGGCCAGTAGAAGGCCAGCTTCGAGGTCGCGAGACCTGGAAACGAGCGCCAGATATGGCCGTCGAGGCGTTGGCGGAAGCGCTCGAGTGTCGCCGCGTCGAGCCCCTCACGCGCCGCGATCAGCCGGACGCGCTCACCCTTTCTCCAGGATTTCAGCTCGTCGGCGGTCATGGGTCATTCCCTTCTTGCAGATCCAGCATACGACCGGGGTGATCATGGCCAAAGCGGCTCGCCGCCCGAGCCGCTCGACGGGCTTCGCAGGCTTGCCCATGTCGCACGTTTGCGGTATCACGAAGCGAGCGACGAGCGAGACCGCGGCTGCGCTCAGCGCAGCGGCGGGAATGACCAGGAGGATCGCACGCATGGCGACGACGGACGTGTACGCGGGCAAGGATCTCGGCACACTCGAGCTGACCGTCACCGACGAGATGGTCCAGCATTACATCAAGGGGCTCGACGCGCCGAACCCCTGGTACACGGCGACATCGCCCTTCGGTGGACCGGTGGCGCCGGTGATCGTCTTCCAGCAGGCGGACAGCCAGTTCAAAGGCTGGTACCTCGACAACCTCTTCGGCAACCTGTGGCGGCGTCAGGAATGGGAGATCCATGCGCCGACGCGCGTCGGCCAGGTCCTGCGCTGCAGCGCCCAGGTGGTCGATCGCTACCGCCGGCGCGACCGCGACGTCGTCGCGCAGGAAATGTGGGTTCGCGACGAGGCCGGGAACCTGATCGCGCGCAGCATCCATCACCAGAGCTTCATGGCCGAGCAGACCACCGGCGAGGTCGCCCTGCGCGATCCGGCCAGTAAGGAAGGGGCGCGGCAGGCGGGCGAGCCCTCCGGTGAGCCGCTCTCGGTCGAGCTCCGCAAGGCCTTCACCCCGGAGATGTGCGACGCGTTCTTCTTCCGCAGCCGGAACTACCACAACGATAAGGACGCGTCGAAGGAGCTCGGCTTCCAGGACACGGTCATCGGCGGGCGCATGACGATCTCGTGTGTCACCGAGCTCCTGACGCGCCATTTCGGCCGCGGCTTCTACCTGGGCGGTCGCCTGGACGTGAAGTTCACCAATGTGCTGTGGCCGAACGAGCCCTTCACCACGCGAGGCATCATCACGGGCCGGCGCGTGGAAAACGGTCAGACGCGCGCCGACGTCCGGGTGTACTGCGAGAAGGCCGACGGCACAAAGGTGATCGTGGCCGACGCAAGCGCGCTCGAAGGCTTCTGACGCATGGCGAAACCGATCATTTCCGCGGATTCGCACATCACCGAGCCGCCGAACACCTACGTCGACCGGATCGACGCGAAGTTCCGGGATCGCGCGCCCCACGTTGTCCGCGACCCGAAGCGCGGCGACCTCTTCGTCATCGAGGGCCTCGACAAGCCGATCCCGATGGGGCTGGTGGCCGCGGCCGGCAAGCGCGCCGAGGACTTGACGGTCTTCGGCGTGCGGTTCGACGAGCTGCATCGTGGCGGCTGGGATCCGCACGCGCGCCTGGCCGATCAGGACCGCGACGGCGTGGCCGCCGAGATCCTGTACCCCACTGTCGGCATGATGCTGTGCAACCATCCGGACTTCGACTTCAAGCATGCGTGTTTCGCGGCGTACAACGAGTGGATCGGTGAGTTTGCGTCGGCGCACCCGAGCCGCCTGCTTGGCGTCGGGCAGACCGCCATGCGCTCGGTGGAGGACGGCATCCGCGACCTCGAGCGCATGAAGGCGCTCGGCCTGCGCGGCGTGATGATGCCGGGCAACCCCGCCCTCGCAGACTACGACGATCCGATCTACGACCCCTTCTGGAAAGCGGCCGTCGACCTGAAGCTGCCGCTGTCGTTCCACATCCTCACCAGCAGCAGCGACACGTTCAAGACGCGCGGGCCCAAGCTCAACGCGTTCATGTCGATTATCCGCGGCTGCCAGGACATCATCGGGCTCTTCATCTTCGGCGGCGTCTTCGAGCGCCATCCGAAGCTCAAGCTCGTCTGCGTCGAGGCCGACGCCGGCTGGGTGCCCCACTTCATGTACCGCATGGACCACGCCTACGAGCGGCATCGCTACTGGCTCACCGGCAGCACGATCACGCGGATGCCGAGCGAGTACTTCCGCGAGCACGTCTACACCACGTTCCAGGACGACTGGGTGGCCTTCCAGGTGAAGGACCTCTGCAACGTCCGCCGGCTCATGTGGGCGAACGACTTCCCGCACAGCGACTCCACGTGGCCCCACTCGCAGGCCGTGCTGGCCAAGCAGGCCGCCCACCTGACCGAAGCCGAGCGCGATCTCGTGCTCCATGACAACGTGGCCGAGCTCTACGGGCTCGAAGCCGCGCCCGCCGCCACGAGGCCGGCATGAGCTACGACCTCGTGATCCGAGGCGGCACGGTGGTGGACGGCTCCGGGCTTCCGCGCTACCGCGCCGACGTCGGCATCCGCGGCGATCGCATCGCGCGCATCGGCACCATCCACGCGCGCGGGCGCGAGGAGGTCGACGCGCGCCACCGGATCGTCGCCCCGGGCTTCATCGACGGCCACACCCACATGGACGCGCAGGTCGCGTGGGATCCACTCGGCACGTGCTCCTGCTGGCACGGCGTGACCAGCGTCGTCATGGGCAACTGCGGCTTCACCCTGGCGCCGTGCCGGCCCGACGAGAAGCACCTGGTCGTGAAGAACCTTGAGCGCGCCGAGGACATTCCCGCCGAGGCCATGCAGGCGGGTATCGAGTGGACGTGGGAGACGTACGCGCAGTACCTCGACACCGTCGCGCGCTGGCCGAAGGGGATCAATTACGCGGGCTACGTCGGCCACTCAGCGTTGCGCACCTACGCCATGGGCGAGCGCGCGTTCTCCGAGCCGGCCACCGCCGCGGACCTGGCCGTGATGAAGCGCGAGCTGGCCGACGCGCTCGCCGCCGGGGCGATGGGGTTCACCACGTCCCGGACGCGCAATCACGAGACGGCCGACCGGCGGCCCGTGGCCAGCCGAGTCGCCGAGTGGAGCGAGGTACGCGAGCTGGTGCAGGTGATGGGCGACCTCGGCGCCGGCATCTTCGAGATCGCCGGTGAGGACACGGGCCGCGATCTCGACCGCCGGCGCGACTATCTCGAACGCCTGCGCGATCTCGCGGTCGAAACCGGTGTGCCGGTCACATGGGGTATGTTCAGCTCGCGGTTCATGCCGGACGCCTGGCGCGCGTACTTCGCGGTGCTCGACGAGACCGCGCGCGCCGGCGGCCGCATGTTCGCCCAGGTGCACAGCCGCGCCCTCTCGGTCGTGCTCTCGTTCGAGACACGGCTGCCCTTCGATCGTCTGCCCGAGTGGCGCGAGGTGCGCCGGCGCCCGCTCGCCGAGCAGCAGACGCTCCTGCGCGACGCCGAGGTGCGCCGGCGGCTGGTGAAGGCCGCCGCCGAGGCCGACTACGGCAGCGTCGTGGGCGCCGAGGCCCGCCGGCCCGACTACGAGTGGACGATGCTCATGGAGGATCCGTGCGGGCCGCACCGCTCGATCGCCGAGATTGCACGCGAGGGCGGTCTCGATCCGGTGGAGGCACTGATCCAGGTCGCGCTCGAGCGCGACCTGAAGGCGTTCTTCGTCCAGCCGCTCTTCAACGAGAACCTCGACCACGTGCTGGAGATGATGAAGCACCCGCGCTCGGTGGTGACGTTCTCGGATTCCGGTGCGCACGTCTCGCAGATCATGGACTCGTCGCTGCAGACCCAGGTGCTCGCCTACTGGGTGCGCCGCCGCCAGGCGCTCACCCTCGAGGAAGGCGTGCGGATGCTCAGCTTCGAGCCGGCGTCGGCGTGGGGCCTCCACGAGCGCGGACTGCTTCACGAGGGGCTGGCCGCCGACGTCATCGTCTTCGATCCCGACCGCGTGGCGCCCGACATGCCGGAGGTCGTGAACGATCTGCCCGCCGGCGCCCGGCGTCTGCGTCAGAAGGCGACCGGCTTCGACGCCTCGATCGTGAACGGCCAGATCGTGCTGCGCGACGGGGAGCACACCGGCGCCCATCCCGGACGTGTGCTTCGCGGGCCGCTGGCCGCGCAGGCACGTCGCTGAGCTCGACGGGTCACCGGCAGGGAGACACCACCGTGCACGGGCCCAGCACTCCCGTGATGGACGGGCTGGTCGAGTTCATCCTCGGTCTGGAGCTCGCATCCTTGCCGCCGGCGGTGGTCGAGGCCGCCGGCCGGTCGATCACGGACTGGGTCGGCACCGCCATCCGAGGCTCGAAGGAGCCATTGGCCCAGGCGATCGGCAGCGTGATCGCGGTGACCGGCGGCGAGCCGCAGGCGACCGTGTTCGGCCGCCGCCTGCGCACCAGCGCCTTGCTCGCCTCGATGGCCAACGGCGCGCAGTCGCACGCGCTCGACTTCGACGACACCCATCTGCCGTCGGTCGTCCACGGCTCGGCGCCGGTCGCGCCGGTCGTGCTCGCCCTCGGCGAATGGCAGCGCGCCACCGGCGCCGACGCGCTCGCCGCATTCATCGCCGGATTCGAGGTGGAGACCCGGATCGGCCGCGTGATCGGCGCCAGGCTGACCGAGCGCGGCTGGCACGCGACGGCGACCCTCGGACACTTCGGCGCCGCCGCCGCCGCGGGCCGGTTGCTCCGCCTGAACGCGGGACAGCTCGCGCACGCCCTCGGGCTCGCCGGGACGCAGGCGACCGGACTCACGGCCTCGTTCGGCACGATGGCCAAGCCGCTCCACCCGGGCAAGGCCGCGATGAACGGCTTGCTCGCGGCGCTGCTCGCCCGTGAAGGCTTCACCGGATCGATGGCGATGCTCGATGGACCCGGGAGCCTGGCGGAGACGTACCTCGGGGTCAGCGACCTGAGCCCGGCCGTCGAGGATTTCGGCAAGCGCTGGCAGCTGCTCGACAACAGCACGAAGTTCTACGCCGCGTGTCACCTGACGCACGCGACGATCGATGCCGCGCGCGGAATCCGCGCGCACTCGCCGCCGCTCGCCGCCGACGCGATCGAGCGGGTCGAGTGCCGCGTGCACCCGCTGGTGATGAAGGTCGCGAACCAGCAGAGCCCCCGGACCGATCTCGAGGCCAAGTTCAGCATCGGCTTCTGCGCGGCGATCGCGCTGCTGCGCGGCGACGCCGGCGAGGCGGAGTTCGACGCGGCGGCGGTCGCCGATCCGGACATCGCGCGGCTGACGGCGCGCGTCACGCCCGTGTCCGATCCGTCGATGCCCATCGTCGCCGCGCACATGACGGTGCGGCTCAGAGACGGGCGCGTGCTCGAGCATCATGTGACGGCCGCGCGGGGCACGCCCGAGAACCCGCCGTCGCGCGACGACGTCGAGGAAAAGTTCCGGCGCGTCGCGCAGGTGGTGCTGCCGGCCGATCAAGTGTCGCGCCTGCTGCCGACCCTGCGGCGGCTGGTCGATCTTCGCGACGTCGGCGAGATCGCGACGCTGGCCGCTGGCTGAGGGCGCGTGCCGACGACTTCCTTCCCCGTGCGCCTAGGGACCATCGAGGCCGACGGGCCGATCCACTTCGCCGACTTCGGCGGCGCGGGGCCACCGATGGTCTTCGTGCATGGTCTGGGCGGGAGCTGCGAGAACTGGCTCGGCGTCGGACCTCAGCTCGCCGAGCACGCCAGAGTGCTGGCCCTCGACCTTCCCGGCTTCGGGCGCACACCGCCGGCCGGCCGCGCGATCACCGTGACGACCCTCCAGCGATCGCTTCATGGATTCCTCAAGGCGGCCGTCGGCGAACCGGTGATCCTCGTCGGCAACTCGATGGGCGGTCTCATCGCGATGATGCAGGCGGCGCGGGAGCCGGCCAGCGTGGCCGGGCTCGTCTTGGTCACGCCGGCCCTGCCGCGTGTGCCCGGCGGACGGATCGAGCTCAGGGTCCAGATGCTGTTCGCCCTGTATGTGATCCCTGCCGTGGCTCCCTGGTTCCTGCGAAACCGGGCGGCCAGGCTCGGGCCCGAGGGGCTCGTGGGTGAGCTCTTGCGGCTGCTCTGCACGGACGGCTCGCGGGTGCCCGAGGCGATCCGGAAGGCGCACGTCGAGTTGACCCGCGCCCGGCTCGAGACCATGCCGTGGGCCCATCGCGTCTTCATCTCGGCCACCCGCTCGATGCTCGCGCTGATCCTCCGGCCGCGACGCTACTACAGAATGGTCGAGGAGATCGTCGCGCCGACGCTCTTGATCCACGGACGCGACGACCGGCTCGTACCGCTGGCGGCGGCGCAGGCGCTGCTCCGGCGCCAGCCGAAATGGTCCCTGGAGGTGTTCGACGACATCGGCCACGTGCCCCAGCTGGAGTCGCCGGCGCGCTTCGTCGACGCCGTGGTGCGCTGGCTCCGGAGCCGGACGCCAGCGAAGGCCGAGACCTCGGTTCCACGCCGGCGACCACCGTGATACGATCTTCGTCGCCTAGCAGCGAACCGTTCGCGTGAACAGGAGAGCCCCATGGCACAGAAGACCGCGCTGGAGGACGTGAAGGTTCTAGATCTGACCCAGTTCGAAGCCGGAACCTCGTGCACCGAAGCGCTCGCCTGGCTGGGCGCCGACGTCATCAAGGTCGAGAATCCCAAGGGCGGCGACCAGGGGCGCGGCGCGTCCACCGACACGGCCGGGGTGGATTCGCACTACTTCATGCTGCTCAACGCCAACAAGCGCAGCATCACACTGAACCTCAGCACCCCGCGCGGCCGCGAGATCTTCACAGAGCTCCTGAAGAAGGCCGACGTCATGATCGAGAACTTCGCCCCCGGCGCCATCGAGCGGCTGGGGTTCGGCTACGACGTCGTCAAGAAGATCAATCCGCGGATCATCTTCGCGCAAGTCAAGGGCTTCGGTGACGGCCCGTACGAGAACTACGTGAGCTTCGACATGATCGCGCAGTCGGTGGGCGGCGCCCTGAGCCTGACGGGCACGACCGAGACCGAGCCGCTCAAGCCCGGACCGACCATCGGCGATACCGGCACCGGCCTGCATTGCGCCATCGGCATCCTCGCCGCGCTGCACCAGCGCGAGCGCACCGGCCGCGGCCAGCAGATCAAGGTGGCCATGCAGGACGCCGTGATCAACTTCAGCCGCATCGCCTTCGCGCGCCAGGCCGCCAGCGGCAAGGCGGCGGTGCGCTCCGGCAACCGCAGCGCGCTCGGCACGACGGCCCCGAGCGGCCTCTACAAGTGCAAGGGCGGCGGGCTCAACGACTACTGCTTCATCTACACCACCCGCGCCGGCAACCGGCACTGGGACCGGCTGCTGAAGGCCATCGGCCGGGCCGACCTCATTGGCGACGAACGGTTCAACTCGCCGGAGAAGCGCTGGAAGCACCACGACGAGGTGGACCGCATCCTGAACGAGTTCACCCAGAACCGCACCAAGGCCGAGGTCATGCAGATGCTGGGTGATGCCGGCGTGCCCGCCGGGGCCGTCTACGACACGATGGAGATCACGCAGGACGCCGCGCTGCAGAAGCGCGAGATGATCGTGACCGTCGATCACCCCAAGCGCGGCAAGTTCACGTTGCCCGGGTGGCCCGTGAAGATGTCCGAGTCGCACGTCGCGGTCGACCGCTCACCGCTACTCGGCGAGCACAACGCCGCGATTTACTCCGAGTGGCTAGGCCTCGCCGCGCGCGACCTCGAGGATTTGAAGGCCAAGGAAGTCATCTAGCACGCCGTAACTACCGACCACGAAGGGGTTAGCGGAGACCGGCGCCGCTAACCCCTTTTGCTTGCCCCACCGTCAGGCCGGCATGTCCGAAGGCTCGCAGCCGCGAGGCGAGGCTACCGAGTCGCTCGGCGGCGCGGACTCGCTGACCCCGGCAGGGTCCAATTGATAGTTGCTGAACGCCTTCTCGAGGGCCCAGTCCGCACCCAGCACCAGCATGACGAGAGCACCGAGAACGATCGCCCGCCCGGTCCTGTTCATCGTCCTGTCCTCCCTCTGCGGCCGGTCGTCCCGTCCGCGATGCCCCAGGGGAGTCGCAACAACGATGCCAAACCTGGGAAGCCGCGAGAACAGAGGAAAAGGCCTTAGCGGGTCGCGCGGTCGCTCGGGTGTTCTGCCCGAGGACTCTTGAAAATGCCCGACGGCGAGCTAGCAATGACCGCCAGCTCGCCGTCGGATGTCCTTGGACGGCTACCGGGCCAGAGCGGGCTGGTGAGCTTTGAGGAAGCGCCGGGCGTGGTCCACGACCTCGTCGATGTGCTCCGGCGAATCCTTCCAGGGGTAGATGGTCACCTCGGACTTCGGGGCGAGGGTGGCCACCTCCATCGCGACCTTGTAGGGGTGCGCGGGCACGTCGTCGGGCGCGATGAGGAGCGGCGTCTTGATGGAGCGCACGAAGTCGCGCGACACGGTGAACACGAAGTCGGCGCGGTTCGTGTACATGCTGGTGAGGAAGCGATGAACCTGGTCCATCGTGATGTCCGGGCGCTTCGCGCAGAGCGGCGGCCCCCAGTTCTTGATGTTGTTCTGGTAGAACAGGTCCGGCAACTCGGGCCTGAACCCGCTGGGCTGCATCATCGCGGCCGCGACGACGCGCTCCGGAGCCCGCTTGATGAGGTTGTGAATCATCGGTCCGCCGATGCAGAAGCCCATGACCAGGAATTCACGGATGCCCAGATGGTCCATCAGCCCCAGCTGGTCGTCGGTGTAGGCGTCCCAGGGGCGATCGATCTCCAGCGGGCCGGTTGACTGGCCGGGGTTGGCGTTGCGCAGGTCGGCACAGATGCAGCGGAAGTCGTCCTTGTACCGCTCCATCGGGTTGAACGGTGACGCCGTCTGCCAGGACGAGTGGGCCGAGTTAAGCCCGCCTCCCGGGATCAATAGCAGGGGAAAGCCGGCGCCGACTTCGGAGTAGTGGATGCGGACCGAGCCTCTCTCGTAGAAGGGCATGTCGATTTTCCTCCCTCAGCGGATTACTGGGACAGTAGCCCGGCAGTCATGGGATCGTCAATCCCCGACGACCCGCGGGCCCGCTGCGTCAGCCCTTGGGCGTGATCTTGCCCGTGAATGACTGGGCCGTGATCTTGCCGTTTCGCACGACGAACGTGTCCGTGGCGACCTCGTATACGTTGTCGGCGGTCTCCGCGGTCCACAGGATGTAGGCGTAGTCCCCGTCGACGGACTGCCGCTTCAGGGTGAACACAGCGCCCGGTTTTCCGAACTCAGCGATCAGCGCCTGGAACAGCGGCCTCATTTCTCCGGGGCCTCTGAGCGGCCCGTCCGGCGTGAACATGACGGCCTCCGGCGCGTAGTCGGACAGGATGCCTTCCAGGTCACCCTTGCTGAAGCTCTTCAGGTGGTTGTCCAGAACGTCCTTCGTCGAAGCCATTTCCAGGTTCTCCTTGCTGGGCCCATGGAAGCTGCCCTGCCGGGTAAGATGCGGTGGGGCGATGACCGAGCGTCCGCCGTTCTTCGCCGAACGTCTGGAACGGTCCTCTCGACAACGTGCCTGCCAGAGGTGCAGTATCTGGCCCGGTGATCCACCTCAGGTAGCGAGCCGACCCGACGAACCCAAGGAGGTCGAGAATGCGAACGCTAGTATTCCTGCTGACCGCGGTCCTGCTGCTCTCGCCGTTCGGCGCCGACGCTCAGGACAACCTCGAGACCGTGGCGAAGGCGCTCGGCGCCACCGGGCTCAAGTCGATCGAGTTCCAGGGCGGCGGCACGTTCTACTGGGCCGGGCAGAGCTTCAACGCGGGCACCGGCTGGCCACAATTCAATGTGCGGAGTCTCACGCGCACGATCAACTACGATACGGCCTCACTCCGCGACGAGATGATCCGCACGCGGACGCTGGAGCCACCCAAGGGAGGCGGTCCGTACGTGCGCGGTGAGCACAAGGCCGTGGCCTTCCTCAGCGGTGATCAAGCCTGGAACGTGGCGGGCGACGCGGCCACGCCGGCGCCGATCGCGCTCGCGGAGCGCCAGTTCCAGCTCTGGTCGACCCCGCACGGTGTGGTCAAGGCCGCGATGGCGGGCAAAGGAACGATCCAGGGCCGCACGATCACCTTCGGAGTCCCCGGCAGCTTCAAGGCCTTGGCGACCCTCGATGCCGCCAACCTGGTCGAGCGCGTCGACGGGACCGTGGCCAATCCCGTGCTCGGCGACATGGCCGTCACGGTGAGCTACGCCGACTATCGCGACTTCGGCGGCGTGAAATTCCCGACGAAGATTCGGCAGACCGTTGGTGGTCTCCCCGCGCTCGAGCTCACGGTGACGGAGGTCAAGGCCAACGCCGCGGCCGACATCCCGGTGCCGGACAGCGTCCGGCAGGCGGGGAATCCGTACGCGAAGGTCACGACCCAGAAGGCCGCCGACGGCGTGTGGTATCTGACCGGCGGCTCCCATCACAGCGTGGTGATCGAGATGAAGGATCACCTGATCGTCGTCGAGGGACCGCTGAACGACGACCGCGCGCTGGCCGTCATCAAGGAAGCGCGCACGCTCGTGCCGAACAAGCCGATCAAGTACCTCGTCGTGAGCCATCACCACTTCGACCACTCGGGCGGCGTGCGCGCATTCGCGGGCGAGGGCGTCACGCTGATCACCCACGACGCCAGCCGGCCGTATATCGAGCGGATCGTGGCGGCGCCGGCGACCGTCAGCCCGGATCATCTCGCCAAGTCCGGCAAGAAGGCCGCGGTGGAGGGCGTTCGTGATCGCCGGGTGCTGTCCGACGGAACGCGGAGCGTCGAGATCCGTCAGATCGCCGGCATCCAGCACGCCGACGACATGCTGATGGTCTATCTGCCGAAGGAGAAGCTCCTGATCGAAGCGGACGCCTACACGCCGCCGGCGCCGAACACGGCCCCGATGAGTCCGCCCAGCCCCTTCACCGTCAGCCTTACGGAGAACGTCAAGAACCAGGGGCTCGCGGTCGACCAGATCCTTCCGCTGCACGGCCGCATGGTTCCGGTCGCGGAGCTCTACAAGGCCGCCGGCGTCACGCCCTGATCGTCGCGACACGGGGGGCCGCCGGGCCCCCCGTGCTCTTTACACCGACGAAGGTCAGCCGAGTCCGCCCAGCTTGCCGATGACCTTCCACTCCTCATCCGTTACCGGCTGGACCGACAGGCGCGAGATCCTGACCAGCGTCATGCCCTTGAGCCGCTTGTCCGCCTTGATCTGCTCGAGGGTGACCGGCTTCGGCAGCTTCTTCACTGCGGCCACGTTCACGGACTGCCAGGCGGAGTCGGTCGAATCGGGATGCGCCTCGGCGACCACCTTGACGAT
>JBKPCO010000035.1:0-67508 GCA_046727415.1 Candidatus Methylomirabilota bacterium
CCGCGTTGAGGCTGGCCGGGCCTCACCTTCTTCCGGTGACGATGTTTTTCGGCTCCTTCGCCTGGTCGTTCGTCTTCGTGAGCCTGCCGTTTCACATCCAGCGCATCAGTCCGCTCGACCCTGCGGCCACGCTCCGGTGGACGGGCTGGATCCTCGGCATCACCTCGCTGGTCACGGTCGTGACGGCGCCGGTCTGGGGCCGCTACGCCGCGCGCGGCGATCCGAAGGCGTGCTACGTCGCGGTCGAGGCGCTCCAGGGGCTCGGATTCTTCGTGATGGCGCTCGCCAGCACGCTGCCGGAGTTGTTCCTCGCCCGGCTGATCCTCGGCGCCATGGGCGCGGCATCGACGCTCGCCTTCATCATGGCGGGGCGGCAGCAGGACACTGACGCGGTACGGCGGCGGATTGCCACACTCCAGTCGTCGATGACGGTCGGGCAGGTCATCGGGCCGCTGGTGGGCGCGATCGCAGCGGCGCGCATGGGGATTCGGGCCTCGTTCGTGCTGGGCGGCCTGATTCTGCTCGGCTGCGCCGCGGCCGTGCACTGGGGAGTGCCGCGCCCACCCGGGCCCGTGACGATGACCGCTGCGGCTCGGCCGGTGCGGCGCCGCGAGGTCGCCGCCGTCACGCTGATCGTTCTCGGCGGCTCGATTCAGATCTTCTTCTTCACCTCGATCCTGCCTTTCGTGCTCGGCGGCTTCGACGTCGAGCCGGATCGCAACCTCGAGGTCGGCGGCATGCTGATCTTCGTGTCGGGCGTCGCGGCAGCGCTTGGGGCGATGTCGGTGCCGCGGCTGGCGCAGCTCTTCCCCGAGCGCCGGCTCATCATGGGCCTCCTGGTGGGATCCTCGATCTCACTCGCATCCTTCGCGGCGGCCGGCTCGGTGTGGCTCTACGGTGGGCTGCGCTTCCTTCAGGTCCTGTCGATCGCGCCGGTGTTTCCGCTGGTGGTCGCGCGTGTGGCCCAGCACGCCGGCGGCGCGGCGATCGGCGTCATCAACTCCGCCCGCATCGGCGCCGGCTTTCTCGGTCCAGTGATGGCGACCACGCTGCTCACGTGGACGTCGCCGGGGGCGGTGTACGCCCTGCTGGCGGCGATCGGTCTGGCGTGCGTGCCGCTGGTGAGGCTGCGCGAGGCCCGGACGGCGATGTGAGCACCGTCTCGCGGCCGCTGGTCGATATCCGTCTGGAGGGGCTCGACACCCGCGGCGGCGTGGCGCCCGGCGTGCACGGGGTCTCGGTGCACGTGCGCTACGGCGAGTTCTTCACGTTTCTGGGGCCGCCGAAATCGGGCAAGTCCGACGTCCTGCGCGCGGTCGCCGGCTTTCTGCCGATCACGCACGGCCGCGTTCTCGTGGACGGCCAGGACATCTCCGCGGTGCCGCCGCGCTCGCGTGGAGTTGGCTACGTCTTCCAGGACGGCGCGCTGTGGCCGCACATGCGCGCGCAGGATCACGTCGCGTACGGGCTACGCCGGCAGGGCCTGGCGAAGGATGAGATCGAGCGACGCGTGGAGACGGTGCTGGGGCGGCTCGGCATTGCCGATGCGACGGCGCTCAAGCCCGGCGATATGAGCCTAGAGCAGCGCCGCCGCCTGGCACTGGCGCGTGCCCTCGCGGTCGAGCCGAAGGTGCTGCTCCTGGACGAGCCGCTCGCCAACCTGGATCCGACGGCGCGCAAAGCGCTTCGCCTCGAGTTGACGAAGCTGCACCGCGACCTGGCAGTGACGACGATTCACGCCACCCGAAACGCGGCCGACGCCCTGGCGCTCTCCGATCGTCTGGCGGTCATCGACAATGGTCGCGTGCTCCAGGTCGGCGACCCGGCCGAGCTCTATCACCAGCCGCAGACCCGGGCGGCCGCCGAGGCGCTCGGCCCAGCGAGCTTCTTGCCGGTGCGCGTGGTCGAGCTTCGCGACCTCGGCGTCGTCGTCGAGACCGAGCACGGCGACCGCGTACCCGTCGCCGGCCGCGGCGCCTATCGCCTCGGCGATCGCGGGCTCCTGGTCCTGCGCCCCGAGACCCTATCGATGACCGAGGCCGCCATGGCGCGGGGCCCGGGCATCCCCGGTCGGGTCGCGCTGCGCGTCTTCGAGGGCTCTCGTCACCTCTACGAGATCGAGATCGGCACGACAGTCCCGATTCGGGTCGAGCTTCCCGCCGTAGGCGAAGAGCGCGTCTTCCGCCTCGGCGACCGAGTCCGCGTAGAAATCTCCAGCGAAACCGTCGTCCTGGTCCCCGACGCCTGAGAAACTAGATCGAGTAGATGCGATCCTGCTCGAGGATCGAAACGCGCGAGCCGTCGATGCGCGAGAGCTCCTCGGCGATCTCCTCTTGAAACTGCGGCTTCACGTGAAAGATCCACACGGGAATGTCGGGCGGCAGCTTGTCGATCTCGCGCCGGATGAGGGCGGGCGTCATGTGCTTGGCGACCTGGCCGAGCGGTCCGAGCCGGTTCGGGAACGCGCACTCGAGGATGACCGCGCGGATGCCCCGGACGTCGCGGGCTGCCCGCCACAGCGCCTCCGTCGGCCCTGTGTCCCCCGAATAGACGAGGCCGGTCGAGCCGTCGTGCACGATGAATCCGGCGGCGGGCACCGTGTGGTTGACGGCGACGGGCGTCACCCAGAGATCGCCAACCTTCTGCTCGGTATCCGCGACCAGCGTCCGGTACTTCACGACCGGCACGTCGGGGTGGGGGATCTTGCTGAAGTCGGGCCAGAGCGTGTCGTTGAACACGCCGGCGCGGAGCGTGGTGATGACCGGATCGATGCTGGCGATGGTGACCGCCGCCCCGACCTCGCAGAACGCGAGCGTCTCGGTGAGGTACACGAGGCCGGTGATGTGGTCCAGGTGGGCGTGCGACACGAGCGCGTGCTCGACGGCAAGCTGGTCCGGAATCGTGAGCGCACCGCTCACGCTGCCGCCGTCGAGGAGAACCTTGTCATTGACGAGAAAGGCCGACGGCCGATGCCCGAGACCTTCGCCACCGAAGGCGCCGAGCACGCGAATCTTCATGCTGTCGCGATACTAGCACACGCCGTTGTAAGATGACGTGAAGCGCATGAGCGACGAGACGTTCGACTACCCCACGATGGCGCGCGCGTTGATTCTGGGCGACAAGGACACCGTCGCCCGCAAGACGCGCGAGGGCCTCGACCTGTCGCTCGACCCGAAGGTGCTCATCTTCAAGGGCCTCATTCCGGGCATGGACGTCGTCGGCGAGAAGTTCCGCCGCAACGAGTACTACGTCCCGCAGGTGCTCTTGTCGGCGCGCGCCATGTACGCCGGGCTCGATCTCCTGAAGCCGCTCATTACCGCCTCCGCGCGCGGCGGCGACTATCTCGGTATCGTGGTCATCGGGACCGCGCAGGGTGACCTGCACGACATCGGCAAAAACCTGGTCGCGATGATGCTCGAAGGCGCCGGCTTCAAGGTCGTCAACCTGGGTCGCGATGTCGCCCCCGAGGTATTCGTCAACGCGGTCGGCGAGCACAACGCCAACATCGTCGGCATCTCAGCCCTGATGACCACCACCATGCCGGCCATGAAGCGCACGATCGACGCTTTGATCAAGGCGGGGCTCCGCGAGCGGGTCAAGGTCATGGTCGGCGGCGCGCCGGTGAGCCAGGCGTTCGCCGACGAGATCGGTGCCGACGGCTACGCCAAGGACTCTACCCTGGCCGTCGTGAAGGCCAAGGCCCTGGTCGGCGCCACCGCGGAAGTCGCCTCGTGAAGGCACGCGGCTGGGAGATCGTCGACCGGATCCGCGGGGGCGAGACGCTCGTGTTCGACGGCGGCTACGGCACCATGCTCTTCGCGGCCGGGCTCGCGAACGGCGCCTGTCCCGAGCTGTGGAACGACACGCACGGCGACGTCGTGCGGGGCATCCACGCGGGCTATTTTGGCGCCGGCAGCCAGATCGTCGAGACGAACACCTTCGGTGGCACCCGGCTCAAGCTCAACGAGTACAAAATTGGCGACCGCACGCGCGAGCTAAACGAGAAGGGCGCCCGGCTGGCGCTGGCGGCGGCGCCGCCGTCGGGGTACGTGGCCGGATCGATCGGGCCGACCAGCCGTCTGCCGCTCGACTACGCCCTCGACGAGGGCGTTACCGACGAGGAATACCTCGAAACGTTCCAGGAGCAGGCAACCGCGCTCGCGGAGGGCGGGGTCGATCTCTTCGCGGTCGAGACCATGATGTTCCCGCAGGAGTGCACGGCGGCGATCCGTGCGTGCAAGGCGGTGGCGGACCTGCCGGTGATGGCCACCATGTTCTTCCAGTACGAGGAGATGCACGACCGGGACCGGACGATGTGGGGTGAGAGCCCGTCTGAGGTCGCGAAGAACCTCGTCGCCGCCGGCGCCGACGTGGTCGGCATGAACTGCGGCCGCGGTCCAGACCGCGCGATCGTCATCATCCGTGAGATGCGTGGGGCCACCGACGTTCCGCTCGTCGCCTATCCGAACGCGGGCTTGCCGGTCACCACGGGAGACATCGTGACGTACGAGCTCGGCCCGGAGGAGATGGCGCGCGAGTATCCGGCGCTCCTCGACGCCGGATGCAACATCGTGGGCGCGTGCTGCGGATCGAACCCCGAGCACATCCGCCGCATCGCGGAGGTCGTCCGAGGCCGACGCCCGAAGCGGTGAAGGCGCAGCTTTCCACAGCGTCGCGCGTTCTCACCGCACTCCCGCTCGCCATCGATCCGGCGGAGGTGCTCCGCTTCCAGGGCTACAAGAAATCGGTCGACACTCCGGACCCGGAAGTGCGGGACCTCTTCGCCCAGGCGCTCGCGCTCGGGCGAAGCCTCATGGACCCGCGCGCCGTCGTGCGCTGGCTCCCGGTGCAGCGCCAGAGCGCCGACGCGATCGAGGCCGGCGACGCCACGCTGGCCATCCCCGACGTGGGCCGCCTGTGGGGACCAGTCGAGTGGATCGCGGCCGCCGTGTGCACGATCGGAGACGCGCTCGAGCGGCGCGCAGCCCAGCTGTGGGACGCGCGCGAGCTTCCGCTCGCCGCGATGCTCGACAGCGTCGGATCGGGAGCCGTCGAGAGCCTGGCCGAGTACGTCAACGATCTCCTGTGCCAGGAGGCGATTCCGCTCGGGCTGCCGGTGACGAACCGCGTGAGCCCCGGGTACGGTAGCTGGGACGTGGCCGAGCAGCGCGTCCTGTTCGACGTGTGCCCGGGCGCGCCGATCGGTGTCAGCCTGAACGAAGCCTGCTTCATGACGCCGGTCAAGTCGATCTCGCTGCTGGCCGCGGCCGGCGCCGGCGCGCGCGTTGACCACTACTTCAGCCAGTGCGCGCGGTGCTGGATGCGCGATTGCGCCTACCGGCGAACGGCCGCCCACAAGACCGTACATCGCTAGCGCCTCTCGACCCCTGGTGGCGTTCAGCCGCGTACCCCGATCTGATACGATGCGAGGATGCGGCGTGACAACGTCGTGCTCGTTGGATTCATGGGCGCCGGAAAGTCGGTCTGCGGGCGGCTCCTGGCGCGCCGGCTCGGGCGCTGCTTCGTCGAGACCGACGACATGATCGTCGCGCGCGAGGGCCGCTCGATCCCCGAGATCTTCCGCGACGAGGGCGAGGAGCGATTCCGCCAGCTCGAGACCGAGACGCTCGACGCGCTGACACTGAAGTCGGGTGACGTCATCGCCACCGGCGGCGGCCTGCCGTGCCGCGAGGGCTGGATGGAACGGCTGCGGGAGCTGGGCACGGTCGTCTGGCTCGACGGCGACGTACACGAGCTGCTCGAGCGGGCCCGCCGGGTCGGCAACCGGCCGATGCTGGACGGGCGGTCCGGTGACGAGATCGAGGAGCTCTACCGGGCGCGCCGGCCCTACTACGGACGGGCGCACCTCACGATCGACACGACGGGACGCAGCGTCGACCAGGTCGTCTCGCTCGTCCTGGCCGCCCTGCGGGACGCGCATGCCGTACGAGCTTAGCCGCCGGCTCACTGCGGCGCCACTCCTGTGCGACGGCGCAATGGGCACGCTGCTCTACTCGCGCGGGGTCTCTCTGGACGCTTGCTTCGACGTCCTCAACCTGAACAATCCCAGGCTGATCCAGTCGATCCACGCCGACTACATCGCGGCCGGTGCCGACTGCATCGAGACGAACACTTTCGGCGCCAACCGGTTCAAGCTGGCCGTGCACGGGCTGGAGGGACAGGTCCGCGAGATCAACCGTCGCGGTGCGGCAACGGCCCGCGACGCCCGCGAGAGCTCCGGCCGCGACGTCTTCGTTCTCGGCTCGATCGGGCCGCTCGGGAAATACCTGGCGCCGCTCGGCACGGTGACCGCCGACGAGGCCCGCTCGGCGTTCCAGGAGCAGGCCGAGGCGCTACTCGAGGGCGGGGTCGACGCGTTCATCGTCGAAACCTTCTCCGACCTCGACGAGGTTTCGCTCGCGGTCGGAGCCATCCGCGCGATCACCGATGTACCGATCATCGCGCAGATGGCGTTCACCGACGACGGTGTCACGTTTACCGGCCGCTCGGCGGCCGAGGTCGCGCGCGCGGTGAGTGCGCTTCCCGTGCAGGCCCTCGGCGCCAACTGCTCGGTCGGTTCGAGCACTCTCTACGAGGTGCTCCTTCAAATGCAGGCCGAAGCCGCGAATTTACCGCTGTGCATCCAGCCGAACGCCGGGCTGCCCAGCCGCATCGGGGAGCGCCTCATCTACCTCTCGTCCCCGGCCTACATGGCGGACTACGCGGGGCGGATGGTCGACGCCGGTGCCAGGCTCGTCGGGGGCTGCTGCGGGACCACGCCCCAGCACATCGCGGCGATGCGCGAGGTGCTCGACCGCCGCCGGCCGGGGCGGCCCGAGGCCCGACGCGCGACAGTGTCGGTCAGTCCTGTTGCCGCCAGTGCCGACCCGGGCCTCCACGTCGCTCGGCCTCCCACGGTTCTCGGGCGCAAGCTTGCGGCACGGGAGTTCCTGGTCACCGTGGAGCTCGACCCGCCGCGCGGGCACACCGTCGAGAAGCTCGTGCAGGGCGCCAAGCTCCTGCGCGAGCGCGGCGTGGACATCGTCGACATCAACGACGGCTCGCTCGGGCGTGTCCGCATGGCGGTGCTGCCCACGGCGCTCCTCGTCCGGGACGCGACCGGGCTCGACATCAACATGCACTTCACGTGTCGTGACCGGAACCTCATGGGCATCCAAGGCGATCTCCTGGGCGCTCATGCCCTCGACGTGCGCAACATCCTGGCGATGACCGGCGACCCGCCGCGCGCCGGCGACTATGCCAACGCCACGGCCGTCTTCGACGTCGACGGTGTCGGTCTGATCGAGATCCTTCGTCGGATGAACGAGGGTCAGGATGCGACCGGAAGCAGCATCGGCGAGCCGACCTCGTTCTACGTGGGCGCTGCCCTGAACCCGGCGGCTGAGGACGTCGCGCGCGAGATCGACCGCTTCCAGCGCAAAGTGCAGGCGGGAGCTCGCTGGGTGCAGACCCAGCCGGTGTACGACCTGGCCCAGCTCGATCGCTTTCTCGAGCAGGCTGGGGGCTCACCGGTTCCGGTGCTGGTCGGCATCCTTCCGCTCCACAGTGCGCGCCACGCCGAGTTCCTTCACAACGAGGTCCCGGGCATCACGATCCCCGAGCCGATCCGCCGCCGTCTGCGCGCGGCCGGAGACGGCGCGCTTCCCGTGGGCATCGAGATGGCGCAGGAGCTCGTCCGGGCCGTTCGCCAGCGCTACGCCGGCGCCTATCTCATGCCCTCGTTCGGACGCTTCGAGGTCGTCGCGGAGGTCCTCGATGCCATCCGCTGACCTCGTCACGCTCGGTCTTCGCGCCGCCGCGGACGCGGTCCGCTCGGGGGCGGTGAGCCCGGTCGATCTCACCGAGGCGTGTCTCGCGCGCATCCGGGCGCTCGACGGAGCCATCCGGGCGTGGGCTCACGTGGACCACGACGGTGTGCTCGCCACCGCGCGCGAGCGTCTGGCCGAGGCCCGCGCTGGACGGTTTCGAGGACCGCTGCATGGGGTGCCGGTGGGCGTGAAGGACATCGTCGACGTCGCGGGAATGCCGACGACCGGCGGCGCGAAGCCGTTCGCCCACACGCGCCCGACCGTGGACGCGCCCGTGGTCGCGCGCCTGCGCGCGGCGGGGGCGATCATCCTCGGCAAGACCGTGACGACCGAGTTCGCGTATCGCGATCCGGCGCCGACGCGAAACCCGTGGAATCAGGGTCACACGCCTGGCGGATCGTCGGCCGGCTCGGCCGCCGCCCTGGCCGCGCGGATGGCCCCGCTGGCGATCGGCTCACAGACCGTGGGCTCGGTGCTCAGACCGGCCGCGTACTGCGGTGTCGTCGGCTTCAAGGGGACCCACGGCCGTGTACCGGTCGCCGGCGTCATTCCGCTCGCGTGGTCGCTCGACCACGTCGGCGTGCTCACCCGGTCGGTCGCGGACGCTGCCCTCGCCATGTCTGTGCTGGCCGGCAGGGCCCTCGAGCCGCAGACAGTGAGTGCGCCGCGGATCGCGCTCGCTCCCGAGCTCCTGGAGCGCGCGTCGCCGGAAGTCGCGGCCCACGTCCAGGCCGTCGCCGACGCGCTCGTCCGCGACGGTGCGACGGTGTCGAAGGTCGAGCTGCCCGCGTCGTTCCGCGGAATCCATGCGGCGGGGCTGACCGTGCTCGAGGCCGAGGCCGCCGCCTATCACGCTCCCGCGTTCGCCCGACACGCCGACGAGTACAGCCGTGAGATGCGAAGCCTTATCGAGACGGGGCTGCGGCAGACCGCGACGGCGTACGTCAACGCCAATCGCGCTCGCCTCGCGTTCCGGGATGACGCCATGCCTCTCCTGGAAGCACACGACGCGCTCCTGTCTCCCACGGCCCCTACGCCGGCGCCGGCAGGGCTCGGCTCGACCGGGGACGGCTCCTTCTGTGCGCCCTGGAGCAACGCGGGTGTTCCCGCAATCTCCCTGCCCAGCGGCATCGCCGCGTCGGGGCTTCCCCACGCGATCCAGCTCGTCCAGGCTGCCGGGGCGTCGGCGCGCCTTCTGGGCGTCGCCGCCTGGTGCGAGAAGGCGCTGGCGTTCTCGCAGGCTCCGCCCGTCTAGCCCGTGTTCGACCTCAAGATCGAGGGCGCACAGGTCATCGACGGCACCGGGCGGCCCGGAGCCCGGGCGGACGTGGGCATCAAGGACGACCGCATCGCGGCGGTCGGCGACCTTCACCGCGAGGCCGCGGGCAGCAACCTGCACGCGTCGGGCAAGGTCGTGGCGCCCGGGTTCATCGACATGCACTCGCACTCGGACTGGCGACTCTGGGAAAATCGCCGTGCGGAATCGAAGGTGAGGCAGGGCGTGACCACCGAGGTGGTCGGCAACTGCGGATTCTCGCCGGCGCCGGTGTCCGACGAGTTCCTCGACGATCTGCGCGGGTTCGCACTCCACGTGCCAGCGGGCATGGACTTTCGCTGGCGTTCCGTCGGCGACTACCTCCGGGCGTTCGATTCGAGCGGCACGGCGCTCAACGTGATCCAGCTCATTGGTCACGGCACGCTGCGCGTGGCGGTCATGGGCTTCGCGCGGCGCCAGCCGACACCGGCTGAGCTTCGGCGCATGCAGAAGCTGCTCGCCGATGGGATCGAGGACGGTGCGTGGGGCCTCTCCACCGGGCTGATCTACCCGCCGGGCTCATTTGCCACGACCGACGAGATCGTGGAGCTCGCCGCCGTCGCGGGTCGGCATCGCGGCTTCTACGCGAGCCACATCCGGGGGGAGGGGGCAACCCTGCTGGACGCCGTTCAGGAGGCGATCCACGTGGGCCGGGAGGGCGACCTGCCGGTGCAGATCAGTCATGTTAAGGCGGCCGGACGGCCGAACTGGGGTAAGGTGGCCGATGTGCTCGCGCTCGTCGATGCCGCGCGGGACGAGGGACTCGACGTTATGGCCGACGTCTACCCGTACACTGCGTCCAGTACCATGTTACGGGCGCTCCTGCCGGACTGGGCGCTCGAGGGCGGGATTGATGCCATGCTCGGACGCCTCGCCGATCCCGACGCCCGCGCGCGCATCCGCCGCGACATCGAGTCGCCGCCGACTGGCCAGAGCCTCGTCGACCGCATCGGGTGGGAGAACGTCATGATCGCGTCCGCCGTCAAGCGCCGCGACGCCGAGGGAAAGCGCCTATCCGAGATCGCGGCCGCCGGCGGTGTGGACGCGGTCGACGCCGCGCTGGAGCTGCTCGAGGCCGAGGGCGGAAAGGGCTCGATGATCCTCTTTCAGCTCGACGAGCGCGATCTCAGGCGGGCGCTCGTGCACGAGGCCGTCATGATCGGCTCCGACGGTTCGGCGCTCGCGCCCGGCGGCCTGGCCGGGGGCAAGCCGCATCCGCGGAGCTACGGCACCTTTCCGCGTGTCCTCGGGGAATACGCGCGCGAGGAGCGCGTGCTGACGCTGGCCCAGGCGGTTCACAAGATGACGGGTCTTCCGGCGCGCCGTCTCGGGCTCAAGGATCGGGGCGTCATCGCGGTCGGCGCGCGGGCCGACCTCGTGGTGTTCGATGCGCGCCGGGTCGGCGACCGCGCCACTTACCAGGAGCCCCACCAGTACCCGTCGGGGATCGAGCACGTCCTCGTCAACGGCAGCTTCGTTATCAAGGACGGCCAGCACACCGGGAGCCTTCCCGGGAGACTCCTGACACCGGCATGAAGAGCGGCCTGGCGTCGCGTGATCTGCTGGCGCCGATCTCCGCGGCCTCGTCGGTGACGGATGGGCTCCGCGAGTCCCTGCGCCGGCTGGTGGCCGTCACCGGCTCGACCGCCGGCGTCGTCACTCTCCCATTACAAGATGAGGCGCCGATCGTCGTCGCGCGCGGCAGCAGCACATCCCTTCCACTCCGGCGATGGCTGACCGACGTCACGGCCGTGCCCGCGCGCGGGACGCGGCTCACCCGTGTCGTGCCGCCGGGCTCCCCCCGGAGCCGCCCGGCGGCTCTCTTGAGGGCTCCACTCGATGCGCGCGGCCGGCGAGTCGGCGAGCTGGCCCTCCTGGGCACGGTCGGGCGCCTGACGGCGTCGGTCTTGCCGGCGAGCTTTCCCCGCGAGCTCGGGGCGGCCATCGATCGTCGGTGCGATCTCGAGCGCCTCGCCCTCCGCGCGGAAGTCGTCAACGAGCTCACGACCCTGCTGTCGTCGCCACACACGCTCGACGAGGTGTTCGCCACCTTCGCCGGGGGCATTGCGCGCCTCGTGCGATTCGACTCGATCAGCATCGCGCTGCTCGACACCGAGCGCGGCACGTTCGAGAGCTTCGACCTGGCGGCCGGCGCGCTTCGCGGATCTCCGGCCCCAGGAACCTCGACGCCACTCGAGGGCACCGTCCTGGAGCGCGTGGTGGCCACCGGCGTCCCCGTGCGCATCGACGATCTCGAGCGCGACGAGGCGCCGGAAGTGAGCCGGCGCGTTTTCCTCGAGCGCGGCTACCGCGCCGTGACGTTCGTGCCCCTATCGTCGGGCACCGTGTTCGGCGCCGTCGCGCTCGCCACCACCCGGCCCGGCGCGCTGGGGGATGGCGACCTCGAGGTGGTCGCCGAGCTCGCGCGCCCGCTGGCCCTCGGGATCGAGCGGTGGCGCCTCGCCGAGGAGAGCAGCCGGCGGGCGCGAGAAACTCACGCGCTCCTCGAGGCAGGCCGGGCGGTCACCGCCAGCCTCGACGTGAACCGGACGATCCGGGTCCTGCTGGAAGAGGCACGCGGCGTCCTCGGCGTCGACTCGTGCGGACTGATGACGATCGATCCCGCGACGGGCGAGCTCGTGATGGCCGCGAGCCTCGACGTACCGGCCGCCCTGTGGCCGACGATCCGGCTGCAGCAGGGCCAGGGGGTCACGGGTCTCGCGGTGCAGCAGCGACGTCCCATGCAGAGCCCCGACCTGTCGGTCGACGCCCGCGCGATGTATCCCCACGTGGCCAGCGGCAGCGGCTATCGCTCGATGCTCGTGGCGCCTTTGCTCCGGGGCGACCACGCGATCGGTGCGATCACCGTCTTGCGGCACGGCGTCCACGAGTTCTCGGCGCATGAGGAGGAGCTCCTGGTGGCGCTGGCGAGCCAGGCGGCGATTGCGCTGGAGCACGCCCGCCTCTACACCGAGCTGGAGGGGATGGTCGCCGACCGGACCCAGGAGCTCGACGCCCAGAAGCGGTTCGTCGAGGTGGTGCTGGAGACGATGCCGATCGGCGTCCTCGTGCTCGACGGTCAGCTCAACGTGGTCAGGATCAACCCGGCCGGTGCCCGCGCCCTGGCTTGCGCCTCCGACGCTCACGGTCCGCTCGCCCAGTTCCTGCCCCACGACAAGGGCGCGGCGGTGCTGGAGTTCCTCGGGGCGGCCTTCAACAGCCGGCGCGGCGGCTCGGTCGAGGAGGAAATGATCATCGCCGGGGACTCCAGGATCTTCCGGTTCACCGTGGCACCCGTCGCGCCGTCAAGCGATCCGGGCGCCTATGCGGTCACCCTGGTGGAGGACATCACGCACGCGAAGGGGCTCGAGCGCCAGATGCTCCTCACCGAGCGGCTCACGACGGCCGGCCGGCTTGCCGCCGGGGTCGCCCACGAGTTGAACAATCCGCTCGCGACGATCGCCGGGTGCGCCGAGTCGCTGCAGGGGCAGCTGGCGTCGGTCGATCAGCGGGCGATGACGGAGTACGCCGACTTTCGTCGTTACCTCGGCCTGATCGAGGAGGAGGCGTACCGCTGCAAGGAGATCACCGGGAGCTTGCTCCAGTTCGTGCGTGACCCGGGCAGCCGGCGGGAGCCCACCGACCTGAATGCGGTCGTGCTCAAGACGGCCGAGCTCCTGACGCGCCAGTCACGCTTCGCCGCCAGCCATGTGGCGATCGACCTCGACCCCGCGCTGCCGCCGGTCGCGGTGAACGAGGGCCAGCTGCGGCAGGTGTGCCTCGGGCTCGCGTCCAACGCGCTGGAGGCGATGGAGGGACGGGGTGCCTTGACGATCCGTTCGCGGGTGGGCCACGGCACGGTCGAGATCGAGCTCGAGGACGAGGGCCCCGGGATCCCCGAGGAGAACCTCGCCCGCATCTTCCATCCGTTCTTCACGACCAAGCCGCCTGGACAGGGCACCGGCCTCGGACTCGCGATCGCGCAGGGCATCGTGACCGATCACGGCGGTAGGATCGAGGTCGCCTCGGTGGTCGGCAGGGGCAGCACCTTCCGCGTGGTGCTCCCGCTATGACGCGCCCGGTTCGGGTGCTGGTGGCCGACGACGAGCGAAATCTACGCGAGCTGATCATTCGCGAGCTGGCCCGGCGCGGGCACGAGGTGGATGGGGCGGCCGACGGCGCCACCGCGCTCGAACGCATCCGCGAGGGGTCGTTCGACGTGGTCGTCCTCGACATGCGGATGCCGCAGAAGCAGGGCATCGACGTCCTCCGCGAGCTGACCCAGATGCCCGAGGCGCCGCAGGTGATCGTGATGACCGGCTTCCAGGACGTCGCCACCGCCGTGGAAGCGATGAAGCTCGGCGCCTACGATTACCTGACCAAGCCGACCAAGATCGAAGAGCTGGACATCGTGGTGCGCAAGGCGGCCGAGAAGGGCCAGCTCCTCCGCGACAACGTCGCCCTGCGCGCCCACGCGCCCGGCGCGGCGCCCTTCGGCGGCATCCTGACGGGCAACGCCCGGATGCAGGGCGAGGTGCTGCGGCTCATCGAGCGCGTGGCGCCGACCGACTCGACGGTCCTGGTGCTGGGCGAGAGCGGCACCGGCAAGGAGCTGGTGGCGCGGGCCATCCACGAGCAGTCGACGCGCGCCGCTCGGGCCTTCGTGCCGATCCACTGCGGCGCCCTGCCGCGCGAGGTGTTCGAGTCCGAGCTCTTCGGCCACGAGAAGGGCGCGTTCACCGGTGCGGTCGGCACCAAGCCCGGGCTGGTAGAGCTGGCCGACGGCGGCACGCTCTTGCTCGACGAGATCGGCGAGATGGAGGCCGACAGCCAGGTGAAGCTCCTGCGGGCGATCGAGACCGGGACGTTCTTCCGCGTGGGCGGCACGCGCCCTCGGCGGGTCGACGTCCGCATCGTGGCCGCCACCAACAAGGACCTCGCCGAGGCGATGAAGGCCGGCGACTTCCGCCGGGATCTCTACTACCGCATCAATACCATCACGATCGCGCTCCCGCCGCTACGCGAGCGGCGGGACGACGTGGCGATGCTGGCCAATCACTTCGTCCGGGCCAACGCGACCTACGGGGTCAAGCGGCTCGGCGCCCCGGCACTCGCCGCGCTCGAGGCGTATAGCTGGCCTGGCAACGTTCGCGAGCTCCTCCACGCCATCGAGCGCGCGGTCATCCTGAGCAAGGGCGAGGAGATCCAGCCCGGGGACCTCCCGCCCGAGGTGCTCGGTACCACGGCGCCCGCCGCCGCGTTGCCCGGAGGGAGCCTCGAGGGGATGGAGCGCCAGCACATCCTGACCATACTGCGCCAGGTCGGCGGTCACCGCGGCAAGGCGGCCGCCCTCCTGGACATCGACCCCAAGACGCTCTACCGAAAGATCATCGGCTACGACATCCGCCCCCAGGAATTCACACAATAGGCGCTTGGTCTAGTTGCACCTGGTCGTTCGCTGTGTACACTGGAAACGTCCGCCGTTTGGGCGGACCTCGCCTGCGATGAAACAGGCCTTCCGCGTTCGCGGCGCGTGCAAGAGAGCGGAAGACAGTCCGAGGGGGTTCAGATGGCGTCCAAACTGTATATCGGCGGTCTCGCATACTCCACGACCAGCGAAGGGCTCAGGGAGTTCTTTACTCAGTGCGGCAATGTCCTGTCGGCGACGGTCATCACCGACCGCTTCTCCGGGCAGTCACGGGGATTCGGCTTCGTCGAGATGAGCACTGCCGAGGAGGCCCAGAACTCGATTTCTCAATTGAACGGCCGCGAGCTCGACGGCCGGCGAATCACGGTCGAGATCTCGAACCCCCAGGCGCCGCGGACCGGCGGGGGCGGCCGGCCGGGTGGCGGCGGGCGTCCGGGCGGGGGCGGCCGCGGTCCGGGCGGCGGGCGGGACAGCGGTTACGCGCACCGGCCTTCCAAGCCCGTGAAGTGGTAGAGCGAAACGGGCGCCGCCGGGCGGCGCGAGCGTGATGAACACGAAGGGGTCAGCCGGATTCCGGCTGACCCCTTCGGCGTTTCTGCAGGGCGCGGCGGCGATCAGCCGGCCGGCGTCGGCTCGACCCCGTCGAAGATGCGGTCGTAGCGGCCGTATTCACGCGCCGCGTCCATGAACCACTGGACGATCTCGGGATTGGAGCGCGGCGGGATCTCGCAGGACGTCGACAGGATGAAGGCCGACTGGCGGGCCGCCGCGTCGATGCAGCGCCGGACGTCGGCCACCATCGCCTCTCTGGTCGTCTTCTCGAACTTGGTCGCGTCGACGTTGCCGATAGCCACGACCCGGCCCTTCGAGACCTCCATGAAGCGCGCGAGCTGGTCAACGTAGAGCTTCGGGTCGCCCTGCTGATCGAGATCGAACGACACCGTCGAGAAGCCGCAGCGGATCAGGTCCTCGTAGATGGGATAGGTCGTGCCGCAGATGTGTGTCGTCACGCCGACCTTCTTGGCCTTGAAGTAGTCGACCAGCTCCTTGTGGTACGGCGCGACGAAGTCGCGGTAGTTGTCGGGTGAGATCAGGCTGATCGACGCGGTCGGCTCGGAGAAGGAGAGGCCGATCCCGGTTTTCACGATCGCGTCGCCCCAGATCTTGCAGAAATCGGTCGTGACCCGCATGAGGTCATGGATGAACTGCGGGTCCTCGAAGGTATCGAGCAGCATCGTCTCGGGGTTCCTGAGCAGCATGGCGATCGTCCATGGCCCCACCGCCACCGCACCGATCGCCGTCGGCGGCTTGGCCCGCACGAGCGCCTCGCACTGCTCGAGGAAGCCGGGCAGGCGCGCCGTCTTCGCCGGATCGGGCATGACCAGGCGCGCCAGCTTCGTCTTGTCGTCTTGCAGGACGGGCTGGTCGATCGACGGCACCACGTAGTCCGAGTACTTCACGCGGCAGCCGAACGCCTCGGCCTCCTTGGCCAGGTCGTTGTAGGCGAGCACCACATCGGGCTGGTAGCGCTCGTAGTAGTTCATCATCGCGGTGATCGCCTTCGGCACGTTCGTGCAGTACTCCTCGATGGAGAGGCCGTCGAGCGTGCCGGCGAACGAGGCGACGATCGGGTAGACCGGGACGCGATCGGCGAACGAGCGCCGGTACGCGGCGACGACGCGTTCGCGATTCGTGAACTGCGCGCGGCCGCGCTCGACGTCCCAGATGCGGTTGGCCTCCATGTACTTGGGCGGCAGCTTCGCCTCGTACTCCATGAACTGGGTGATCGGGTAGCGAATGCCGCCGTCGTGGGTGCCCTTGAGCCCCTCGATGACTTCCTCCATCTGATTCCAGGGAATCGTGAAGGCCATCTCGTGGTCCTGGGTCTGGCCGAAGATGCGGTCGCCGGAGCAGGGGAGGATCACCTGCGGCTGGTCCGTCCGCATGGTCGTCACGATGATCTCCGAGCAGTCGATGCGGCCGCCGAAGGCGGAGGTGAGCTTGCCGCCGCGCTTCCAGAGGGCGGCCTGGGTCAGGCGCATGACCTGGGCAGGGTTCGCGTAGATGCACACGAGGTGCGGCTCGAACGTTGCGCGATCGAGCGGCGCTACCAGCAGGGTCGCGTACTCGCCCGGTGCGAACTTGTCGACCGCGGCTTCCGACCGCTGCCCGGCCGCCTTCGTCTCCGTGTACATCCCCTCGCAGAGCGTCCCCGAGTTGTGCAGATGCGTCGGCTTCTCGAAGCCGAGGGCCGCGATGCCGAGCGAGCAGATGTGGTCCTCGCGCGTGAGTGCGATCATCCAGCCGTAGCGCCGGGCCATGTCGATGACCTGGCAATTCATGCTGAGCTTCTTGAAGTCGCGGGCCGGTCGTCGCGCCCGCTCGGGAATCGGCTCGCCCGGCCGCAGCATCCGGATCGCCACCGGGAACGTTTGTGGGCGGATGTAGAGCTGAAGCTCGCGATCAGCCGTCTTGACGTCGATCATGTAGACCTCCCGTCCGAGCGTACTACCTCGTGAAATCCTCTACAACAGAGCCTCTTCAACGGATGTAGAATACGCCCGCCCCACGGGCAGAATTCACTCACGGAGGCGTCGACGATGCAGTCTCCCAGCGCGAGCTACAGCCTGACGGTCAGGCTCGAGATCACCAACCGGCCCGGTATGCTCGGACAGGTCACCTCGGCCATCGGCAAGGCCGGCGGCGACATCGGCGCGATCGACCTCGTCCAGGTTGGCAAGTCGACGATCACCCGTGACCTGACCTTCAAGGCTCGCGATGAACGGCACGGCCAGCAGATCGTCGAGCGCATCCGCGGGGTCCGCAGCGTGAAGGTCGTGAACGTCTCCGACCGCACCTTCCTCATGCACCTGGGCGGCAAGATCGAGGTGCGCGGCAAGATGTCCGTCAAGACGCGCGACGACCTCTCGATGGCCTACACTCCCGGCGTCGCGCGCGTCTGCATGGCGATCCACCACGATCCGCAAAAGGCCTACGCGCTGACGATCAAGCAGAACTGCGTGGCGGTGGTCACCGACGGCACCGCGGTCCTGGGACTCGGCGACATCGGGCCGTTCGGGGCGGCGCCGGTCATGGAAGGCAAGGCGCTCATCTTCAAAGAGTTCGCCGGCGTCGACGCGTTTCCGATCTGCCTGGCCACCAAGGACGTCGACGAGATCGTGTCGATCGTCAAGGCCATCTCGCCGATCTTCGGCGGCATCAACCTGGAGGACATCTCGGCGCCGCGCTGCTTCGACATCGAGACGCGGCTGCAGAAGGACCTCGAGATCCCGGTGTTCCACGATGACCAGCACGGCACCGCGGTCGTCGTGCTGGCCGCCATCATCAACGCTCTGAAGATCGTCAAAAAACGCCTGAGCGACGTGAAGATCGTCTTCATCGGCGCGGGCGCCTCCGGTATCGCGACCGCGAAGCTCCTCATGCGGGCCGGCGCCAAGCACATCATCGCGTGCGACCGCGCGGGGGCCCTCTACCGCGGGCGTACCGACAACATGAACTCGATGAAGGAGTGGTTCGCCAAGCACACCAACGAGAAGCGGCTCAAGGGCACCGCCGCGGACGCCCTGAAGGGCGCCGATGTGTTCATCGGGCTCTCGGGGCCGGGGGTCGTGTCGCTGAAGGACATCAAGGCCATGAGCCGCGATCCGATCGTCTTCGCCATGGCCAACCCGATTCCCGAGATTTTGCCCGAGGAGGCCGGCCCCTACGTGAAGGTGATGGCCACCGGGCGGTCGGACTATCCGAACCAGATCAACAACTCGTGCTGCTTCCCCGGGTTCTTCCGCGGCATGCTCGACGTGCGCGCCCGGCGCGTGAACGACGACATGAAGCTCGCGGCCGCCCAGGCCCTGGCGGCGATCGTGACGGCGGAGGAGCTCGGCGAAGAGTACATCACGCCCTCGATGTTCGACAACCGCGTGGTGCCCTCCGTCGCGGCCGCCGTCTCCGAGGCGGCCATCAAGTCGGGCGTGGCGCGCAAGCGCACACGGGGCACTGCCGCGGCGGCGGCGACGCGGTAGGAGACTGCGTCATGGCTCAGGCGAAAGCAAAAGCGGACGTCCCCATCGAGGCGCTCCTCAAGGAGAAGCGCAAGTTCGCCCCGCCGAGGGCGTTCGCGAAGAACGCCGTGATGAACAAGAAGGCGATCTACGCCGAGGCGCAGCGGAACCCCGTGAAGTTCTGGGAGCAGCGCGCCCGCGAGCTCACGTGGTTCCGGCCGTGGAAGAAGACGCTCGAGTGGAAGCCGCCGTACTCGAAGTGGTTCGTCGGCGGCAAGCTCAACGTGTCGTACAACTGCATCGACCGCCACGTGGCCGGCCCGCGCAAGACGAAGGCCGCGATCATCTGGGAAGGAGAGCCGGGCGACTCGCGGGTCCTGACGTACTGGGACCTATATCGCGAGGTCAACCAGTTCGCGGCGGCGCTCAAGCGACACGGGGTGAAGAAGGGCGATCGGATCACGATCTACATGCCGATGGTGCCCGAATTGCCGATTGCGATGCTGGCCTGCGCGCGGATCGGCGCGGCCCACAGCGTTATCTTCGGCGGCTTCTCGCCGGAGGCGGTCCGCGAGCGGATCCACGACGCCGAGTCGACGCTGGTCATCACCGCCGACGGCGGCTATCGCCGCGGCGGCACGGTGCCGCTCAAGAAGAACACCGACGATGCGCTGCGCGGCGCCCCCGGCGTCAAGACCGTCATCGTGCTCAAGCGCACGGGCCAGCCGATCGAGATGGAGAGCGGCCGCGACGTGTGGTGGCACGACTTCGTCAAGGACGCGCCGGCGCGCTGCGCGGCCGAGCCGATGGACTCCGAGGATCTGCTATACCTCCTCTACACTTCGGGCTCTACTGGCAAGCCCAAGGGCATCATCCACACGACGGGCGGCTATCTGACCGGCGTCAGCGCGACCCACAAGTGGATCTTCGATCTGCACGACGACGACGTCTACTGGTGCACCGCCGACATCGGCTGGGTTACCGGCCACTCCTACATCGTCTACGGGCCCCTGGCGAACGGCGCGACGACCGTCATGTACGAGGGCACGCCCGACCACCCGGACAAGGACCGGTTCTGGCGCATCGTCGAGAAGTACGGCGTCACGATCTGCTACACGGCGCCCACCGCCATCCGGACATTCATGAAGTGGGGCGAGGAGTTCCCGAAGCGGTGCGATCTCTCGAGCCTCCGGCTGCTCGGATCCGTCGGCGAACCGATCAATCCGGAGGCGTGGGTCTGGTACTGGAAGGTCATCGGCGGAGGCCGCTGTCCAGTGGTCGACACGTGGTGGCAGACCGAGACGGGCCACATCCTCATCACGCCGCTGCCCGGACTCACCACGCTCAAGCCCGGCTCCGCCACGCTCCCGTTCCCAGGGGTCGATGCCGAGGTGCTCGACGAGAAGGGCAACCCGGCGAAGTCTGGCTACCTGGTGCTGCGCAAGCCGTGGCCCGGGATGCTGCGGGGCATCTGGGGCGATCCCGACCGGTTCGTGAAGCAGTACTGGTCGAAGTACGACAACATCTACTTCACCGGCGACGGAGCCAAGCGCGACGAGGACGGCTACTTCTGGCTTCTCGGCCGCGTCGACGACGTCATGAACGTCTCGGGTCACCGCGTGTCCACGATGGAGGTCGAATCGGCGCTGGTCGACCACAAGTCAGTGGCCGAAGCGGCGGTCATCGGCAAGAGCCACGACATCAAGGGGCAGGCGATCGCCGCGTTCGTCACGGTGAAGAGCGGGGTGGACGGCTCGCCCGCGCTCATGGACGAGCTGAAGGCGCACGTCGCGAAGAAGATCGGGTCCCTGGCGCGGCCCGACGACGTCATCTTCTCGGCCGAACTTCCCAAGACGCGCAGCGGCAAGATCATGCGCCGGCTCCTGCGCGACATCGCCGAGGGCCGCGCGCTGGGCGACACGACGACGCTGGCAGATCCGACGGTCGTCGCCCAGCTCAAGACCAAGTACGAGGAGCAGGAGGCCTAGCCGCTCCCCGGGGGGTCAACTTCGTACAAAATCAACCTTTTAGGTCCCGTTTCTGTGGCATAGTGCCTGCGGACGAGCAGGATTAGGAGACCTGACCGACCGACGGGTTCGTTCCGGTGGACGAGGGCCCGCGGTCGCAACGTGCACAAAGGAGACCTATGCGGGCGGCTAAAGTTCCACTCAACGAGCTCCGTCGCGTCGTCATCGCCGCGTCTGTGGGCAATATCATCGAGTGGTACGACTTCTACATCTTCGGCAGCCTGGCCGCGATCCTGGCCGTGAAGTTCTTCGAGAAGGGCCATCCGGTGGCGGCCTTTCTGAGCACGGTCGCGATCTTCTCGGTCGGTTTCCTGATCCGGCCGCTGGGGGCGTTTTTCTTCGGCTGGCTCGGTGACAAGGTCGGCCGGAAGTACACCTTCATCGTCACGCTCACCGGCATGGGCCTGGCGACGGCCCTCATCGGCTTCGTGCCGACCTACCAGTCCATCGGTCTCGCCGCGGCCTTCATTCTCTTCGCCCTTCGCCTGATCCAGGGTCTTTGCCTGGGCGGAGAGTATGGGGGCGCCATCACGTACGTCGCCGAGCACATCGAGGACGAGCACCGTGGGTACTACACCGGCTGGCTGCAGACCTCGCCCACCCTTGGCATCGTCGTGTCGCTGGCGACGATCATCGGGATCCGGACCTATCTCGGCGTCGAGGCGTTCAACGACTGGGGCTGGCGGTTGCCCTTCATCATCTCCCTCCTCCTGGTCGCGATCGCCATCTGGATTCGGCTCTCGCTCGGTGAGACGCCGATCTTCCAGGACATGAAGGCGCGAGGCCGCACCACCACCAACCCGTGGCGCGAGGCGTTCCTCAGCAGCAACTTCAAATATGTCGCGATCGCCAGCGTGGTCGTGCTGGGACAGGGCTGCGTCTGGTACAGCGGGCAGTTCTGGGCGCTCTACTTCTTGCAGACGGTCAAGAAGCTCGACGTGTTGACGTCGAGCTGGATCGTCGGCGTCGCGTTGCTGATTGCGACGCCGACGCTGATCTTCTGGGGCTGGCTCTCGGACAAGGTCGGCCGCAAGCCGATCATCCTGGGCGGCATGGCCCTAGCGTCGATCACGTACTATCCGCTCTACTCGGCCCTGGGCAACTACGCCGATCCCAAGACCGGCGTCAACTACCCGATGTCGATTCTCATCGTCGTGATCCTGGTCAACTACGTGGGTATGACCTACGGGCCGATCGGGGCGTTCCTAGCCGAGTTCTTCCCCGGCCGGATTCGTTACACCTCGGTGTCGGTGCCTTACCACATCGGCAACGGCTGGGGTGGCGGGCTGGTCCCGATCGTGACGACCTCGATGTATCTCTCTACGGGCAGCGTGGGGTATGCCCTGATCTATCCCATCGTGGTGCCCGCCGTCATGTTCCTCATCGCCGTCTTCGTGATGCCGGAAACGCGCAAGCACAGCATCTGGGAGGAAGGCGCGATCGAGGCCTCCCGCAGCCGGGCCTAGTCGATTTCCGGAAGGGGGCGGTGAGCCCGGCTCACCGCCCCCGCCAGGCGACACCCGCGTCCCCGCAACTCATCTCTTCAGATGCTTCCGTAGATGCTTCCGTAAAGCTCTGCCGCCACGGATGGGCAAAATGTTCCCATGGTGCCGCCAAAACTGTCAGGCCATAAGGGCATTTCGCCATTCGAAGGCCATCCAGGAGGTGCCTAAACCCCGGTGATTCTTCGTGAATCCTTTGCCAGGACGGAGCGTCTTATGTTCGGCACAGTGGTTGCAGCCATCGCTGGCCCAAGTAGCGCGGGGAAGAGGAGTACCAGGAGGCTCCGACAATGGAAACGATTCGCGAGCGACTAGAGGAAGATCTTAGAACGGCAGTCACCCGGCTTCGCCAGATGGGCGGAGCGGTCGCTGTCGAGGAGATGCCGGGAGCGATCGGCGATAACTCGCCCTTCGCCGACGAGGTCGATGAAATCCAGGCTAACGAGCGCCGTGAGATCGGCTTCGCGACGCGTGAGCTGCTGGTTGACCGCGTCAACCGGCTGTCCGCGGCGCTGGACCGTCTCCGGGACGGCGACTACGGCACCTGCGTGGAGTGCGAGGAGCCGATTTCTCCTGCTCGCCTCCGGGCTCTTCCGGAGGTCACGACCTGCGTTCGGTGCCAGGACCGGATCGAGCGCATGGGGCGCCACGTCGAGCGGGAAGAGGAAGATCTCGAGACGGCCGACGACGACTAACTGACGTCAGAACGATTTTCCAGCGGGGCCGGAAGAGGATTCCGGCCCCGTTTTTTGTGTAGGCTAGGGGCCGTGCGGACGCCCCTCCTGGATCTCTTGCGGCCGGGCTTGCACCGCCTATGCCGCGCCTACTTCGGCCTCGAGCTGGCCGGCATCGAGAACATTCCCGCGGCTGGCCCCGTCATCATCACGCCGAACCATCAGACCTACGCCGATCCCGCGCTCGTGTCGATCCCGGTTCGGCGCCGGGTCTATTACATGGCGTGGAACCGGCTCTTCGAGATCCCCCTGTTCAACTGGCTCATCCGGCGGCTACGGGCGTTTCCAGTTCGCATCGACTCGCCGGACCCGTTGTCCGCGCGGGAGGCGGTCCGGCTGCTGCAGGCCGGCCACGTCGTCATGATCTTCCCGGAGGGGGAGCGGACTCACACCGGGAAAGTCGAGCGCTTCAAGCCCGGCGCGTTCCGTCTGGCCGCCTCGCTCCAGGTGCCGGTGCTGCCGGTCACGATCACCGGCGGGCACGCGTCCTGGCCGCCCGGCCGGGTGTTCCCGCGTCGCGGACGTATCAGGATCAGCTATCACCCGGTCCTCAAGCCCGATCCCACGCTCGAGGCGCGCCGCGCCGCCGCCGACCTCGCCGATCGTGCGCGCGCGTCGATCATGACAGCGCTGACCGAGGCCTAGGCGCTCGGCTCTTCCAGGCCGTACCCGGCTTCGACCAGGCGCTGCTTCACCGCGTCGATCTGCTCCGGACCGGCGGTTTCGAGGGTGAGCTCGACACGGCTTTCGCCGATGGCCGCGTGGGAGAAGGCGCGATCGTGCTCGATGTGCACGATGTTGGCGCGGCACTCGGCGATGAGCGCCGTCAGGCGCGCGAGCGCGCCCGGCTGGTCGCGGAGGATCACGCCGAAGCGCACGAGGCGCCCGTCCTTCACGAGGCCGCGCACGATGATCCGGGAGATCATCGTGACGTCGATGTTCCCGCCGGAGAGAACCAGTACGACGTTGTGCCCGGCGAGGCCGAGCCGCCGGTTCAGGAGCGCAGCCAAAGGAGTTGCGCCGGCGCCCTCGACGACAGTCTTCTCGATCTCGAGCAGCAGAAGGATGGCGTTGGCCATCTCCTCTTCCGTCACCGTCACGACCTCGTCGACCCAGCGCGAGGCGAGGGCGAGGGTCAGCTCGCCGACCTGACGGACCGCGATACCGTCGGCGATGGTCGGCGCGGGCGGCAGCGTGACGCGGCTTCCGGCCTCGAGCGCGCGGCGCATCGCCGGCAGCGCCTCGGCTTGGACGCCGATCACGCGTACGTCGGGGCGAGCGGTCTTGATCGCAAGGCCGACGCCTGCGACGAGGCCGCCGCCGCCGACCGGCACCACGACCGCGTCCAGATCGGGCCGCTGCTCGAGGAGCTCGAGCCCGATGGTGCCCTGGCCGGCGACGATGCGCGGGTCGTCGAACGGGTGCACGAAGTAGAGGCCGCGCTCCGTCGCGATCTCGCGCGCCCGGGCGTACGCCTCGTCGTAGTTGGCGCCGGCCAGGATCACCTCGGCGCCGTAGCGCCGCGCGGACGTCACCTTGATGAGCGGCGCCCACTCCGGCATGACGATCACTGCGCCGATTCCCAGGCGCGCCGCGTGGAACGCGACGGCCAGCCCGTGGTTGCCGGCGCTGGCGGCGGCGACGCCGGTGGCCCGCTCGGCGGCGTCGAGCTGCATCAGCAGATTTGCCGCGCCGCGCTCCTTGAACGAGCCGGTCATCTGGACGTTCTCCAGCTTGAGGTAGCAGCGCACGCCGCTCATCTCGGACAGCGTCTGCGCGTAGGCGCAGGGCGTGTCGAGGATCGCGCCCTTGAGCCGCTGACGCGCGGCCTCGATGTCGGCGACGCCCAGCATGTCCTTCAAAACGGCGTCCGCGGCTCACCGAGCGCGGGCGACATGATCGCGACAGGCATGAGAGGAGTGGAGAAGGCGTAGCCGGGCCGGCCGCGCCAGTCGAGCAGGATGAGGCCGCCTTGCCCGCGACCCTCCTCGACGAGGAGATCGACGGCGACCTTCGCGGCGTACTCCGGATCGCCGGCGTCCTTCAGGTACGCGAGCGTCCGGTGCCCGAGCACGACGCGGATGATCGCCTCGCCGTCGCCGGTGCACGACACACCGCCCACCGAGCTCTCGGCGTAGGTGCCGCAGCCGACGAGCGCGCTGTCCCCGACGCGACCGGGCGCCTTGCCGGCGGTGCCGCCCGTCGACGTCGCCGCGGCGATAGTGCCGCTGCGGTCCAGGGCGACCGCGCCGACCGTGCCGCCGATCGTGCTGCGCCGGGCGCGCTCGGCATGGCGCTTCCGCTGGCGGTCGGTGACGAGCGATGCGGGGTCGCACTCGGCGATACTCGCCGCGCGCGCGAACGCGAGCGCCCCTTCGCCCACCAGCAGGACGTGGCGGCCCGCGTCGAGCACGCGGCGCGCGAGCGTGATCGGGTTGGCGATGCGCGAGACCGCCGCGACGGCGCCGCACTGCAGCCGGTCGCCCTCCATGATCGACGCGTCCATCTCTACCATGCCGTCGTGGTTGAGAACCGAGCCGCGCCCGGCGTTGAACTGGGGGTCGTCCTCGAGCGCGCGCACCGCGGCCTCGACGCCATCGAGCGCAGCGCCGCCCGACGAGAGGACCTGCCAGCCCGCGAGGGCTGCGGCGCGCATACCTCGGCGAAGCTCGTCGCGCCCCTCGCCGGGATTCGCGCCGGCGCCGCCGTGGACGATGATCGTGGGCACTCGCGCCGTGGCGGAGCGGTCGGCCGATGGCGACATGCTCTTCACCGTGTCACAATCCGGGCGGATTGCCAAAACAACCGACGCTTACGCAGCTGAACCGGATGATCGTCGACTGCCGTCGTTGCCCCCGTCTGGTAGCCCATCGAGAGTCGGTCGCGGTCAAGCCGCCGCCCCGCTACCACGGCCAGCGCTACTGGGCGCGAGCCCTGCCGGGCTTCGGCGACCCGGATCCGCAGCTCCTTCTGGTCGGACTGGCGCCGGCGGCGCACGGCGGGAACCGGACGGGTCGGATGTTCACGGGTGATCGGAGCGGCGACTGGCTCTTCGACGCGCTCCACCACGCCGGCTTCGCCAACCAGCCGTGCTCCGAGCGTCGCGGCGACGGCCTCGAGCTGCGCGACGCCTACATCACGGCCGCGATCCGCTGCGCGCCACCCCTGAACAAGCCGACGCCCGCCGAGATCGCGCGCTGCGAG
The DNA here is from genome assembly GCA_046727415.1 of Candidatus Methylomirabilota bacterium. Taxonomy (GTDB): domain Bacteria; phylum Methylomirabilota; class Methylomirabilia; order Rokubacteriales; family CSP1-6; genus AR31. Next base: position 26,059 of record JBKPCO010000035.1, read on the forward strand.
CCGTTCCTCTTGACGGAGCTCCGACTCTTCCGACGCGTCCGCGTGGTGGTCGGGCTGGGACGCATCGGCTGGCAAGCGTACCTGCGCGCCCGGCGCGAACTCGGCGAGCCGCCGCCCCGACCCGCGCCGCGGTTCGGCCACGGCGGCCAGGCGCGGTTCGACGACGGCGTGACGCTGATCGCGTCGTATCATCCGAGCCAGCAGAACACCTTCACGGGCAAGCTGACGCGACCGATGCTGCGGGAGATCTTCGTGACGGCCCGGAATCTTCTGGCGTGACCGCTAGTCCACGAGGTCCGTGGGCAGGCGAGGCCGCTCCGACACGGTGAGCGTCAGCTCCCGTTTTTGACCCTCGCGGAGAATCGCGACGCGCACCCGCTGGCCGGGCCGCAGCGTCTTCACCTTCGCGAGATAATCCTGATGGGTCTTGATCGGGCTGCCCTCGATCGAGGTCAGGATGTCGCCGCCGACGAGGTACTCCTCGCCTTGGACGACCACCGACATGGTCCCGCCGCGAAGGCCGGCCCGTTCGGCCGGGCTGCCTTCGTACACGACCTCGATGAGGTAGCCCGGGGAGAGCGGCAGCCGGAAGAGCGACGCGATCTGGGCGTCGATCTCGCGGCCCTGCAGCCCGAGCCACGGCCGGGCGACGCGCCCCGTCTCGCGCAGGTCGCGAAGCACCGCCTTCGCGGCGTTGATCGGCAGCGCGAAGCCGATCGAGTTCGCCTCCTCCGAGATGAACGTGTTGATGCCCATGACCGCGCCGCAGCGATCGACCAGCGGGCCGCCCGAGTTCCCGGGGTTGATGGGGGCGTCGGTCTGGATCATCGGCTGCTCGGCGAGGCCGGGCAGGATCCGGTTGAGCCCGCTCACGATGCCGCGGGTCATCGTTTGCTCGAGGCCCATCGGGTTGCCGATCGCCACGACCTCGTCACCCACGCGCAGTGCCGCCGAATCGCCCAAACTGGCCGCGGGCACGGGCGTCGTCACCTCGAGCCGGAGCAGGGCGAGATCGGTCAGCGTGTCCATCCCGAGCACGCGGGCCGGCGTCTTGGCCCCGGAATCGAGCGTGACGGAAAGCGAGGCTGCGCCGTCGACGACATGCGCGTTGGTCAGGACCTGGCCGTCGCGCTCGATGACGACACCCGACCCCACGACGGTCTCGAACCGGCGCTGCGGTTTCGCCTTGTTGATCTTGATCGCCTGGATCGAGACGACAGTGGGCGACACCCGCTCGAAGAGCGCCGCGAGCGATTCGGTGCACGGCTGCGCGAGGACCGACCGGGGAGCCGCGAGGATGATCAGCAACGTTGCGATGCCGAGCGAGCGCATCAGGGTGGATGATACAACGGCCGGATAGGCGGCGTTCGGTATAATCAGTTCGGTGCGAATCTTCGTCGCCTTCCTCTCGATCGTCGTGCTCCTCGCGGCGTCCGTGGCGTCCGCGGCGGACCGAGTCGTCGCCTCCACGCTCGACAACGGGCTCCGCGTCCTGCTGCTCGAGGATCACCGGAGCCCGATCGTGTCGTTCCAGGTCTGGTACCGCGTCGGCTCGCGCGACGAGCTGCGCGGCGCGACCGGGATCGCCCACTTCCTCGAGCACCTGATGTTCAAGGGCACGCCGACGCGCGGACCCAAGCAGTTCGCGCGACTGGTCGAGGAGAACGGCGGCCAGGACAACGCGTTCACCTCGCAGGACGTCACCTCGTACTACGTCGACATCGCCGCCGACAAGATCGACCTCGTCATCGACCTCGAGGCCGATCGCATGCAGAATCTGCTGCTCGATCCCAAGGAGATCGCCTCCGAGCGCGAGGTGGTCATCGAGGAGCGCCGCACGCGGACCGAGGACGACCCGGGCGGCTTCCTCGGTGAGGAAGTCGGCTCGATCGCCTTCAAGGCGCATCCCTACGGTTTTCCGATCATCGGCTGGATGGAGGACATCAAGCGGGTTACGCCGGCCGAGATTCGCGCCTTCTACAAGACGTACTACGTACCGAACAACGCGATCGTCGTGGCGGCCGGCGACTTCAAGACGCAGTCCGTGCTGGAGAAGATCCAGAAGACGTTCGGGAGGATTCCCAAGGGCAAGACGCCGCCACCGGTGCTCGCCGTCGAGCCGCCGCAGAACGGCGAGCGGCGGGTTATCGTGACGAAGGAAGCCGAGCTTCCCGTCGTGTACATGGCCTGGCACGTGCCGAACCACCGCTCGAACGACGCGCCCGCCCTCGAGGTGCTGTCGACGATCCTCTCCGGGGGGCGCGCCTCGCGGCTCTATCGCGATCTCGTCTACCAGCGCCAGCTCGCGCTCGAGGCGGGCGGCGACTACTCGTATTTCGCCCTCGATCCGAATCTCTTCTGGTTCTGGGCCACGCCCATGCCGGGCCAGAAGCCCGAGACGCTGGAGGCCGAGCTGGCCAAGCACATGGAGCGGCTCAAGACCGAACCGGTGACCGACGAGGAGCTGGCGCGCGCCAAGAATCAAATCGAGTCCTCGTTCGTCTTTCAGGAGGACTCGGTCCACCGCCGGGCTTCGTTGCTCGCGCGCTTCGAGCTGATCGGCGGCTACGCGCAAAAGGACACCTTCGTGACCAAGATTCGGGCGGTGACCGTCGCCGACCTGACCCGCGTGGCGAACGCGTGGTTCGCGTCGGACCGGAAGAGCGTCGGCGTGCTGCTGCCGAAGCCCCGATGAGACCGCGCGCCGCCCGAACGCGAGTCGTTCTCGCGGCCGTGGCCGCCCTGGCGGGCGCGCTCGGCGCGGCACCGGCCGGCGCCGCCCCGCTCGCGCACCGGGAGGTCTTGCCCAACGGCATCGTGCTGCTGGTGGCCGAGCGGCCTGCGGTGCCGATCGTCGCGGTCCGTGTCCTCACGCGGGCCGGTGCCGTCTTCGACCCCGACGATCGGGCCGGGCTCGCGAACCTGACGAGCGCCGTGCTGACGCGAGGCACGTCCAAGCGGACCGGGCCCGAGATCGACTCGGCGATCGAGTTCGTCGGGGGCAGCCTCGAGGCCGGGACGGGCCGTGACAGCCTCACGGTCGCGCTGTCCGTCCAGAAGAAAGACCTCGCCCTCGGACTCGATCTCCTGTCCGAGGTCGTTCTCTCGCCGACCTTCCCGGCCGCAGAAGTGACGCGGAAGGTGGCCGAGATCCAGGCGGCCATTCGGCGGTCCGAGGAGGATCCGAACACCCTGGCTATCCGTGCCCTGTCCCGGCTGGTCTATCCGGACCACCCATACGGCCGGCCGGTCGAGGGCACTCGCGAATCGGTCGCGCGCCTCACACGCGACGACGTCGTGAAATTCTACGCGCGGCACGCGCGCCCGGACGCCACCATCGTGGCGGTGGTCGGCGCCATCACCGTCGACGAGGCGCGCCGCGAGATCACCGCGCGCCTGGGCTCGTGGGCCCGGCCGTCCGACCCGCTGCCCTCGATCACGCCGCCGACCACGGCGGCGACCCCTCGCGAGGAGAGCATCAAGCGCGAGCTGACGCAGTCGACGCTCATGTTCGGTCGGCGCGCCGTCCGGCAGACGGACCCGGACTATTTCCCGCTCTCGGTCGCCTCCTACGTGCTGGGCGGGGGCTCCACTTCGCGGCTCTACACGAAGGTGCGCGAGGAATCGGGGCTCGCGTACGCGGTCTACAGCTGGGTCTCGCCGGCGCGTTACGGCGCGGCCTTCGCGGTCAGTGCCCAGACCCGCACGGCCGAGGTGCCGAAGGTCGCGGCGTTGATCCGCGAGGAGCTGGCCCGGATGACCCGCGAGCCGGTCTCGGACCGCGAGCTGTCGCTCGCCAAGCAGTTCCTGATCGGGAGCTTCCCGTTCCGGCTCGACACGTCGGCGAAGGTGGCCGATTTCCTCGCCGCCGTCGAGGACCAGGGGCTCGGGCTCGACTACCCCGAGCGGTACAAGGAGCGCATCGGCCGCGTCACGGCAAGGGACATCCAGGACGTCGCGGCCAAGTACTTTCCGCCGGCCTCCTTCAGCCTCGTGACCGTCGGCGAGATCAAATGAGGCTCCGCGCGGCCACATACCTTCTCGGTCTCCTCGTCGTGGGGTCGCCGGAGGTGCTCGCCGCGTCGTTCACGCTGGACCCCGAGCAGCGAAGCGACGCGATCCGAGTCGGAGCCCGCTCCGTCACGCAGGAGGTTTTCGACGCCGAGTGGCGCGTGGCCAACCCGTCGGGCGACAGCCTGATCGTGCTCACCCCCTTCCATCGGCTCGTCATTGCGGCGCGCCAGGCCGCGTTCAAGAACGAGCCCTTGAAGCCGGACGAGCCGGAGAAGCTCCTCAAGAGCCAGGAGGATCGGCTGGTGATCCTGGCGCAGCTTCGCGGCCCGCGCGAAGACTTCGCGCGCTTCTACGCCCCGCGCCTCGTCGCTGGGGACGTGGAGATCGCGCCCGCCTTCGTCCAGAACGAGCGCACGGCCCTTCGCGCTGAAGGCGGAAACTACGTGGCGCGCTGCGTGTACCGTTTCCCGACCAAGGATCTGACGGCGAGCTCGCGCGTGCTGCTGCTCATCCGCGACGCGGACGGCCGCGACGTCAGTAGCTTCACGATCGACCTCGCCTCGATGCGCTAGGGGAGGGAGCCCGGGTCGTGCGGGCGCACGGCTGGATCGGGCTCGGCATCGTCGTCGCCGCAGAGGCGCTCCTGCTCGCCCGCGAGCCGATCATCGCGGGCTGGTTCACGCCGATCGTCTGGACGGGCTACGTTCTCTTCATGGACGGACTGGCCGCGCGTCTCACCGGGCGCTCTTACCTCACGACCGATCGCGTCGAGGGCGTGCTCGTGGCGCTGGCGTCGATCGGTTGCTGGTGGCTCTTCGAGCTCTACAACGCGCCGCGGTTCTGGCGCGGTGGCGAGGCCGTGGCCGGTCTCTGGTGGCGCTACCACAACATCGAGCCCAATCTGTTCGTGCGGCGCGTCGGCTACGACTGGGCCTTCGCGACGATCTTTCCCGGCCTGTTCCTCACCGCGACGGTCCTGCGCGCGACGGTCTTCGCGCGCGCGCGCGTCACACCCTGGCGCCCGTCACCGCGCGCGCTCCAGCTCGCCGTCGTGGTGGGCGCGGTGAGCGTCGCGGTGCCCGTGTTGTTCGTCTCGGCCTGGCTCGTCCCGCTCGTCTGGATCGGCTGGGCGCTCCTGCTCGAGCCGCTGAACTACCGCCGGGGGCGGCCCTCGTGGCTCGCCGACCTCACGGGCGGCGACGCCTCGCGCCTGCTGGCGCTCCTGGCCGGCGGGGCGGTCTGCGGCGTGCTCTGGGAGTTCTGGAACTACTGGGCGGCGACGCGGTGGACGTACAGCGTCCCGTACCTCGGCTCGGTCAAGATCTTCGAGATGCCCGTGCTCGGCTACCTCGGCTTTCCGCCCTTCACGCTCGAGTGCTACGCCATGTATCACTGGCTTCGCGGACGGCTCGGTGCGGACTGCGGCCTCAGGCCGCCCTTGCTATAATCCCGCGGCAGCGAGCCGATATTCAGGGAGGACGATCTCATGAAAGCCATTCGCGTGAACACGCCGGGCGGTCCCGAAGTTCTGCGCTACGAGGATGTGGCGGAGCCCCAGCCCAAGTCCGGTGAGGCTACGGTCAAGATCGACGCCGCCGGGATCAACTACATCGACGTCTACCAGCGCTCGGGCCAGTACAAGCTCAACCTGCCGCTGACGCTCGGTCTGGAAGCCGGCGGCACCGTGACCGCCGTCGGGCCCAACGTGACCGAGGTGAAGGTGGGCGACAAGGTCGCCTATACCGGCGTGGCGGGCGCCTACGCGCAGTACGCCGCCGTGCCGGCGTCGCGGCTCGTGGGCCTGCCCGCCGGAATCACCACCCGTCAGGGCGCGGCGGCGATGCTCCAGGGCTTGACGGCGCACTATCTCGCCTGCTCGACCTATCCCCTCAAGAACGGCGACACCTGCCTCGTGCACGCGGCGGCCGGCGGCGTCGGATTGCTCCTCTGCCAGATCGCGAAGATGCGGGGCGCGCGCGTCATCGGGACGGTGTCCACCGAGGAGAAGGCCAAGCTCGCGCGCGAGGCCGGGGCGTCCGAGGTCATCCTGTACACAAAGCAGGACTTCGAGGCCGAGGTGAAGCGGCTGACCGACGGCAAGGGGCTCCAGGTCGTCTACGACTCGGTCGGCCAGACCACCTTCGACAAGGGGTTCAACTGCCTGGCGCCGCGTGGCATGATGGCGCTCTACGGTCAGTCGAGCGGCCCCATCGGCCCGTTCGACCCGCAGACGCTCAATGCCAAGGGCTCGCTCTTCCTCACGCGGCCCAGCCTGAACCACCACATCATCACGCGCGCCGAGCTCCTGCAGCGCTCTGAGGAGCTCCTCGGCTGGATCCGCGACGGCAAGGTCAAGCTGCGCACCGAGTTCGAGTTTCCGCTGAAGGACGCGTCGGAGGCGCACCGAGCGCTCGAAGGCCGGAAGACGACGGGGAAGGTGCTCCTCATCCCCTAAGGATCACAGCGGTTCACAGTCGTCCGCGATAGAATGACCGCGGAGGTACCCCAATGCGAACACGAGCTTTCCCGCTCATACTTGGATGTGCACTCGCTTCGATTCTGGTCCTCGACACCGCGGCCGTCTGGGCGCGAGCCGGCAGTGGCGGGAGCAGCGGCGGGAGCCGCGGCTCACGGTCCTACTCGACGCCGACGCCACCCTCCTCGCCGTCGAGCCCCTCGCGGGTGGCGCCGCCGCCGGCCTCTAACCCAGCGCCGATGGCTCAGCCTCAGCGCCCCGGCATGTTCGGCGGCCTCATGGGCGGCATCGCCGGTTTCGCCCTCGGCGGGTTGCTCGGCTCGATGCTGTTCGGTAGCGGCATGGGGGGCGGCTTCGGCGGCGGCTTCGGGCTCCTCGAGCTCTTGCTCGTCGGCGGCGCCGCGTTCTTCCTGTTCCGCATGCTCCGCGGCCGCAGCCAGGCCCAGCCCGCGTACGCCGGCGCCGACGGTCGGAGCGCCTCGAGCGCGGAAGCGCAGGGATGGTCGTCGGGAGGCGGCGCGGCAACCATGGAGGTGCCGGCGGGCGTGTCGGACCTCGATCGGGGGATCGAGCACATTCGCGGCATGGACGCGAGCTTCGATCCCGACGGCCTCGTCGAGTTCGCCAAGGCGGCTTTCGTCGATACCCAGGAAGGGATCGCCCGGCAGGACCTGACCGCCGTGCAGGATCGCCTCACGCCGCAGGAGTACGCGCGGCTGCAGGCGCAGTGTGATCAGCTCCGCAGCTCCCGTCGCACAAACCGCATCGAGCGGGTTCGAATCGGGCGGGCCCAGGTGAGCGAAGCCTGGCAGGAGAGCGGCCAGGACTGGGTCACGGTGTACTTCGCCGTCTCGCTCGTCGATTACACCGTGGACGACTCGACCGGCTCCGTGGTCGAGGGATCGCCCACGCCGGTCGACATCGAGGAGTACTGGACCTTCACGCGCCCGGTCGGCCCGAAGCCCTGGCGGCTCTCGGCGATCCAGACCGCGTAGTCGCTTCGGAGGTGGCGCGTTGAGGCGCGCCCTGAAGTGGCTCATCGGGATCGGCGCGGTCGTCGCCGTGCTGCTGATCGTGGCGGCGATCGCGCTTCCCAGGCTCATCGATACTCCGCGAGTCCAGGCGATGATCGCCGGCAGCGCGACGCAGGCGATCGGACGGCCGGTGAAGTTCGAATCGTTGTCCGTCAAGCTCTTCCCGCTGCCGGCCGTCGAGCTTCACAAGCTCGAGGTGGCCGAGGATCCGCAGTTCGGCACCGCTCCGTTCTTGATCCTGGAGATCGGCCGGGTCTATCTCAAGCTCCGCCCCCTCCTCGGCGGTCGGGTCGAATTCGGCGACATCACGCTCGAGCGGCCGCGCATTGCGCTCATCCAGCACGCGGACGGTCACCTCAACGTGGCGAGTCTGGCGCCGGCGTCGGAGTCGCGCACCGCGCCGCGTCCTGGGCGGAGTGGCGGCGCCGCGGGCGGCGCGGCGGCGGTCGTGTCGCAGGTGAAGATCGTGGGAGGCACCGTCACCTACGTCACACTCGGAAAAGGGACCGCACCGACTCCTTACCGCGTCGAGAACCTCGATTTCACGCTGAGCAATCAGGCGTCGCAGCTCAACGTCAAGGGGACGCTCCGCGTGAATCCGGGTGATCTGCTCGTCAAGCTCACCGATGGCGTGGTCGCCCTCAACGGCGCTCGCCCGCCGCTCGAGGCACCGCTGCGCGGCCGCATCGGCATCGAGGGCAAGGACGTGGAGCCGCTCGTGGCCGCCTCTGCCGGCCCGAGCCCGGCCATCGCCGGACCGATCAAGGGCGACTTCACGCTGAGCGGGACGTTGGGCGCGCCCCGCGCCTCTGGCACCGTGGAGCTGGCGAGCCTGCGCGTGACCCGGACGAGCGCGGCGTGCCCGGAGCCCAAGCGGCGCACGCTCTCACTCGGCGCCCTGAAGCTCGCCGCCGTGTCGTGGGACGGCGCTCGGCTGCAGAGCCGCCCGACCACGACGTCGCTCGCGGGCGGCACGATCAGCACCAACCTGACCGTGACGCTCGAGCGCGGCGTGCATGTGCAGCTCGGCGACCTGAAGATCACGGGGCTTCCTGCCGAGAAGGTCCTGGTCGATTTCCTGTGCGAGGGCTACGCGGTGGCGGGGCCACTCGACCTCGCCGGTGCGCTCAAGGCGAACGCGGGCGATCTCTGGAATACCCTCGATGGCTCGGGCCGGCTGAGGATCGGTCCCGGGCGGGTGGTCGGGCCCCAGGCGCTCGCGCTCATCGAGAGCCTCACGCGCATCGCCGGCGTGGTGTCCTCGGTGCTCGCCGCCGACGTGCCACGCTCTCTGACGTCGTCACCGACCGACTTCGAATCGATCACGGGGACCTACCAGATCGCGGGCGGGGTCGTCACGACGCGCGATCTCCTCTACACGAGCCGCGCGATCAAGGTGGGCGTCGTGGGCGACTTCGGCCTCGGCAGCGGGCGCATGAACCTGGATCTGCGCGTCCAGCACGCGCGCGGCGAGCTGCGCGCACATCTGGGAGGGAACGCGGCGGCGCCGACGATCAAGGTCGATCCTGCCTCGGTCTCGACCAATGTCACTCGCGAAGAGCTCGAGACCGGCATTCAGGATCTCCTCAATCGATTCCGGCGCCGCTAGCGCCGGGCGATCAGCGTGTGGCGGTGAAGCGGCCGCCGCCGAGCTTTCCCTCCTCGATCAACCGCACGAAGAAGGCGTGAAGCTGGTCGTATTCCTGATAGGTCTCCTTGCCCAGCCGAGCGACGCCGTCCGCGCGGAGCGCCCGGTGTAGCTCGAGCCGTTTTCTCACGATCGGCCGCCACTCTGCGGAGAGGTCCTCCGCTTCGACCGAGCTGAAGCCGGCCCGGCCGAGGAGAGCGCTGTAGCGCTCGAGCGTCTGAAGCGTCGTCGCGGCCATCCATTCCCAGAGCTGCTCACGCTCCCGGTCGCCGAGCCGGGGGAAGGCGATCCAGTCGCTGAAGGCGATGCGTCCGCCCGGTGCCAGCACGCGGTGGCATTCGGCCAGTACCGTCGCCTTGTCGGAAATGTGCAGGAGCGCCTCCTGGCTCAGGCACGCGTCGAAGGCGCCGCGGGCGAACGGGAGCGCGGTCGCGTCGCCGCGCACGACTGTCACGCCCCTGGCCCCCACGAGACGGTTGAGGCGGGCCGCACCGGCCGCCCGACCGCGGTGCAGCTCGAGCGCGAGTACTCTCGCGCCGCGGCGGCCGGCGACGAACCGCGCCGGCCCACCCAGCCCGGCGCACACGTCCAGGACCCGGCTGGTGGCGCCAATGCCGGCCCGGCGCGCCAGCGCATCCACCGCGGCCAGACCGCCGTAGTGATCCTGGTCGAAGTCGAAGAGATCGTCGGCGGTGGGCCGTTCAAAGCCCGGTCGAGACAGGGCTTCCAGCACCCGAGCCTCGTTGATCGGATGATGATCGTAGTAGTCGCTCACGCGCCCGGGGGTCCCTTGAAGCATGGGCCCACGTATGGTAAAAGCAAACCGGTTTCATCACACCTTCGACCGAGGGAAGCCATGGGAAGCGGAAGCCGAGGCGGTCTCGAGGACATCGTCGTTTCGACGTCGGACATCTGTTTCATCGACGGGAAGGAAGGACGGCTCGTCTACCGCGGCTATGACGTCAACGACCTCGTCGAGTATTCCTCGTTCGAGGAAGTCATCTTTCTCCTCTGGCACGGCGGCCTGCCGAGCAAGAAGGAGCTCGTGGCGCACACGAAGGCGATCAGCTCCACCGCGAATCGCAAGCTGCCGCCCGGGCTTGTGACGCTCCTCCGGTCGCTTCCGAAAAAGACGACGCCGATGGAGGTGCTGCGCACCGGCGTGTCGGCTCTCTCATCGTGGGATCCAGACGCCGCCGACAACTCCAAGGACGCGACCGCCCGCAAGGCGCTCCGGCTGACTGCCCAGATGCCCACCCTGGTGGCCGCCTGGGAGCGGATCCGGCGCGGCAAGGCGCTGATCGCGCCCAATCCAAGAATGAACCTGGCGGCGAACTTCCTGTACATGCTGACGGGCGCCAAGCCGAGCCCGCTCGCCGCGAAGACGTTCGACGTCGCGCTCATCTTGCACGCCGACCACGAGTTCAACGCGTCGACCTTCGCCGCCCGCGTCACCGCGGCGACCATGTCCGACCTGCACTCGTCGATCGTCTCGGCGATCGGCGCCCTCAAGGGCCCGCTGCACGGCGGCGCCAACGAGCAGGTCATGCTGATGGTGGAGAAGATCAAGACGCCGGCGAACGCCGATAGCTTCATCCGCAAGCTCCTCGCCGACCACGGGCGCGTGATGGGCTTCGGCCACCGCGTCTATCGCGTCGAGGATCCGCGCGCCAAGCATCTCAAGCGGCTGGCGACGGAGCTGGGCCGCCAGGCCGGTGACACGAGCGCCGTCGAGATCCTGGACACGGTGGTCCGGGTCATCGGCGAGCAGAAAAAGATCTTCCCGAACGTCGACCTCTACTCCGGTGCCGCCTACCAGGCGATGAACATTCCGACCGATCAGTTCACGCCGATCTTCGCGATGAGCCGGGTCGTGGGCTGGGCAGCCCACGTCATGGAGCAGCACGCGAACAACCGGCTGATCCGGCCGCGGGCAGAGTACACCGGCCCGACGCACGCGACGTACATCCCGATCGACAAGCGATAGGGAGGCGGTGCGCGCCTCGTCGCGCGTGAGCCTCGTGATGTGCGTGTTCAACGGCCTCGAGGACACTCGAGCCTGTCTCGAGAGCCTCGCCGGCACGACGGAATCGTTCCGGCTGGTCGTGATGGACAACGGCTCGACCGACGGGACCCCTGGGTTCTTCGAGCGCTTTCCGTACAAGTACCCGCTGACCTTCGCGCGAAGCCCCGCCAACGACGGCGTGATCGCGTCGCTGAACCGAGCCTGGCGCCTCGCCGACACCGAGTTCCTCTGCTTCCTGCACAACGACACCGAGATGCTGGAGCCGGCGTGGCTCGCGCGGCTGCTCGCGGCGCTGGCCGAGCCCGGCGCCGGGCTGGCCGGCCTCTACGGCGCCAAGCGGCTGCGCGCCGACGGGCGGATGGTGGGGCGGACGATCGTGCACAGCCTCTCGCCGCGGCCGACTGTCAGGTCGCCGTGGGAAGACGTGGCCTTCGTCGACTCGGTGTGCATGTGTCTGTCGCGCGAGCTCCTGGACGCTATCGGCGGCTTCGACGAGGGCTACGGCTTCTACCATGGCCACGACCGCGACCTCTCGCTCGCTGTCCTCGAGCGCCGGCGGCGCTGCCTTGTCGTGCACGCGCCGTTTCGCCATCACGGCGGCCGGACGCGCACGCGCGACTTCGTGCGCGACCCCGAAGGGGAGCGGCGGGATCTTGCGCTCCGCAATTCCGCACTGGCGCGCTTCGCCCGGAAGTACCGCCGGCGTCTTCCGTGCGACGTGCGCAGCCGGCGCGAGCGGGTGCGCGACTGGCTCGGCATAGGCCTGGCATGAGGCGGCCATGATTCCGTTCGTGAAGGGGCACGGGCTCGGCAACGACTACATCGTCATGGACGAGAGCGACCTTCCGCGGGCGCTCTCGACGGCGGCCATCCGCCGCATCTGCGACCGGAACTGGGGCGTGGGCTCGGATGGAATCTTGCTCCTGGTGCCAAGCCCCCGCGCCGATTTCGGCCTGCGCATCTTCAATCCGGACGGGAGCGAGGCCGAGAAGTCGGGTAACGGTCTGCGCATCTTCGCCAAGTACCTCTGGGACCACGGCCGGGCGAAGAAGACCAACTTCACGGTCGACACCAAGGGCGGCGTCGTCGAATGCCAGTGCCGCGTCGAGGGCGGCCGCATGGGCTTCGTCACCGTCGAGATGGGGCACGCGACGTTCCGGGCGCCCGAGATCCCGATGAACGGCCCGGATCGTGACGTGGTCGGCGTGCCGCTCCAGCTCGGCGACGGCACGACGCTCGCGGTCACTGCGGTCTCCGTCGGCAACCCGCACTGCGTGACCTTCGTCGAGCGCCTGGACGACGGCGAGTGCCGGCGCCTGGGCCCGCTCATCGAGCGCCATCCCGCGTTCCCCAACCGCGTCAACGTCCAGTTCGCGCGGGTCGGGGCGCGCGATGCGATCGACATCCTCATCTGGGAGCGCGGCGCCGGCTACACGCTCGCGTCCGGATCGTCCTCATGTGGCGCGGCCTCGGCGGCGGTGCGGAACGGCCTCTGCGACCACGGGCGCGTCAAGGTCCGGATGCCGGGCGGCGAGCTCACGATCGAGGTGCGTCCGGACTGGTCGCTTCGGCTCGACGGGCCCGTCGAGGAGGTGTACCAGGGCACGCTGTCGGCCGAGTTCGCCGCCTCGCTGTGAAGCGCGTCTGCGTCTTCTGCGGCTCGTCCGAGGGGGCGCGCCCGGCCTACGCCGACGCGGCCCGGCGCCTGGGCGCCGAGCTGGTCGCGCGCAAGCTCGGGCTGGTTTACGGCGGCTGCGCAGTCGGGCTCATGGGCGTCGTCGCCGACGCGGTGCTCGAGGCAGGCGGCGAGGCGATCGGCGTCATCCCGGAGCCGCTCGTCGCGCGCGAGCTGGCCCATACCGGGCTCACGGAGCTGCGCATCGTCGGCTCGATGCACGAGCGCAAGGCCACCATGGCCTCGCTCGTCGACGGCTTCATCGCGCTCCCCGGAGGCCTCGGCACGCTCGAGGAAACCTTCGAGATCCTCACGTGGGCGCAGCTCGGCATTCACGCCAAGCCGGTCGGCGTGCTCGACGTGGAAGGCTACTGGGACGGGCTCCGGCGGCTCCTCGCACACGCGGTCGCCGAGCGCTTCGTGCGACCAGAGTACGCCGCGCTGCTACTCTTCGCCGACGAGCCCGCGGACCTGCTCGATCGTTTCGCGGCCTGGCCCGCGCCGGACGTCGGGCGGGCCTGGCTCGATCCGAGCCGGACCTGACCGGGCCGCGCACCGACGGCGTGGTACACTGCGCCTCGCAGTGATTGCCGCGTGGTGCTGGGATCTCATCGAGCCGTACCTCAAGCGCAATCTGGTCAACCGCGGCGTCGCGCATCCCACACGCCGCCAGGTGCTCGAGGAGTTCGTGAGCGTGTGGCCGGAGTTCACCGCGACCATCGGCGTCCAGGAGCCGTGGGCCGGCACGATTCGCTTCAAGTGGCTCGTGCGGCTCTCGTCGAGCGAGATGGCGCCGCTGCTCGACGATCCCACCGGATGGCTCGCCGCCCGATACGGCGGCGGCAAGTTCAAGCTGAATCTGCATCACGGCCTGCACTTCGTGAGCACGCGCAACTTCAAGCCCGAGGGTGACCCGCGCTGGAGCGAGACGCCCGCGCTCGACCTGTAGTCCGAGCCCGGGCCAACGGATGTGCGCGCCGCAGGCCGTCGCGGGGCTGGGGCTCCGCGGGCCGAGGCGCGCCGATGACTTAGAGTCAGGAGACGGAGAATGCCGAGCGACGAGACCCGGCGACTGCTGAAGCTCTTCGGCGTCGCCGTGACCAGCCTCGAGGACGCCATCGACCGCAAGGCCCCCCTGGACGAGATCGCGAAGTGGGATCAGGAGCTCGCGGAGCGTACGCGCGAGACGATCGCCTTCGTGGATCGGTTGCGGAGCCGGCGCGTCGCCTGATGACGGCGCGGGTCGACGCGTCGGGCGTCCTCGTGGAGCTGGCGCGCCCGCCGCGCCGGATCGTCTCGCTGGTCCCGAGCACCACCGAGCTCCTGTGCGCGCTGGGTCTCGCTGACGCGCTGGTGGGCGTGACCGTCTATTGCGTCGAGCCGCGCGACGTCGTGCGCGAGAAGACCCGGATCGGCGGCGAGAAGAACCCCAACCTCGAGACGATTCGCGCGCTCGATCCCGATCTGGTCGTCGGCAATGTCGAGGAGAACCGGCGCGAGGACGTCGATCGCCTCCGCGCGTGGTCGATTCCCGTCTGGGTAGCCTACCCGCGCACGGTCGCCGAGGGCATCGAGTTCATCGGCGAGCTCGGCGAGCTGACGGGCGCCGAGCCGCGCGCGCAGGCGCTCGTGCGGGATCTGAGGGCGCTCCACGAGCGCGTGCAGAGCGCGAGCGAGCGGCGGCCCTCGGTGGCGGTGTTTTACCCGATCTGGCGCGGACCCTACATGACGATCAACGCGAACACGTACATCCACGACATGCTGCGCGTGTGCGGCGGGCGAAACATTTTCGCCGACCGACCGGAGCGATATCCGACGGTGACGCTGGACGAGGTGGCCGCGCTCCGACCGGAGGTGATCTTGCTCCCCGACGAGCCGTTCCGCTTTCGCCGGGCGCATGTTGCCGATTTCGACGCCTACCCGGACCTGCCGGCGGTGCGCGACGGACGAATTCACCTCGTGGACGGGAAGCCCTTCTCCTGGCACGGGCCCCGAATCGCGGAGGCCCTGCGCACGGTGCCCGGGCTGATCGTGGCGGGCGTTACTTCTTCCTGAAGGGCAGGATCCAGTCGAGCCAGGGCGCCGCGGCGACCATGAACAGGCCCGGGATCGCGACACCGGCGACCAGGCCGACGATTCCCAGGAAGATCAGCGAGATGAGCGTGCTACACCCGTCGAAGAGCAGCGCCATGAATTCTCCCGTTCACTCGACCTCGAGGACCATCTCGATCTCGACCGGAATGTTCACCGGGAGCCCGGCCATCCCAACCGCCGAGCGGGCGTGCTTGCCGATGGCTTCGCCGAACACCTCGACCATCAGGTCGGAGAAGCCGTTGATCACCTTCGGCTGGTCGCCGAACCCGTCGGCCGAGTTCACCATGCCGAGCACCTTGACCACGCGCCGAACCTTGTCGAGGCTGCCGAGATTCGCGCGCACCGTGGCGAGCAGCGAGAGCCCCACCTCACGCGCGACCTGGTAGCCCTGCTCGATCGACAGGTCCTTGCCGACCTTGCCCTGGCCAATCGCCTTGCCGTCCCGCACGGGCCCATGGCCCGAGACGAAGAGCAGATTGCCGGTGCGCACGGCGCCGACGTAGTTCGCCATGGGTGTGGCCGGCTTGGGCAGCGTGATGTTCCGTTCCTTCAGTCGCGCTTCAGCGCTCATCGACACCTGGCCTCCACGAAGCGAATGACAGCGGCGCGGCCATCGTGGCACACTACCTCGTGCCCGTCAAACCTCCGCCGGTGACGCCGGTCCCGGCTGCCACCGTCGTCGTCCTTCGCGATCGTCCGGCCGGCGCCTTCGAGGTTCTCCTGATTCGGCGCCATAGCGCGAGCAAATTTGCCGCCGGGGACTTCGTCTTCCCGGGCGGTCGGATCGAAGCCGACGATGCGCCCAACGGCGCCGCGGCGTGGTGCCGTGGCCTCGACGCGGCGGGCGCCGTGCGCGCTCTCGGTCTCGAGGCGCCGCCGAACGCCGCGCTCGGCCACTGGGTGGGCGCCATCCGCGAGACGTTCGAGGAGGTGGGGATTTTGCTCGCCTACGCCGCCGACGGCCGCCCGGCCCACCTGGACGACGAGCGCCACGCGGCTTACCGGAAGGCATGCCAGCGCGATCACCGGGTTTTCCAGGACATGATCCGGGCCGAGCGGCTCACGCTCGCGACCGACCGCCTGCTGTACTTCGCCCACTGGATCACGCCGGAGGTTCAGCCCCTCCGTTTCGACACGCGGTTCTTCGCGACCGACATGCCGACGGTCCACGAGGCCGTCGCCGACGAGCACGAGATCACCGAGGTCCGGTGGCTCACGCCGCGTGAGGCGCTCGACGCCAACGTCCGGGGTGAGCTCTCGCTTCGGAATCCGACCGTCAAGAATCTCGAGCTGTTCGATGGCGCGCCCTCGGCGGCCGCCGCGCTCGAGCGGCTACGCGGCCGTGAGATCCGCGCGATTCTTCCGCGCGTGATCTTCGAAGGGGGCAAGCGGCGCGTTCTCAACCCGGGCGATCCGGGCTACGACGCGGCCGCGGGTAGCTGAGCGACCCGTCAGAAGTAGGCGAGGAGCCGCCCGCAGGCGATCACACCGGTCCACAGCGCCAGCGAGCACCCCGCCGCGAATCGCGCGGTGAGGGGAGCGGTCGCGCCCTGATCCCACTCGGCGACCCGCCGGAACGGCCGAAGATGAAAGACCGCGGCGTTGAGCGCGGCGATCACCAGCAAGATGAGCTTCAGCCGAAACGCCGGGTTGCCGGCGAACTCCGTCGCGTGCGCGACAAACATGAGGGCGCCCGTCGGGACAATGACGAGCACCGCCGCCCGCGCCCAGGGCAGCAGATGTCGCTCCATGCCGGTGACAGGGAGCTGTCGCGAGAGCCCGAGGAGCCTCAGGTCGAACATCGCGGCGCTGCCCACGAGGACGACGAAGCCGAGAATATGCAGGATCTCGACGACCGGATAGAGCCAGAGCGACTGGCGCATCGCCGTCGCGGCACCGGTCGTCTCGAGCCAGGCGAGCCAGCCGGGATGGCCGGCCTGCGTCAACGGAGCTCCACCGTCGCGCCGTCGATCGTGATGCGCTCGGCGCGCATCTCCTCTTCGTTGGTGCGATGCGGATAGCCGACAACGGTGGCTCTCGCGCCGACCGCCAGCTTGGACGCCGGCAATCCGCGGTTGGTCATGCGCGACGGGGGCGCCAGCACGACGAGCCAGACCTTACCGGGTGCCGCCAGCCGCACGTGCCCGTGCGGATGCTCGTACCCGGACTCCTTGATGGTGCCGGTGAGCGTCAGCTCCTTCGTCGAGTCGTAGCTGCTCCAGCCGTGGTGCGCGGCGGCCGGAACAACGCTCGCCGCCATGAGCAGCAGCGCCAGGAATCCCTTCACGATGCTCCCTGACCGGCCTGGCGGGCGTTGACGAGGACCGCCATGTTCCCGTACGGATGCTTGTTCTCGAGCATGAGCTGGTGGCACTCGGGGATGTCGTCGAAGACGTAGGTGTGGCTGAGACACGGATCGACCTTGCCGTCACTGACCAGCTTGGTGACGGCCGCCGCCTGAACGTCGTTGGAGAGATGGCTGCCCTGGAAGCGCTTCTGGCGCATCCAGTGATACCGGAGGTCCATCGTCGCGTTGTAGCCGGTGGTGCCGGCGCAGATGACGACCATGCCGCCGGTGGCGCAGACGAAGACCGACGTGGGCAGCGTCGATTCGCCCGGATGCTCGAAGACGAGCTTCGGGCTGACGCGCTCGCCGAGCCCATCCCAGATCGCCTTGCCGAACGCGCGCGCGCCCTTGGCCCATTCGCCATAGGCCTTGGCGTCCTCGGTGCTCGGCATGGCGCCCCAGTGGGAGAACTGGCTGCGGTTGATGACCGCCGCCGCGCCGTGCTCCTGGCAGAACTTGCGCTTGGCGTCGTCGGAGATGATCGCGACCGCGCGCCCGCCGACCGCGTGGGTGATCTCGAGCGCCATGCTGCCGAGCCCGCCGGCGGCTCCCCATACCAGGACGACGTCACTGGGCTCGATGACGTGAGGCGGCCAGCCCATAAGCATCCGGTAAGCGGTTGACGCGCAGAGCAGGTAGCAGCCCGCTTCTTCCCAGGTGAGCCGCTTCGGCTTGGGCACGCACTGGTGAGCCTGGCAGCGCGCGAACTGGCAGAAGCTCCCGTAGTTGGTCTGGTAGCCCCAGATGCGCGTGCTCTCGGCGAGCATCGGGTCCTTGCCCGAGCGCACCCAAGGGTCGTCGGGGCGCCACCAGCCGCTGTGCACGACCACCTCATCGCCGACCTTGACGTTCTTCACGTCCTTCCCGAGTGCCCACACGATGCCGGAGCAGTCGCTGCCGCCGGCGTGGAAGTCCTCGGGCTCGCCGGCGCGCTGGCGCTCGGCGATCACGTCGAGCGGGGTGCCCAGCGCGGCCCAGACGTTGTTGTAGTTGATGCCCGAGGCCATGACGTAGATCAGCACCTCGTCGGGGCCGAGCGTCGGCGTGGGAATGATCTCGCGTCGCCAGGCGTCACGCGGCTGACCGAAGCGGTTCTGCCGGACGAGGTACGCGTGCATGCGTTTGGGGACTTCACCCAGCGGCGGTCGCTCTCCGAGCTCGCAAAGATCGATCATGCGTTGAATTCCTTGATGAGGCGCGGGAGCCGGGGATCATCGAGCCCCTGCTGGTAGGGTTGATAGAGTGCCGTGCTGTCGAGGAGCCCGGCGTAGCGCTCCTTGAGCCGGCGGCCGATCGTCTCGTACGTTCCGGTGACGGCAAAGGTATCGAGCATCTCATCGGTGATGAGGTCGGCCATGCCCTGCCAGTCACCCTCCACGGATTTCCGGTGGAGCGCCGGCGTGAGATCCTGCCAGCCGTGGGCGGCGAGCACGGGCTCGTAGGTGCGCGTCGAGGCGTAGAAGGCGATCTGCTGCTTGACCGAGCGCCGGTTCTTCGCCAGCTCCTCCTCGGTGTCGCCGACCACCACGAAGCTCGCGGTGGTGTAGGTAAAGTCCGCGCGCTTGCGGCCGGAGGCCTCGAGCCCTTCTTCCACGGCGGGATTGACGTACTCGCGCAGGTACTTCGGGCTGTTGAAGGGGTGCACGTGCAGGCCGTCGCACACCTCGCCGGCGATGCGGCACATGTACTGGTTGACGCCGGCGATGTAGATCGGCACCTTCGGGTGCGCGATCGGCCCGGGGTTGAAGAACGGCGTCATCAGGTCGAACCGGTAGAACTGCCCCTTGAAGTTGAGCTTCGTCCCGTTCTGCCAGCAATCCCAGATGTGGCGGAGGGCGAGGACGATCTCGCGCATCTTCGGCCCGGGCGACTCGAACTTCACCGAGAATCGCCGCTCGTTGTGACCCTTCACCTGAGTACCGAGGCCGAGGACGAAGCGCCCGTCGGAGGCCTTTTGCAGGTCCCACGCGATGTGCGCCAGAATCATCGGGCTGCGCGGGAACGCCACGGCGATGGCAGTCCCGAGGCGGATCGTGGAGGTGACGCCGGCGGCGACGGCGAGGGGCAGGAAAGGATCGTGCTGGGTCTCGGAGGACCAGAGGCAATCGTAGCCGAGCGCCTCGACCTTGCGCGCGTACGCGGGGATCGACTTCAAGTCGTGGGTCAGCATGCCGACATCGAGCTTCACTGGCCTCTCCTTGGAGCGGGATAGGCCATTGTAGCGGAGTCGCGGGCCTAGCGGCCCCTGGCGTCGGCTCCCCGGAGCGTCATGCAGGTCGAGGTCGCGTGCGCCACGAGCCGCTGCTGATCGTCGACGATGTCGCAGCGAGGCGAGCAAGTCGCCTTAGACCGCGGCCGTCGCGAACTCCGATGGGAGCGGCCCGCCCGTCACGGATGGGACGAGGAATACCATCTGTTGCGCATTCATGATTCTCTTTGCAGGCGCCAGGCGCCCTGATACATGGCGACCGAGACGACCGTGCCGAACAGGCCGAGCGCCAGCGCCATCACGACGAAGACCGAGGCGAGGCTTGGGCCCGCGAGTCTCAGCACGATCCATCCGCCGCCGGCCGCGAAAACGAGCCGGCTCAGCCCGGCCAGGAGCGGCCACAGCAAGCGTCCGGCGCCCTGGGAGGCGAAGTAGAGCGCCAGGCCCAGGCCGAAGAAGCCATAGGCCGGCCCGACGATGCGCAGGTACGTCGCGCCAATTTCCAGGACCTCGGGGTCGGCGGTGAAGAGACCGAGCCATCGTGACGGGAAGAGCGCGGCGGCCAGCCCGATCGTCTCCGTGACACCCGCCGCCAGCGCCGCGCCGGTCCAGGCCACCCGCCGCGCGCGTGCGCCTTGGCCCGCGCCGATGTTCGTGCCCACCATCGTGACGAGCGCCGAGCCGAAGCCGAAGACGAGCGGAATCTGGAGGTATTCGAGCCGCACGCCCACGCCGTATCCGGCCAGCGCGAAGGTTCCGAACGACCCGACCAGTGCCGTGAGCAGGACGACGGTCAGGTTCGTCTGGATGTTGTTGACGAGGCTCGGCGCGCCGACGCGCAGGATTTCCCGGAAGAGGCGACGTTCGAAGCCGACCGTCGGCAGTGAAAGCCGGACGAGGCTTCGGCCGGACACGAGGAAGCCCAGGAAGACGAGCGTGCCGACCGTGTAATAGGCGATGACAGCAAGCGCGGCGCCAGTGACGCCAAGCGCGGGAAACGGCCCCCAGCCGAAGATCAGCGCGGGCGAGGTCAGTAAGATCGGGCTGGCGCCGAGCACCACGCCGGCCGGCAGCACCATGTTGCTGCTCCCCCGGACCACGCTGGCGAGCGTGTTGAACAGCCAGACCGCGAGAGCGCCCGCGAAGATGACATTCGAGTACGCGAGGGCGGCCTCGAGCGCGTCGCCGCGCGCCCCCATGGCCGCGTAGATCGCCCGCCCGCCGGTCAGCACCACGAGCGTGAACGCGGCCGCCATGGCGACGGCGATGACGATCGCGTGGGCCACCAGACGGCTCGCCTCCGCGGCCCGTCCCGCACCGAGCGCCCGCGCGATCGCCGAGGCGACGCCGCCGCCCATGCCGCCGGCCGACATCGTCTGCATGAGCATGACCAGCGGGAAGGTGACCGAGACGCCGGCGAGAGCGTCGGCGCCGAGCCAGCCGACGAAGTACGCCTCCAGCACGCTGATGGCGACCTGGGCCACCAGCATGACGACGTTGGGCGCGGCCAGCGCCAGGAGGGTCGGCGCGATCGGGCCCTCGAGCAGCCGGCGGGTCCGCGCGTCCATGCCCTTAGAGAGTCATGCTCATCGACTATCGATTCAGATCTGACTACGAATTGTATAGTGACTAGCTTTCGTGTCAAGCCTCGGTTACACTGAGGCCGTGCCCAAGCGTTACGGTCAGGCGTGCCCGGTCGCGAAGTCGCTCGAGGTGGTGGGCGATCGCTGGACTCTCCTCTTGATCCGTGACCTCCTCCGCGGCCCGCGGCGGTTCCAGGATTTCCTGGAGAGCCTGGCCGGAATCCCGCCCAACATCCTCTCCGACCGCCTGAAGCGCATGGAGGCGCACGCGCTGGTGGCGCGGCGCTTTTACTCCGAGCATCCACCGCGGGCCGAGTATGTCCTGACCGACAAGGGGCGCGAGCTGAGGATGGTGGTGGGCGCGCTCGCCGCGTGGGGCTCGCGCCACGTCCACCGGCAGACGGCCCTCGTGCACGCCGAGTGCGGGCATCCGGTGGAAGTCGAGTACGTCTGCCGCCGCTGCGCCGGGCGCGTGGGGGGCACCACGGTCGAGCTCCGGCGAATGTCGAAGTCCGGCCGCGCCGCGAAGCGCCGCTAGCTCTGGCGAACTCGCTCGGGCAGCGCTTGCAGCACGGCGCGCGCCTCGCGGACGATGGCCTGTACCACCTCGGCGGCGCCGGGCAGGTCGCGGATCAGGCCGACGCTCTGGCCGCACATCATCGGGTAATGCTCGGCGTCGCCCTGCTTGAGGGCCGCGATGTAGATGTCGTTGGCAGCGGTCCGCTGGACGAGCGGCGGGAGCACGGGCGCGCCGGCCTCGGTGTACTCGCGGGTGAAGCGATTCGCGAGCGCCCGGGCCCAGAGGCCGCTCAGCACGTCGGTGACGGTCGTCGCGTCGCTCTCGCTCTCCAGCACGCGCTTCTTGTAGAGCTCGGGCGCCAGCGATTCGCGGGTGGCCACGAAGCGGGTCCCCAGCAATATCCCGCTCGCCCCGAGGGCCAGCGCGGCCACGAGCCCGCGCCCGTCGGCGATGCCGCCCGCGGCCACGACCGGAGCCCGCACCGCGTCCACGACCTGCGGCAGCAAGGCGATGGTCCCCACCGTGGTCGACTCCGCGGTCGCCGGCTTGCCGTCGATCGAGCGATGCCCCCCAGCCTCTCCTCCCTGCGCGACGATTACGTCGGCCCCCTCGGCCACGGCCACGCGCGCGTCGGCCACGGTCGAAACCATGGCCACGAGCTTGATGCCCCGTCGGTGACAGCTCTCGCTGATCCGGTGGTCGAGCCAGCCGAGCGCGGCCGAGAACACCGCGGGCCGCTCCTCGAGCACGACCTGGATCGTCGCGTCGACAAGATCGGGCGCCCGGGGCGGCCGGCTCGTCGTCGTCGGAATCCCAAGGCGCTGGCGGAAGCGGTTCAGCATCTCCTGGGCTCCCCGCAGCGTCGCCTCTGGTATCCCAGCGGGATCGATCGGGGGCCGGAGATCGCGGTGCAGCCAGAGATTCACGCCGAACGGACGATCGGTCAGATCGCGGACGCGGCGGATCATCCTTCTTAGATCGTCTGGAGGCACGTTAAGCCCCGCCAGGATGCCGAGGCCGCCGGCGCGGCACACCTCGGCGACCAGCTCCGGTCCCGCGATGGCGCCCATACCCGACTGAACGATCGGATACTCGATCCCCAGAAAATCACAGAGCGCTGTGCGAAAGCTCATGGCCCTACTCCAGGCGATAGAGCGCGTGCGCGTTCTGGTAGGCGACGCGCTCGGCCACGTCCGGTCTCAGCTCGCCGAGAATTCGCCGGGTCCAGACGAAGAGGCGATCCAGCATCGCCGGCTCGAAGAGCCGCGCCGCCCAGACGTCGACGCCGATCAAGAAGCGATCGGGCATCTTTTCGACGAGCGCCCTCCAGCCGGGATCGAGCGGACCGGTCTCCGTCGCAAGCGCGGGCGTCCGCTGGAAGTGCATGCCGGACAGATCCACACGGAGATTGGGATTCCGCATCAGGAGCCGGTCGAGACGGCCGGGCGGCCCCTCACCACCGTGGGCGAGCACGATCGTCGCCTTGCGGTGGGCGGCCAGGGCGCGATCGAGCGCGGTCTCGGCTGCGTCGGTCAGCTCGTAGTGAATGACGATCGGGACGCCGAACTTTCCGACGACGTCGAGGATCCGACCGAATGCCGCGTTGTTGGGATCGCGATCGATCAGCTGGCGTCCGACCTGACGCATGTGAACCTCGCCGATCACCCGTGGTCGTCCGCGCTCGAGCTGGACCTCGAGCTGGCTCGCCGCGGCGTCCGTGGTTGGGTCGGGCAGGGGCAGGCCGGCCACCACGCGATCGGGATACTTCTTGCTTGCCGCCGTCAACCAGATCGCGTCCTCCTTCTGGCGGCCTCCGACGCCCAGGAGCACGACCTTGGCGACGTTGTGTCGCTTCATCGCGGCGACGTACGCATCGATCGCGGTGCCATTCGGCAGGTGCGAGTGGGCGTCGATGAGCGGCCCGCCATAGTCGGCGGCGCGGGCCGTCGGGGCGAGGCCGATCAGCACGGCGATCAAAGCGCCCGCGACGACGCCGAACGCGTTGGTCATACGATGCCCTCGCGGCTCAGGTTCTCCAGCTCGATGTCGTCGATGCCGATCTCGCCGTACACCTCACGGTTGTGGGCGCCGAGGGCCGGTCCCGACGAACGGATCGTCGCGGGAGTCTCGGCCAGGCGCGGCGTCGGTGCCGTCATCCGGACGGAGCCCAAGTCGGCGTCCGGGACGTCGACGAGGATGCCGCGGCCGGCGACGTGCGGGTCCTTGGCGATGTCGGCGCTGTCGTAGACGGGACACGCGGTGAGGTTCGCGGTCTCGAAGAGCCGCATCATCTCGTCGAGGGTCCGGGAGCCGATGGCCCGCGTGAGCGCCGCGTCGACCAGGTCGTTGTGGGCGACTCGCGCATCGTTGGTGGCGAACCGGCGGTCCGCCAGGAGGTCGCGCAGGCCCAGGCCTTCGAAGAGCGCGGCGGCCGAGGCGGGTGTCGAGGCCGACAGCGCCACCCACTTGCCCTCGCGCGTCCGGTAAGTCCCGCGAGGGCTCGCGTTGTCCGAGCTGTTACCGCGGCGCACGGCCACGGTCCCGTCGAGCGCGTACTCGGCGGCCGCCGGGCCCAGCACCGACAGGAGCGGCTCGTAGAGCGAGACGTCGATCACCTGGCCGCGTCCGGAGACATGGTCGCGATGACGCAGAGCCGCCAAAACCGCGGTCGTCGCCGACAGGGCCGCGATCATGTCGGCCATCGGGAACGAGGGGAGCGTCGGCGGGCCGTCGGCCTCGCCCGTCGCCGCGGCGAATCCGCTCATCGCTTCGACCATCGTGCCGAAGCCCGGCCGATCCCGATAGGGCCCGTCCTGACCCCAGCCGGAAACTCGGGCGAAGACCAGGCGCGGGTTGTCGGCGGACAGGACATCCCAGCCGAGCCCCCACTTCTCGAAGGTACCCGGCAAGAAGTTCTCGACGAGGACGTCGGCGCCGCGACACAGCCGGCGCAGGAGCGCCTGGCCCCTCGGATGGGCGAGGTTCAGGGTGACCGAGCGCTTGCCGCGCGCGTACACCTTCCACCAGAGCTCGCCCCGATCGCGAAGCCATGTGCGCAGGGGATCGCCGCCGCGCGGGTTTTCGACCTTGATGACGTCGGCGCCGTGGTCGGCGAGGATCGTCGCGAGCACGCCGCCGGCGATCAGCCGAGAGCAGTCGACGACCCGGAGCCCGGCGAGCGCTCCGCTCACTGGCCCGGGGTTTTCTTGAAGTGCTGCGCCAGCGCGTCCATCATGCGGGCCAGAGCCTCGTTCTCGGTGCGCCCGGTCGTCTCGACGCCCCAATTCACGGCAACCGCGATCCACTCGCCCAGCTCGTTACGATGGACTTCGACCTCGAATTGCATGCCCGACACTTTACCTCAGAGCGGGATCCTAGTGGGCGCGAGGCAGGACGGGATGGCCCGCGGCGGCGTCGGCGATCGTGTGGTCGTTGTCGGCGGGCACCGCGCCGCTGACCCCGACGGCGCCCACGATGCGCCCGTCCTCTACCAACGGCACCGCGCCCCGGCCGAAGACGAATTGGTAGTCGCCGAGGGTCGCGACGTTGTCGGCGAAGAGCTGGCGCTTGCCGAATCGATCCTCGAGATCGAGGGTGGTGGAGTGGAAAGCCGCCGCGGCGTTGGCCTTGGCGCGGGCGATCTCTGGCGTGACCCAGAGCGCGCCGTCCATCCGGTCGCAGACGATCAGATGTCCGGCGTCGTCGACGACCGCGATCGCGACCTTGAAGCCGAGCGCCTGCGCCTGGGCGACGCCGCGCTCGACACAGGCGCGAGCCCGATCGCGGGTGAGCGCCACCTCAGGCGATCTCCACCCAGATGTCGCCGCCTTCGATCGTGACGGGATACGTGTCGACACGGCCGCCGCGCGAAGGCATCACGCACTCGCCGGAGCGCAGGTCGAACATCCAGCCGTGCCAGGGACACGCGAGCCGCGTGCCGGTCAACCGCCCCTCGCTGAGGGGCCCGCCCTGATGCGTGCACTCGTCGCTGCACGCGAACACCTCGTCACGGACCCTCACCAGTACGACGCGGGCGCCGTTGGTCTCGACCAGCTTGAGCTGGCCCGCCGTCAGGTCGTCGAGCCGGCCGACGTGTTGGCGGCTCACACCTCGTCCTTCACGACGAAGGCGCGGTAGAGGCCGGTCATGTACTGCCAGCGCATCTCGGTGGCCTGCCGAACCGCGTCGACCGCCTCCGCCTGCCGCGCCGGACTCGTGCAGTGACGCTCGACGATCTGGTAGCCGCGCTCGCCGTGGACCTCGTCGGCCTCAATGTGGATCGCGAAGAACTCCACTTCGTGGTCGGTGAAGCCGTAGTGCGTCTTGAGCGGGGGCAGGTTGCGCTGGTAGATGCCCGGCACCTGGGACTCGAGCCCGACCAGGAGCCCGGCCGCCGCGACGTGGAAGGGCTGGTGTGACATCTCGAAGCACCACGCGGTGAGGCCGCGAGTGGTCGGGAGCTGCTGCTTGGACTCCACCTCGGCCCGCGACACGCCGCACGCCTCGGCGAAGCGGATCAGCAGATCGACGTGCTTGGTGCCGGACTCTTCCTCGATGATGTTCTCGAGCAGGAAATCGCGCGCGTCGGGGTCGGGACACTCGCCGTACACCGTGGCGCACCAGCGCGGGAACTGCGAGACGTACTGATGGTGCTGGGCCGCCCAGGCGCCGAGCTGAGCGCGCGTCAGCTCGCCCTTCACCCACTTCTCGGTGAACGGATTCAGGCGGCTGTGGCGGGCGCTGACAGCGGCTTCGAGCTGGGCACGGAACGGGCTCTTGCTCATCGGCTCCTCCATCGGTGCGTCGAACAGCGATGTCGCTCGGGCGCGATCGAGGAACCTAATGACACATGAGCGGGAGACAAGTCAAGCACGGGAGGGAGAACGGAGCGACGAACGACCTAGAGCGCGGAGACGCGGTTGCGACCCTGGTCCTTGGCGTCGCGCAGGGCGCGCTGCGCCGCCGCCAGCAGGTCGTCGGCCGACACGGCGTCGGCGGGCAGCCCGGCCACGCCGAAGCTCGCAGTGACCGTGCCGTACGCGAAGGGATGACTCTCGATGACGGACCGGATCCGCTGGGCGTAGGTGGCGGCGCCGGCCTTGGGGGTGTTGGCGAGCAGGGCGGCGAACTCGTCGCCGTCCAGGCGGGCGATGATCGTGAAGCTCCGAGAGTGCCGGAGGAGGAGGCGCGATACCTCCCGGAGCACCTCGTCGCCGGCCGCCTGACCGTGCTCGGCGGTGATCGGCTTGAAGCAATCCACGTTCACGACCACGAGCGAGAGCGGATGCCCGAACCGGGTATGGCGCTTGACCTCCTCGTCGATCCGCAGGCCGAAGTACCGGCGGTTGTAGAGCTCGGTCAGGCTGTCCTTGAACGAGATGTTCTCGAGCCGGGCGTTGCGGATGGCGACCGCCGCGTGGGCGGCGAGGGCCCGGATGAGCTTCTCGTGATCCCGGTGGAAGGCGACGGTGGCACCCGAGTCGTCGACCGCATTCAGGAGCTCGAGCACCCCGATGATGCTACCGGTCAGATCTTGCAGGGGGACGGCGAGCACCGAGCGCGTGGCGTAGTCGCTGGCGACGTCGAACCGCTCGTTGAAGGCGCGGGTCTGATGCACGCCGATTGCGTGCGCGTCGGCGACGTTGACCACCTCGCCGGTCTTCGCCACGTGGCCGGCGAGACTTGGCTCGCTGAGCCGCAGGGGCTCGGCCTCGAATCGCTGCTGCAGCCCGGGCCGGGCCAGCTTCCGCTCGATGAGGTCGTTCTGCACCACCGCGAACCGGAGCCGGTCGCCATCGCGGAGAAAGAGCGTCCCGGCCTCGGCGCGCGTGAATCGCCGCGCCGCCTCGAGGATGCGGTCGAGCAGGGCGTAGAGATCGCGCTCGCTGGCGACGGCGAGCCCGATCTCGAGGAGCTCGTCGAGCACTTGCTCGCGGTCGGCGGCGGTGTGGGAGCTCACGGCGCGGCCGCCCGGTTCGGGCCCAGACGCTTGGCTTCGTAGAGGGCCCGATCGGCGGCGACGATGAGGTCATCGACGGTTGTCGCGTCTTCCGGCAGGCTCGCGATCCCCAGAGTGGCGGTGACCGGGTGTGCGGACCGGTTTTGCTCGATGACGCCCCGGATGCGCTCCGCGTACGTGAGGCCGCCGGCCTTGGTCGTGTTTACCAGGATGATCGCGAACTCGTCGCCGCCGTACCGGGTCACAATGCTGAAGCTCCGCGAATGCTTGACCAGGAGCTGGGCCACCTCGCGCAGCACTTCGTCCCCGGCACGGTGGCCGAACCGGTCGTTCACCTCCTTGAAGTGATCCAGGTCCATCAGCGCCAGCGAGAGCGGCTCGCCGAAGCGGCAGTGGCGCTTGAACTCCTCCTCCATGCGGATCGTGAAGTAGCGACGGTTGTAGACGTCGGTCAACGCGTCCTTGAAGGAGAGGTCCTCGAGCCGGGCGTTGCGGAGTGCGACGGCAGCCTGGGAGGCGAGCGACCGCACCAGCGATTCGTATTGCGAGTCGAACGGCACGACGCGGCCGCGGTCGAGCGCGTTGATCAGTTCGAGCACGCCGAGGATATTGTGCGAGGGATCCTGGAGCGGGACCACCAGGATCGACTGCGTGCGATAGCTGAGGCGCGCGTCGATACGCTGATCGAAGGCATACGGCCGGTCCGGCGGGATCATGTACGTATCGTGCAGGTTGAGGATATCGCCGGTGAGCGCGACGTGGCCGGCGAGGCTCAGCTCACGCAGATGCAGGGGCTCGGCCTTGAGACGGCGACGCATCTCCTCCTCGCCCAGCTCCTTGGCGAGCCGGTCGTTCTGCACGACGGAGAAGCGCAGCAGGTCACCCTCGCGGAGGAACAGCGTGCCGGCCTCGGCCCGTGTGAAGCGGCGCGCTTCGGTCAGGATGCGCTCGAGCAACGTGCCCAGGTCCTGCTCGCTGGTCAACGTGATCCCGATCTGTACCAGCTCCCGGAACGCCTGGGTCAGGTTCAACTGCGTGATACCTCCTGGCTAGTGAGGTCAGACTAGCACGCCGCCCAACTCAGCAATCCCAGTGCCACAAACCACAAAGGGGAAATCAACCTGCAGTTTGTCGACAAATTAGCCAGATAGGCTCATTCCTAACACACGAAAGCGGCCTTCCGGTCACTCTCTGAGCATGGAAATTCTTACCAATGGCCAATCGTTTGCCGGTCTGACAGCTGGGTCCGGTGACCGCATGGCCAGCGGTAGGTTCCTGGCGTGTCAGAGTGCGCATCAGCGGGTCGAGAGGCTCGGCGCACTTTCCCGCAACACTCCGGATTCGTTACTGGAAGGCGATCTCCGCGCCGCTGGCACATCAGTTGCATAAGGCCGCGTCGGGACAGGCTTGCATGAAACTGACTTTCAAGCGGCGCGACGTCAAGGATCTTCAGCAGCTCGCCACGCTGGTCGCGGAGAACGTCGACGCGATCGAAACCGGGCTCAAGATCATTGGGTCGAATCTGAATCTCGGTCGGGCCAGCATCGAGCTCGTCGCGCTCGACGCCGCGGACACGCCGGTGCTGGTCACGCTGGGCCTCACCGCCGACGACACGATGCTCCTGAGGGCGCTCGAGGCCTATGCCTGGTGCCTCGACTATCCAGAGTCGCTGCAGAAGCTCGTCCCCGCCTCGAGACGGCCGGAGTGGCCACCGCGAGTCGTCTTCGTCGCCGAGCGGCTCCTCGAGTCGTTCCTGAGGAAGATGCGGTTGCTCAAGTTCTCCACGGTCGACTTCTTCGAGTTCCGCTACGTCGAGGCCAACGGCACCACGGGTTTCTACCTCGACCGGGCCGACTGGGATCCAAACAGCGCCGGCTCACTGGACGACGAGCGAGCGGACGAGCGACCGGAACGCCCTGAGCGCGTCGAGCGCCCGGCTCCTCGGCTTGGCCCGCCCACCCGTCATGTCGAGCCGGTCCATGTCGAGCCGGTCGCCGAGCAGGAGCCGGAGGAACTGGAAGCACAGGAGGAACCCGAAGAGGAGCGCGAGGTCGTCGTGCACGAAGAGCCAGTGGCTGTCGAGGAGCCGACGATCGTCATGCTCCACGAGCCCAAGCCTGCGCCCCGAGTGGCACCGCCGCCTCGACTGGAAACCGCACCGCGACCGGCACCCCGTGTGGAACCTGCGCCCAGGGTGGAGCCTCCGCGCACAGTGCAGCCGCCGCCTCCGCCGCCCCGAGTGGATCCCAGCAAGGTCGCCGCGCCGGCGCCCAGGGTTGTCTCACCGGTAGCGTCCAACACCGGCCGCGAACCAGCGGACGGCCACGTGGTCCTCAAGGGTTTGCGCGTGCCGACCGAGACGCCGCGAGGCCAGCACCCGCGCGACCTTCCGAACGTTCCGGTGAAGGAAGCGCCGCCAAAGCCCCAGCGCGAGAGCGTCGCACCGGCGGCCTCTACCAGGTCCGCACGCGTCGGGACGAGCACTCCGAGCACGATCGATCCACGTATTCCGCGTATTCCGGCGAAGGGCGCTCCAGTCGGGAACGGATCGAGGAACGACACCCCAAAGATCGACACCCCGAGGATCGACACGCCGAAGATCGACGTGCCGAAGCCTGAAGCTCCCAAGAGCGACCTCGCTCCGACCTGGAGAAAGTTCCTCGACAGGCTGACCGGCACGTTCGACGCGCGGCCGGCGACGCCGGCTCCGGAGCCGTTCGCCACCGATCTCCACCTCCAGCCCGACGAGGTGGCTCCCGACGAGGTCATCGACGAATCCCAGGATTCGATGACCGAGCTGTCGGAGCAGCAGCAGAGCGCCCTGAAGGGTCTCACACTCCCGGACAACGGCGAGCTCGCGCCCCAGTGGCGCCAGTTCCTCGACCATCCGACGCTCGACGAGGCGAAGATCGCGGTCGTCCGGGGATACCTGCAGCGCGAGTTCCCGCTGTGCACCGTCTACGACTTCCACGATTTCCAGCGCAACGCGCAGGTGTTCCAGCTCCAGGACAACCACGGCAAGGTCACGCAGCTCATCACGATGACCGCGGAGTTCTTCGACTCGCATCGCGACCTGGAGATCCGCGCGTGGATCGAGAAGCACAAGGTCGCGCATGCGGCGCGGCAGGCAGGTCAGGCCGGCGTGCTCGTCTCGCAGGCCGGTCTCCAGATCGAAAAGAGCTAGCCCGCTCGCTCCGAGTCGTCCCAGCGCCAGGACATCGCCCGGTCGGGCGAGATGCGAATGACGGTCGCGGTCGCCCGGTCCAACCCCATGACGCGATACTGCGCGTACTTGTCGCGGAGGAGGTCGATGGCCCCAACGCGCTCGGGGCCGTCGGGGAGCACGTCGGCGCGCCCCTGGACGATCACCCAGGCCAGCCGCGTCCATTCCTCGTCGTAGCGGTCGACGAGCAGCGAGACGCGCGAATTCTCGGCGATGTTCCGAACGCGCCGGAGGCCACCCGCCGGGATCCGCTTGGGCTTGGCGTCGATTGCCGAAAAGCACGAGCGACCGTCAAAGACGTAGCACACCGGGACGACGAGAGGCTGACCCGTCCGGTCCGCCGTGCCGAGCCGCGCGACCCGACCCTCGCGCAAGAGCTCGGCGGCGAACGCCGGAAGATCGAGGCTCACGGGCTCAGCGGTGCGGACCGGCGCTCACGCGAAGATGGATTCGGGCAGGAACGCCGAGACGATCCAGTTGGGCGCGTCGACGATCTCGCTGATCTTCAGGTCGACGGCCACGCTGCAGAGGATGTACGCCTCCTCGCGGCTCAGCCCGCGCTCGGTCACCAGGTGATCGATCATGTAGCGGATCGCCTGCTGCGAGCTGGCGAAGAGATCGGGACCGTGGGCGGTCGTCACGAAGCAGGGCCCACGGTCGGCCGCGGAGACGATCGGCCCGGAGGTCCTGAACTGCGGCTCCTTCAGCTCGCGCCCGCGCGCGAGCCCGAAGCGGAGCGTGACCGTGCCCATCATCTCGACCGCGGTGACGCAGACCTCACCGTCACCCTGCGTCGCGTGCGCGTCGCCGACGCTGAACAGGGCGCCGTCCATCCACACCGGCAGATACAGCGTCGTCCCGGCGGTGAGGTGCTTGACGTCCATGTTGCCGCCGTTCTTGCGGGGCGGCATGGTGCTGTGGGCGCCGGGCTCGTCGAGCGCCACGCCCATGACTCCAGGAAATGGCGCGATCGGCACCGCGATGCCCCGTCCCGTGCGCGCGTGCTTACCGTCGGTGAGGTCCCAGATCGTCAGGTGCGGCTTTGAGAATTCGGCTTCCGGCAGAAGACCGCGTCCCGGGCGGATGGCCGTCCAACCGAACGGAGCGGCCGGCTTGACGTCCAGGATCTCGACCGTCAGCACGTCGCCGCGCCGGGCGCCTCTGACGGCGACCGGCCCGGTCAGCGGGTGGCCGCGGAACGGTCCGCGCCCGAGCACGTCGTCGTGCGTCGAGGACGGGGAGTAATAGCCGTCGGCGGCGTCGCGCGTGTCGAAGATCACGGTGTCGCCCGCATCGATCTCGAGCCGCGGCGCGATCGAGTTGTCCCAGGCCCGGTGAACGATGCTCCGATCGAGGTGATGCGTGGTCGCCATTCAGACCTCCACCTTCACGCCATTTCGTTCCAGGTCACCATGCCCGTCCCCGATCGCCACGCCACCGCCGGCATGTAGGCGAGCACGTCTGCCGGCCCGCGGGTGAAGGCGAGGACCAACACCCACGCCAGGAGCTCGGCGGTGCCGCCCGAGCCCGCGGCTTCCAGTCGCTCGAGCGTGCACTCGCGCAACAGCGTGGTGTGATCGCCACGCTTCAGCAGGTCGAGGAACCACCGGTCGAACTCCTCGTCGACCCAGAAGTAGCGCGGCCCGCCCGGCTCGTGCGAGAGCCCGCCGGTGGCGATCACCGCGATGCGCTCGTCGCCGGGATAGGCTGCGAGAATCTCGCGCAAGCGCGAGCCGACCTGGTAGGCGCGCTCGGGCGTCGGGATCGGCGGCACCGTGCAGTTCATGGTGACCGGAACCAGACGGAATCGCGCATCGGGGTTCAGGTAGTGGGTCGGGACCGAGATGCCGTCGTCGAACTGCATCTCGCGCAGGTACGAGAGCGCCAGGCCGCGGCGCGCGCCCTCGTTGACGATGAAGCGCGCCAGCGGGGCATGCCCGGCGACGCGGTACTTCTCCATGGCGAGCCACTCGTCGAACCATTCGGCGGGGCCGACGTGCTCCTCGCCGATGCCCACGGTGTACTCGGGCATGTTGTTGATCGGCCAGTTGAGGAGATGATCGTTGGTGAACATCACCAGCACGTCCGGCCGGGCCGCCTCGAGCCGGCGGCGCATCTCGGCGGTCGTCTGGAGCGCCAACTCCTGATACTCGCGGGACGCCCGCGTGAACCACCCGGTCAAGCCGGGCGAATGCGTCATGGCCATCGCGGCGACGACGCGCGCCATTACCGGGAGCGCTCCAGCCGCTCTTCCAGCGCCATCGCCTGCGCGGTCTCCTCGGGGTACGCGCGCCGATAGCACTCGAGCGCCGCGCTGGCGTTGCTGTTGTGCGCGGCGCCGAAGAACAGGCGGAGGATCTGCGGCACGTAATACTGATGCACGCCCAGGTCCATCAGGCGGCGCGGGTCCTTGTCGCGCAGCGCCTCGTACTCGGCCCGGCTCAGCTTGAACTCGCGCGCCAGCCCTTCCAGGTCGCTCAGGAAGCGCGCGCGCAGCACGGCGTCGCGGCGGACGTGAAAGATCATCTCGTTGATCGGCAGCGTCTTGTCGCAGCGCTCCACGTTGCCCACAGGGACCTCCTATGCTCCCGCGCCGGCCTTCAGCACCTTGGGGTTCACCTTGAGGAACATGATGACGCATCGCTCCTGGCTGAGATTGCGAACGTCGTGCGGCACGTTCGCCGGGAACTTCACGATGGCGCCGGCGGGCACGGTCACCTCGTCGCCGGCAATGCTCATGGTGGCGGTGCCCTCGAGGACGTAGATCGCCTCTTCTTCGCGCGGATGGCTGTGCATGACCGTCGACTGGCCGGGCTCGTAGCAGGCGATCTCGGACCAGAGCTGCTCGGTCTTGAAGAGCATCTTGCGGACGCGCTTGTCGGGGGCGAACGCCTTGAGGGCGTTGAGGTCGAACACCTGGGCGACGCCCGTCGTCACGGCAACCGCAGTCTCGTCCATCGGCGACCTCCCGTCGTTTTCAAAATCGAGGGCGACAGTGTACCCCGGACGCGAGTCTAGCACCCTTGACTTCGCCCGGTTTTGGTCTGACATTGCCTCGGCGTCGACGCGACCCATGGAGATCAAGCCTCTTCGCGGCTACCGATACGGCGGCGACACGCGGCGCGACGTCTCGCCCGTCGTCGCGCCCCCGTACGACCAGATCAGCCCCGAGAGCCAGGAGCGGCTCTACGCGATGAGCCCGCACAACATCGTGCGCGTCTCGTACCCGAAGGACGCGGCCGACAAGTATCGCGAGGCCCATCAGGTGCTCGACCGCTGGCTGGCCGAGGGGGTGTGGCGCGCCGACGAGCAGCCGGCGATCTACCCGTACGATCAGACGTACACGGTAGACGACCGATCGGTGACGCGAACGGGCTTCATCGCGCTGGGGCAGGTCAGCGACTATTCGCGGGGCGTCGTGCTGCCCCACGAGCGCACCCATGCCGGGCCGAAGAAGGATCGGATGGATCTGCTGGAGGCTACTGGGGCTGACATCGGTCTGCTCTTCATGCTGACGAGCGATCCGGACGGCTCGCTCCGGAGCGCGACTGCGCCGGTAGGCGAGCCGATCGCGGAGGCGCGCGACCTCAGAGGCGAGCGGCATCGGCTCTGGCGCACGACGGACCCGGCGGCGATCAAGCATGCCCAATCGCGGATGGCGGACCGGCGCGTGATCATTGCCGACGGCCATCACCGATACGAGACCGCGGTGGCGTACGCGGAGCGCCATCCGCACGCGGACGACAAGCTGATGGCGTTCTTCGCGCTGGAGGCGCCCGGGCTTACGATCCTGCCGAACCACCGCCTGGTGCACAGCGTTCAGGGCTTCGACTTCGACGACCTCATGCAGACGGCGGGCCGCTGGTTCGAGGTGGCGCCGCTTGCCGACCCGACGGCGGCTCGCCTCGACAACCGGACGATCGCGGTTCTCAGTGGACCTGACGCGGCCTTGCTGCGGCTCAAGCCCGGCGAGCTCGATCACATCGCGTGGCCGCGCGGAACGTCGACGGCGTGGCGAGGACTCGCGGTGTCGATCCTCCACGAAACTCTGCTGCGCCCACTCCTCGGGATCACCGACGCCAGGCTCGACGCCGGCACGCACGTGGACTACACGGCCGACCGAGCCGAGGCCATCCAGCGCGCTCGCGCCGGCGCGTGTCAGGCCGCATTCCTGATCGCGCCGACCACGGCCGAGGAGCTCCAAGCTGTGGTGCAGGGTGGCGAGCTCCTGCCACAGAAGTCCACGCACTTCTACCCGAAGCTCCTGGACGGTCTCGTCTTCCATCGGCTGGGCGACGATCGGCTGGACGGACGAGGTGCTGTCTGACGCCGCGCTATACCGGCACGAGCGTCAAACGGCTCGAGGACCCGCGGCTCTTGCAAGGCGGCGGGCGCTATCTCGACGACCTGGTGTTTCCGAAGATGCTGAGCGTGAGCTTCGCGCGCAGCCCGCACGCGCATGCGCGGATCGATCGGATCGAAACGGCCGGGGCCCGCGCGGTGCCCGGTGTCGTAGGCGTGGTCACAGCCGCCGAGGTGCGGGCCGTCGCGAAGCCGCTCGCGCCCAGGCTCGACGGCGGCGGATTTACCCAGACCGCCTGGCCCGCGCTGGCTGATGGCACGGCGCAGTTCTGTGGCGAAGCGGTGGCCGCGGTCGTCGCGTCGGGCGCCGAGGCCGCGGCCGACGCGCGCGAGAAGATCTCGATCGACTGGACGCCGCTGCCGGCCATCACGAGTCTGGACCAGGCGCTGGCGGCGGACCGTGTCATCTTCCACCGCCGCCATCGTGCCGGTGACGTCGATGCCGCCTTCGCGCAGGCGGCGTTCGTCGTGGGCGAGACGTTCGAGCACGGCCGGTGCGCGCCGACGCCGATGGAGCCGCGCGGCATCGTGGCCGACTGGGACGGCGACACGCTGACGCTGTGGTCGCCGAGCCAGTGCCCGTCGCTCATGCGCACGGCGCTCGCGGCCGCCCTCGACCTTCCGGAACCGCGGGTCAGGATCGTGACGCCCGACGTCGGCGGCGGCTTCGGCCTCAAGATGCAAGTCTTTCCGGAAGACCTCGCGGTCGCGGCGCTCGCGCGAATGCTCCGGCGCCCGGTGAAATGGATCGAGGAGCGCCGTGAGAATCTGGCGGCGGCGTCGCAGGCGCGGGAGGGGCGGACGACGGTCGAGATCGCTGCGGCGGCGGACGGCACGCTGCTGGCGATACGGGCGCGCATCGCGTCCGACGCGGGGGCGTATCACGCATATCCGACGACGGCGGCGCTCGAGCCGCTGGGCACCGCGAGCATTCTGCCCGGCCCGTATCGGGTGCCGGCGTACGAGTACGACACGCGGGCACTGGCCACGCACAAGCCCCCGCTGGGGGCCTATCGCGGCGTCGGCATGACGATGGGCGCGTTCGTCATGGAGCGCATGCTCGACCTCGTCGCCGAGCGCGCGGACCTCGACCCGGCCGAGATCCGGCGACGCAACCTCTTGCCGCGCGAGGCGTACCCGTTCAAGTCGACGACCGGGCTCACCTATGACAGCGGCGATTTTCCCAAGGCGCTCGAGCAGGCGCTGGCCGCGGTCGGCTACGAGGAGCTGCGGCGGACGCAGGCGAAGCGGCGCGCCGCCGGTCGTCTTGTCGGTATCGGGCTCGCGTGCTACACCGAGTACACGGGAATGGGCTCGACGATCTTCCGACTGCGCGGGATGACCGAGGTGCCGGGCATCGAGGCCGCCACGGTCACCGTGGATCCCGACGGCGCGGCCAGGTGCTCCGTGAGCTTCCCGACGCAGGGGCAGGGACACGCGACGACCATCGCCCAGATCGTCGCCGATCGGCTGGGCGTGGCCATCGAGCAGGTGCGGCTCGAGCCCGGCGACACGTCACGCTCGCCGCGCGGCAGCGGCACCTTCGGCAGCCGCGGCACCGTCGCGATGCTGGGCAGCGCCGGAGCCGCCGCCGACCGCGTCGCGCAGAAGATCCGCGCGCTCGCGGCCGATCGCCTGGAGGCGAGCGCGGCCGACGTGGTGCTGGCGGGCGGGCGCGCGGTCGTGCGCGGCTTCGCCGACCGGGGCGTGAGCGTCGCCGAGATCGCGCGGACCGCGTACGCCCCGCCGCTCGGCGGGTTGCCCGGCGGCCAGACGCCGGGGCTCTCCGCCACCGTCTACTTCGATCCGCCCGGGGCCACCTTCTCGGGTGCGGTGCACGTCGCTGTCGTCGAGATCGATCCGGAGACGGGTCGCGTCGGCGTCGAGCGCTACGCGCTCGTCGAGGACTGTGGTCCAGTGATCAATCCGATGATCGTGGAGGGTCAGATTCACGGCGCCGTCACGCAAGGCATTGGCGAAGCGCTGCTGGAATGCGTCGCCTACGACGAGGGCGGCCAGCTCCTGACCGCGACGCTGATGGACTACGCCGTGCCCCGGGCCGACGATCTGCTCGAGCCCGAGATCGGCCATCTCGAGACTCCATCGCCCGTCATGCCCGGAGGCGTGAAGGGCATGGGCGAGGGAGGAACGATCGGCGCGCCGGCCGCGATCGCCAACGCGGTCGCGGACGCCGTGCGTCACCTGGGCGTGCGCATCACGGCTCTGCCCATCCGCCCTGAGTCGCTCCTTGGGCGCGCGGCCGCGCGCCTCGACCCGCCGTCATGAGGATCTAGAGAAAATGGGAAAACAGGACATCGAGATCGCCCGTGCAGTGAAGCTCCAGCCCATCCAGGCGATCGGCGAGATGCTCGGGCTCAATGGCAACGACCTCGAGCCGTACGGAACCTACAAGGCGAAGATCCGCTGGGACGTGATCGAGCGCACGACCTCGCGTCCGGACGGAGAGCTCGTGCTCGTGACGGCGATGACGCCGACGCCCGCGGGCGAGGGCAAGTCCACGACCACGATCGGGCTGGCCGACGGGTTGCGTCGGCTCGGCAAGCGCTCGATCGTCGCGATGCGCGAGCCGTCGCTGGGCCCGGTCTTCGGTGTCAAGGGCGGCGGGACGGGCGGCGGTCACACGCAGGTAGCGCCCATGGAGGACATCAACCTCCATTTCACGGGCGACATGCACGCGATCGGCGCCGCGCACAATCTCCTGGCCGCGATGATCGACAACCACCTGGCCCAGGGTAATCCGCTCAACCTCGACAGCCGGCGGATCGTCTGGCGGCGCGTCATGGACATGAACGACCGCGCGCTGCGCCGCCTCGTGATCGGACTGGGCGGGACGGCGCACGGCGTGCCGCGCGAAACCGGCTTCGACATCACGGTCGCCTCGGAGATCATGGCGATCCTGTGCCTGGCTCGCGACCTGCAAGACTTCAAGGCGCGGGTGGAGCGCGTCGTGGTCGCCGATCGCGGCGAGGGGCCGTTCGTCACCGCGCGCGAGCTCAAGGCCGCGGGCGCGATGACGGTGCTCATGAAGGACGCGATCAAGCCCAACCTGGTGCAGACGCTCGACGGCACGCCGGCCTTCGTGCACGGCGGTCCGTTCGCGAATATCGCGCACGGGTGCAACAGCCTCATCGCCACGCGCCTGGCGCTCAAGCTCGGCGAGTTCGTCGTCACCGAGGCCGGCTTCGCCAGCGATCTCGGCGCCGAGAAGTTCGTGGACATCAAGTGCCGGACCGGCGGGCTCAAGCCCTCGGCGGCGGTCATCGTCACCACCACCCGCGCCCTCGCCACGCACGGCGAGGAGAACCTGGCCAAGCACGTCGAGAACGTCCGCCTCTACGGGCTGGCGCCGGTCGTGGCGCTGAACCACTTCACGGACGACACCGACGCGCAGATCGGCCGGGTGACGTCGATGTGCAAGACGCTCGGCGTTCCCTGCGGGGTGTCGCGCGGCTGGGAGCTCGGCGGCGCCGGCGTGACCGACCTCGCCGGGATGGTGCTCGAGGCGATCAGCGCGAAAGACCGGGCGGGCGTCCAGTTCCTCTACCCTGACGACGCGAAGCTGACCGCGAAGCTCGAGACGATCGTCACGAAGATCTATGGCGCCGACGGGGTGGCCTTCGCGCCTGCGGCCGCCGCCAAGCTGGCGCGCTACGAGTCGCTCGGTTACGGCCGGCTGCCGGTGTGCGTCGCCAAGACCCAGAATTCCCTCAGCGACGACCCGAAACGGCCGGGCCGGCCGCGGGGGTTCACGGTGACGATCCGCGACGTGGCCCTCTCGGCCGGCGCCGGATTCGTCGTCGCCTACGCGGGCGACATCCTGACGATGCCGGGGCTGCCCAAGGTGCCAGGCGCAGAGGGCATCGACATCGATGCGAGCGGCAATATCGTCGGGCTCTTCTGAGGAAGCTCGCAGGCCCTGTGCTAACCTGGGTTTCCCGGAGGCGTGACACGGTGGATGGAGCGGCTGAAGGGCCTGTCGATCTTGCGGTCGCGCTGCGCTGGCTCGGGGGCGATCAAGGGCTGCTCCGCGAGCTGGTCGGCATCTTCATGGACGACGGGCCCAAGCGGCTCAAGGCGCTCCGGGAAGCGATGACTGCGTCCGACATTCAGCTGCTCGAGCAGGTTGCGCACAGCCTGAAGGGATCGGCCGCCATCCTGGGCGCCTCGCGGCTTCAGGAGTCGGCGCTGGCCCTCGAGGAAGCCGCGCACGACGGGCGCGCCGAGAACGACGTCGACCTCGTCGCCGACATCGCGCGCGAGATCGAGCGGGTCCTCGCCTTCTTCGCCGACCCGGCCTGGCCGGATCGCCTGAAGGCCGAACGAGCCACATGAGAGTTCTCATCGTGGACGACGAGCCGATCGTCCGTCG
Organism: Candidatus Methylomirabilota bacterium; assembly: GCA_046727415.1. Lineage (GTDB taxonomy): Bacteria > Methylomirabilota > Methylomirabilia > Rokubacteriales > CSP1-6 > AR31. The sequence continues at coordinate 65,619 of JBKPCO010000035.1, forward strand.
CCTCCACGAGGCGTCCTTGACCACGTGGGGCTACCAGGTCATCACCGCGTCGAGCGGCGAGCAGGCCTGGGAGATCTTCCAGCAGGACGACCCGCCCGGCCTCGCGATTCTCGACTGGACGATGCCGGGGATGGATGGGCTCGAGCTGTGCACCCGCGTGCGGGCGATGGGCCGGGAGCCGAAGCCCTACCTCATCTTCGTGACCGCCAAGGCGCGGACGCAGGACATCGTGACCGGCCTCGGCGCCGGCGCCGACGACTACATCGTCAAGCCGTTCGAGCGCGAAGAGCTGCACGCGCGCGTCCAGGTTGGGGTCCGCATGCTGGAGCTCCAGGCGGCGCTCGCTGACCGGGTGCGCGAGCTCGAGGAAGCGCTTGCTCGGGTCAAGCAGCTTCAGGGACTCCTCCCGATCTGCTCCTACTGCAAGAAGGTCCGCGACGACCAGAACTACTGGCAGCAGGTCGAGACTTACATCGAGGGCCACTCGGACGCGCAGTTCACCCACGGCATCTGCCCCGATTGCCGGCAGAAGTACGTCGAGCCCGAGCTCGACCGGCTGCGCAAGATCCGAGAGGCCCGCGGCGCCGAGCCTTGATCACGCTGCGCCGAGCCGAGGCGCGCGGGCATTTCGACTTCGGCTGGCTCGACACCTTCCACACGTTCTCGTTCGGGGAGTACTACGACCCGCGCCAGATGGGGTTTCGCGCGCTGCGCGTCATCAACGAGGACCGCGTGCAGCCCGGCCGCGGCTTCCCGACGCATGGCCATCGCGATATGGAGATCGTCAGCTACGTGCTCGAGGGCGCGCTGCAGCATCGCGACAGCCTCGGCAACGGCTCGGTCATCCGTCCGGGCGAAGTGCAGCGCATGACCGCGGGCACGGGCGTAACCCACAGCGAGTTCAACGCGTCCGAGGGCGCGCTCGTCCACTTCCTGCAGATCTGGATCATGCCCGACCGCCGCGGCTACGAGCCGAGCTACGAGCAGCGGACCATCCCCGACGCGGACAAGCGCGGCACGTTTCGCCTGCTGGCCAGCTCACCGGGTACCGGGTCCCTCGTGACCGTCCAGGACGTACGCCTCTATTCGCTTTCGCTGGAGCGCGACCAGGAAGTGGTGTACGAGCTCGGCCCCGACCGTCACGCGTGGGTTCAGGTGGCGCGCGGCGCTGCGACGCTGGACGGTCAGCCCTTGTGGCAGAGCGATGGGGCCGCCGTCAGCGAGCAGTCGGCGCTCCGTCTCATCGGACTCGAGCCCGCCGAGCTCCTGGTCTTCGACCTGCGCTAGCGCGGCGTCAGGATGGTCTGGCCCGCCGGACGGGTCGGCCGCAGACGGGCCCGCGCGGAGAGCCTCGCGCTCGCCTGCCGGGCCATGATGCTCAGGCAACGGATGAGCGTCAGCGGGCGGCTCACGATGCCGAGCCGGCCCTGCTTCACCGACGCCAGTACCGACTCCACCGAGAGATCGGCCTCGATGAGCGAGAACGTGGTCCCGAACTGCTCGTCGAGATGGCTATCGGACGTGCCGAGGAGCGGCAGGCCCAGCGCGGCGGCGAGCTTGACGGCCGGCCGGTTGAAGTCGATGCGCGGCGTGTAGAAGTGGCTGAACTCGATCGCATCGAACAGGTCGATCTGCTGCCACAGCTTCTCGCGAAGACAGTAGGACGCCGGAAACAGAGGATGGGGCGCCGCCACGAGCCACTCGGGCGTGCGGTACCGGCGAAGATCGGCGAACGTCCGGAGCTTGTCCGCTTCGACGTCCGCGTTGTAGACGAGCACGTGCCGGCCTTCGACCGTCGCCTCCACGCCGGGAATCAGCAGCACGTCGTGGTCGTGCGCGAACGAGACGAGGTCGGCGCTGTAGGTGATCGTGTCGTGGTTGGTGATGCTG
>JBKPCO010000036.1:0-18467 GCA_046727415.1 Candidatus Methylomirabilota bacterium
CGACGTCCTCGGGAAGTCGTCCGCATCATCGCGAGAATTTCACCGATGTCAATGTCGATCGAGAGATCGATGACGCGCAAACAACCCCCTTGACGGCTGGTCCTTCCATATCAGCAGACCTGAACTATTGGGGTTGGCGGCGCACTTGGGGCTCATCGAGACCCGATCAGGCTCACGCTGCCAACCAGCTCGCCGCCGCGGTGCGTCAGTGGTATCGGGCTTGCGCGAAGGATTACACTCGAAGCACCCTCAGGCATCTGCACGGATTGAGACGCGGAGGATCTGGTGGCAGATCGGCCGGCACGTCTAGACACGGTGATCCGCGTACTGGGAGTATTGTGCGGGCTGGCGATGGCAGTGCTCGTGCTGTCACTCGCGGGATGGATTACTGGGCAGCCGCTCTCTAGTCAGCTTTTGACGGCACCACCCCCGAGTGGTCCAGAGCAACCGGCCGAACAGCCTCACGAGAACCTCACCCCTACGCAGCAGCTGTCACCACCGGTCAGCGACAGGCCGGTCCCCAAGACTCCGAAGGAGAGCCCAGCGCGTCTTTCTCCGGCGCGCCCAGCGAACGAGTCTCCTTCGCGTGAGGGTCCAGCAACCGCGAACTCGGTGTCTCCTCGCACTCTAACCGCTGAGGCCAGGGCCCCAGCCAAAGCCGGAACCGACGAGAGCGCGAACAGCGGGCGCCCCCGATTCAACGCGACGCAGCCGTCTCCCAAGCCTTCAGTACCGTCCCAGCAGCCGACCAGCGCGCCGTCGGTCAAGGCGACGACGCCGGATGATCCGCCTGCTCAGTCAGGGGGCCCGTATCGCGCGGAACTCCTGCGCGACCCCGTATCGCGGGGATGGGGCAATTCCTACGCGGTGCGTCTTTTGAATTCTGCTGGCCAGCCCGTGGAGCTTTTCGGCGTCTTGCTCGTCGCGCATATGGCGGACGGCAGCGTGGAGAACATTGCGATGGGCGCCCTTCCTGAACCAGGAATGTACCGTGGCACCGTCCCCACCAGCCGCTCGACTCCGGTCGACCTTCGAGTCCGTGTGCGTTCTGGCGACAAGTCCATCGAGATCCCACTGACGCCACAGTGATGATTGGGGCTCAGGCGATGGACTAGATATCCGATCCCGCCGCCTCCTCCATATCTTGACCCGGCGTCCTCGACCCACAATCCGATCCACCCGAGCTAAGAGCGGGCTCGCCCGAATTTTAGGAACAATAGATTCCGGAAAGATAAATAGGACCACCTACTTGTCAGCTTTGCACTTCTCGTGTAAAAGAAGAGTCCCCTGGAATCAGTCGGTGACGCGAGAGGACGAGTGATGAGGGTGGCATCGGTGTTCTCCGCAGCGCTCGCGTTGACCGCCACGCTCCCCGCCTTCCACCATATTGCGTTCGCTCAGGAATCGGTGACCGCGCGAATCGCCCGTGAGAATTTGCCGGCCGTCGTAACGCTCGTCGCCCTCGACGATCACGATCAGCCGCTCGCGATGGGGAGCGGGTTCTTCATCACTCGCGACGGCGTCCTGGTGACCAACGCGCACGTCGTCGGCGGCGCTACCAAGATCACCGTGCGCTGGCGGGGTCGCACTGGGACCGCCGTGCGCATCCTGAACTATGCCCGAAAGCACGATCTCGTGACCGTCCAGACCTCGTTCGACTCGACGCCCGCACTGTCCCTGGCCGATTCGGACAGGGTCGTCGTCGGACAGGACATCGTCGTCCTGGGTAGCCCGCAGGGCCTCGAGGGCACGGTCTCGACGGGCATCGTGGGTGGGCTTCGGAACATCGGCGCCGCCCGACTCTTGCAGATCACGGCCCCGATCAGCCCGGGGAGCAGCGGAGGACCGGTCTTCGATTCCACGGGCAGCGTCATCGGCATCGCGACGGCGACCTCCTCGAAGGGTCAGAACCTGAACTTCGCGCTCCCGGTGAACCTCCTGCGCGATCTCCCGCCGGCGGCGGTCACCTTCGCGGCGGTAAAGCCGGCCCCGCTCGAGCTTCGCGAGGGGACGCGCCTCAAGGACCTGGTTTACTTCAACAACATCATCGAACAGTTCGGGCTCTTCGCGGAGGGCACCACGCTGGCTTCTCTCACCGCGTCACTCCAGAACCGGACGACGGAGACCATCTCGGACGTTAGGGTGCTCGTCGTGATCAAGAATCCCCGCGGCGAGGTGCTCGACTTCCATCTGCGGGACTTCAAGGGAACGACCATCCCTCCGGGCCTCGCCAAGCAGGTGTCGATTCCCATCTCGACGCGGGGCTTCAGGACGTGGGGCCTGGGAGCCGATTACCTCAACGGGACCTACGAGATCAGGCTCCTGGATTATCGGATCGTCGGCGCGGGCATCGGGTCGGCGGAGGACCCCTTCAAACGCCGCTAACTCCTGACCGCCGACCTCAGCGTCGGCGTCGAGTCAGTCGCTCGAGCCCATCCATGTACGAGCGGAGCGCCGCCGGAACTGTGACGGTGCCGTCGGCTTCCTGGTAGTTCTCGAGCACGGCCATCACGGTGCGGCCGACCGCCAGACCAGAGCCGTTCAGGGTGGCGCAGAACTCGGCGCGACCGCCGCTCTCGGGGCGATAGCGAATCTCGGCCCGGCGTCCGCCGAACGCATCGTAGTTCGAGCAGGACGAGATCTCGCGGTAACGATTCTGACCAGGCAGCCACACCTCGATGTCGTAGCCCTTGGCCGCGCTGAACCCCAGATCTCCGACACAGCGCTCGACCACCCGGTACGGCAGCTCGAGCCGTTGCAGCACCATCTCGGCGTTCCGCACGAGCGACTCGAGCTCGTCGTACGACTGCGCGGGCGTCGCGATCTTCACCAGCTCGACCTTCTCGAACTGGTGCTGCCGGTAGAGGCCCTTCATGTCCTTGCCGTACGTGCCCGCTTCCCGCCGATAGCAGGGCGTGAGCGCCGTGTAGAGCCGGGGCAGCGTCGCTTCGGGCAGGGTCTCGTCGTTGTGGAGCCCGGTCAGCGAGACTTCGGCGGTCGGAATGAGATAGAGGGTGCGATTCTCGTCGGGCTCGACCGTCTTGAAGAGGCCCTCCTCGAATTTCGGGAGCTGCCCGGTCTTCAGCATGGTCGTGCCGTTCACGAGATTGGGCACCCAGACCTCGGTATAGCCGTGCTCGCGGGTGTGGAGGTCGAGCATGAACTGGCCGAGCGCGCGCTCCAGCCGCGCGGCCGGGCCCCACAGCACGTTGAAGCGTGCCTTGGCGATCTTGACCGCCCGCTCGGGGTCCAGGATTCCGAGCGCCTCGCCCACTTCGTCGTGCGTCTTGGGCGCGAACGGAAAGGCCCGCAGCGTGCCCCAGCGGCGCACCTCGACGTTGTCGTCCTCGTTCCGACCCTGCGGCACCGAGGGATGGGGCAGGTTCGGCAGCTGGACGAGGAGCGCCTCGATCCGGTCGTCGATCTCCTTCACCTCGTCATCGAGGACCTTGATGCGCTCGCCGACCTCTCGCATCTGGGCCCGTTCCGCGGCGGCGTCTTCGCCCCGCTTGCGGGCCTGACCGATGGCCTCCGAAGCCCGATTGCGGAGGGCCTTGAGATCCTCGGCTTCCTTGATGAGGCGCCGGCGCGTGGCGTCGTGGGCGACGATGTCCTTGATGTGCTCGGCGCCGCCCTTGCCGGCGAGGGCGCGCTCGACGGCCTCGGGCTGCTCGCGAACCTGCCGGAGCTCCAGCACGGGCCTAGGTGGCGTCGACGGGCGCGGCGCTCTCCGCCTCGACGCGGGCGACGGAGCCGACGCGATCGTCCGCCTCGAGATCGATGATTCGCACGCCCCAGGTATTGCGCCCTTGCGAGGAGACGTCCGCCGCGTGGAAGCGGATCATCTTGCCCTTGGTCGTGACGACCAGGATGTCGTCGCCGTCGTGCACCTGCAGCATGGCGACGACGTTACCGTTACGGCCGCCGGTCTTGATGTCGATGATCCCCTTGCCGGCCCGCCCCTGCAGACGGTACTCGTCGAGCGGCGTCCGCTTGCCGAACCCTCGCTCGGTGACAGTGAGGATCGTCACGCCGTCCTGCACGACGTCGGCGGAGATGACCTCGTCGCCCTCGTCGAGCTCGATGCCCTTCACGCCGCCCGCGCTCCGGCCGGTCGAGCGCACTTCCTCCTCCGAGAAGCGGATGATCATCCCGAGCTTGGTGGCGATCATCACCTCGCGCCGGCCATCGGTGCGCCGCGCGGTCATGACGCGGTCGTCGTCGTCCAGGCCGATGGCCTGGATTCCACCCGCCCGCGGATGGGAATACGCCTCGAGCTCGGTCTTCTTGACCGTGCCCTGCTTGGTGGCGAATAGGATGTAGCCGCCCGCCGCGAAGTCGCGCACCGGCACGCACGTCGCCACCAGCTCACCCTCGCCGAGCGAGAGGAGGTTCACCATGGCCTTGCCCTTGGCCTGGCGCCCGCCCTCCGGGATCTCGTGCACCTTCAGCCAGTGCACCTTGCCCTTGTTCGTGAAGAAGAGGAGATACGAGTGCGTCGAGGCGACGAACAGGTCCTCGACGATGTCCTCCTCTTTCGTCTCCATGCCGGTGACGCCCTTGCCGCCTCGGCGCTGGCTCCGGTACGCCTCGACGTGCGTCCGCTTGATGTAGCCCGCCTTCGAGATGGTGACGACCATCTCTTCGTCGGCCAGCAGGTCCTCGATGGTCAGCTCGGTGGTCTCGGTGAGGATCTCCGTGCGCCGAGCGTCGCCGTATTCTTCCTTGATCGCCAAAAGCTCCGCCCGGATGATCGCCATCAGCTTCGTGTCCGAGGCGAGGATGCCCTTCAGCTCCTCGATAAGGGCCAGCGTCTGCTCGTGCTCCTCGACCACCTTGTGCCGCTCGAGCTGGGTCAGGCGCTGCAGCCGCATGTCGAGGATGGCGCGCGCCTGGATCTCGGACAGCTCGAGCTGTCTCATCAGGGCCTCGCGCGCGGCGTCGGGGCTCTCGGCCTGCCGGATGAGCCGGATGACCAGGTCGAGCTGCTCGACCGCCTTCCGGAGCCCGGCCAGCACGTGCGCCCGTTCCTCGGCCCGGGCTAGGTCGTAGCGCGTGCGCCGCGTGACGATCTCGCGGCGGAAGCGGACGAACGCCTCCAGCATCTCCTTGAGGTTGACGATCTGCGGCCGGCGGTCGACCAGCGCCAGCATGATGATGCCGAATGTGGTCTGCATCTGCGTGTGCTTGTAGAGCTGGTTCATCACGATCTGCGGGATCTCACCCCGGCCGAGCTCGAGCACCACCCGGATGCCTTCGCGGTTCGACTCGTCGCGGATCTCCGAGATGCCGGCGATCCTCTTGTCGGCCGACAGCTCCGAGATCTTCTCGATGAGCGTCGCCTTGTTCACCTGATACGGGAGCTCGGTGATGATGATCGCCTCGCGTCCGCCCCGCATCTTCTCGGCGTGCGCCTTCGCGCGCAGCGTGATGGTGCCCCGGCCCGTCGTGTACGCCTCGCGGATGCCGCCGGCGCCGTAGATGTAGCCGCGCGTCGGGAAGTCGGGCCCTTTGACGACCTTCAGGAGCTGCTCGATCGGCGTCTCCGCATTGTCGACCAGCATGACGAGCCCGTCGATGACTTCCGTGAGGTTGTGGGGCGGGATGTTGGTGGCCATGCCGACCGCGATCCCCGCCGAGCCATTGATCAATAGATTGGGGATCCGCGTGGGGAGGACGACCGGCTCCTGCTCCGACTCGTCGAAGTTCGGGACGAAGTCGACGGTGTCCTTGTCGATGTCCGCCAGCATCTCGTGGGCGATCTTGGCCAGCCGCGCCTCGGTGTAGCGCATCGCCGCCGGCGGATCGCCATCGACGGACCCATAGTTCCCCTGCCCGTCGACCAGCGGATAGCGGAGCGAGAACTCCTGCACCATGCGAACGAGCGCCTCGTAGATCGGCGCGTCGCCGTGCGGGTGGTACTTGCCCATGCAGTCGCCGATGACCCGCGCGGCCTTCTTGTACGCGCGGTTCCAGTTGAGGCCGAGCCCCTGCATCGTGTAGAGAACGCGGCGGTGCACCGGCTTGAGCCCGTCGCGGATGTCGGGCAGCGCCCGCCCGACGATGACGGACATGGCGTAGTCCAGATAGGACTTCCGCATTTCCTCTTCGATGGGAACGGGGACCTGGCGCTCATTCGGCATATTCAGCTCGTGTTTTCAGCACGTGGCAATGATCGCGCGGGCGGAGCCCCGAGCACCTTGCTCAGGCCACCCTCGTCGTTCCCGGCCTCGCGCTCCGTTTAAATGTCTAGGTTCGCGACGTCCAGCGCGTACTTCTCGATGAACTCCCGGCGCGGCTCGACGGCGTCGCCCATCAGCACCGTGAACATCTGATCGGCGCCGACGACGTCTTCCATCGTGACCTTGAGCAGCGTGCGCGACTCGGCGTTCATGGTCGTGTCCGCGAGCTCCTCCGCGTTCATCTCGCCGAGTCCCTTGTAGCGCTGGAAGGTCGCGCCGGCCTTCGCGTGGTCGAGGGCGATACGGTGCAGCGCGGCCAGCGACGTCACCGGCGTCTCCCGCTCGCCCTCGATGATCGTCGTCGGGCCCTTCGCCGCCGGCGCCACCTTCTCCCACAGCTCGCCGAGGGTCGCGTAGTCCGGCGACTTGAACAGATCGGTACTGAACGACTGCGGCGGCGTCCCGGCAATCGTCACGGTGTGCCCCTCGACGCCTTCGCCGGCCCGCGCGCTGATGTCGTAGCCGTCGACCGCCGCGGCCGCGCGCACGACCGCTTCGGCGATCTCGGCGTGACCAACGCCGCGCTTGGTGCCCCGGAACTTCGTGCGCAAGAGCTCGAGCAGCAGCGGCTCGGGCACGCCGCGCTTCCGAAACTTCGCGATCAGCGCCCCGGTCTCGGACACCGCGCGCAGGAGGTCGCGCAGCGCCTCGCCGGTGACGGCCGCCCGGGACCCCGGCACTTTCACGCCCGCGTCGGCCACCCACGTGTCGAGGAAGAAGTCCTCGAACTCCCGCTCGGACATGACGTACTTCTCGACCTTGCCCTTCTTCACCTTGAACAGCGGCGGCTGCGCGATGTAGAGGTAGCCCGCCTCGATCACCGGCACCATGTGCCGGAAGAAGAAGGTCAGCAAGAGCGTCCGGATGTGCGCCCCGTCCACGTCGGCGTCGGTCATGAGGATGATCTTGTGGTACCGGAGCTTCGCGACGTCGAATTCGTCCGGACCGATGCCGGTGCCGAGCGCCGAGATGAGCAGCCGGATCTCGTTGTGGGACAGGACCTTGTCGTAGCGCGCCTTCTCGGCGTTGATGATCTTGCCCCGCAACGGCAGCACGGCCTGCGTGCGACGGTCGCGCCCTTCCTTCGCCGAGCCGCCGGCGGAGGCGCCCTCGACCAGGAACAGCTCGCGGTACTGCGGATCGCGCTCCGAGCACTCGGCCAGCTTTGCGGCGAGGCCCTCGTCGTCGACGCCCTTCTTGCGGGTCAGCTCGCGCGCCTTCCGGGCCGCCTCGCGCGCCTGCGCGGCCCGCACGCACTTGTCCACGATCTTCCGTGCGGTGGTCGGGTCTTCCTCGAAGGCCTCGGCCAGCTTGTCGTTGACCACCTGCTGCACGAGCCCCTTGATGTCGCTGTTGCCGAGCTTGGCCTTGGTCTGGCCCTCGAACTGGGGCTCCGGCAGCCGGACCGAGACCACCGCCGCCAGCCCCTCGCGGACGTCGTCGCCGCTGATCCCGCCCTTGAAAGTTTTGAGGAAGCCGTTGGCCTGCGCGTAGTTCGACAGGGTGCTGGTCAGCGCCGCCCGGAAGCCCGTGAGATGCGTGCCGCCCTCACGGGTGTTGATGTTGTTCGCGAACGAGAAGACGCTCTCCTGATAGCCGTCGTTGTACTGGAGCGCCGCCTCGACCTCGATGTCGCCCTTCTTGCCCTCGAAGAAGAGCACCTTCGGGTGGAGCGGCGTCTTATTCTGGTTCAGATGCTTGATGAACTCGATGATGCCGCCCTTGTAGAGGAACGTGTGCGCGCGGCCGTCGCGCTCGTCCTCGATGACGATCTTTAGACCCCGGTTCAGGAACGCGAGCTCGCGCAGGCGATTGCTCAGCGTGTCGAACGAGAACGCGGTGTCCTCGAAGATCTTGGCGTCCGGCTTGAAGCGGATGATCGTGCCGGTCTTCTTGGTGGTCCCGGTCGCGGTGAGCGGCGCCGTCGCCACGCCATGCTCGTAGCGCTGCGTCCACTCCTTGCCGCCGCGTCGAATCTCGACCTCGAGCCACTCGCTGAGCGCGTTCACCACGGAGATGCCGACCCCGTGCAGACCGCCGGAGACCTTGTACGCGGAATGCTCGAACTTGCCGCCAGCGTGCAGCACGGTCAGCACGACCTCGGCCGCCGACTTGCCGCTCTCCTGGTGGATGTCGACAGGAATGCCGCGGCCGTTGTCGCCGACGGAGCAGGAGCCGTCGGAGTGCAGAATGACTTTGATGTGGTCGCAGAACCCGGCCAGCGCCTCGTCGACGGAGTTGTCGACCGCCTCGTAAACGAGGTGGTGCAACCCGTAGGTGCCCGTGTCGCCGATGTACATCGCCGGCCGCTTGCGAACGGCCTCGAGGCCCTCGAGGACCTTGATGTCACTGGCCGTGTAGTTCTCGGCGCTCATGCCGCAGTGACGCTCCCGCCTGCCACGTGAAAGATCGCCGCGCCCTCCACCATCGGCGTGTCGGGTGTCGTCAAGAACACCTGCTCGGCGGACTGCACCTCGCGCAGCACATAGCCGCGCACCGTCGCATCGAGCTCGGAGAGGGCGTCGTCGAGCAACAGGACGGGCGCTGTGCCCGCGGCCTCGGTGACCGGCATCACCTCGGCGAGCCGCAGCGCGAGCGCGACGAGCCGCTGCTGGCCACGCGAGCCGAACGCGCGCGCGTCGACGCCATCGATCTCGATCGCGAGATCGTCGCGATGCGGACCGACCAGCGTCACGCCCCGGCGCATCTCCTCACGCTGACGGTGCTCGAGCGCCGCCAGGAGCGCGGCCGGCTCGGTCGCCTCACCGAGCGACGTTCGGTACCGGACCTCCACCTTGGTCCGCGCGCCCGAGAGGGCCGTATACACGCGTGCGAGCTCCGTCTGCAGCGCCGCCACCGCCTTGCGGCGCCGCCCGAGCAACTCCATCCCGACCGTCGCGAGCTGCTCGTTCCACGGCTGGAGCTTCGCCACCTGAGCGGCATCGTGAGTGCGCTGCTGGAGGAGCCGATTACGGCGCGCCAGGATCTGGCGGAACCTGAGCAGTGTCGCGATGTGATTCGGATAGAGCCGCCCGGCGAACCCGTCGACGAAGTTGCGCCGCGCCGCCGGCGCGCCGTTGACGATCTCGAGATCTTGCCAGCCGAACGCGATGACGCGCGCCCACTCCGGCGCCGCCTCGCCCGTGCTCTGCCACGTCCCGTCCTCGAGCCGGTGGAGCCCCCGCCGGACGGTCCGCTGGGTTTCGCCTCGAACGAGGTCGCCGACGAGAACTGTCGCCTCAGCTCCCCAGCGAGGAATTTCGGCAAGCCGGAAGGTCCGGAAGGACCGTCCCGTGACGATGAAACCGAGGGCTTCGAGGAGGTTGGTTTTGCCCTGAGCGTTATGCCCGCTGACGACGTTCAGACGTGGCGCCGGGTGCCACGAAAGGGTGCGGTAATTCCGGACTTCCGACAACTGGACGCACCCTAGCCACAAACCTATAAACTCCTGTTTTATAAGGAGAAATCAACGTCTAAATCCGCATTGGCATTATAACACAGCAGTAGCCTTCGTCCTCGACGCTTTTAATCACTCCGGGGCTCTGTGCGTCCTTGATTTCGAACACGACTTTGTCCTTTTCCAGGGCGCCCATCGCCTCGAGCAAGTAACGCGAATTGAAGCCGATCACGATCTCCTCGCCGGCATACTCGACTTCCAGAATTTCCTCGGCCTCGCCCAGATCCTGACTCGATGCGGTCACCTTCAACGACGCCGGGCTGATCGCCAGCTTCACCGGCTTGTTGCGCTCCTCGGCCATCACCGCCACGCGCCGCAGTGCAGCCGAAATCGAGCTCTTCACCGCGGCGAGCCGTCCGGGATGCGAGCGCGGAATGACCGCGTCGTAATTCGGGAACTGTCCTTCGATGAGCCGAGCGGTCATCACGAAGTTCGGCATCTGGAGCACGAACTGGTTCTCGGTGATCGCGAGCTGAACCTCTTCACCCGCGCCGAGAACGCGCATGATCTCGCTGACGGCCTTGCGCGGCACGATGCCCGTCGCGTTCGGAATGGCCTTGCCCAGGCTCCGAGTCGACATGGCCAGTCGGTGTCCGTCCGTCGCGACCATCCGCACGTCCTTGCCCTGGAACGCGAACAGCACGCCGTTGAGCGCGTAGCGTGTCTCGTCGTGGGACACCGCGAAGCTCGTCTGGGTCAGCATCTCGCGCAGCACCTTCGCCTCGATCGTCACCCACGACTGCGGCGCCGCCGGAACCACCGGGGGAAAATCGTCCGGCGCCAGGCCAACCAGCCGGTACGTCGCGCCGCCGCAGCGCAGCCGAACCATCACGTTCTCCATAACCTTCAGCTCGACCGCGGACGCCGAGAGCTCCTTCACGATCTCCGCGAGCTTCCGCGCCGACACCGTGATCGAACCCTTCGCGCCCACCTTCGCCGGCACCGAGACTCGCGCGCCGACCTCGAGATCGGTCGCCGTCATTCGCACCCCCTCGCCCTCCGCCTCGAGCAATACATTGGCGAGGATCGGGAGCGTCTGGCGAGGCTCCACGATGTTCTGCACCATCTGGAGGCCTTTGAGGAGCGCGTCACGGTCGAGCACTACTTCCATAAGGTTCTCCAGTGTCTTTGTAGAAGAAAGAAAGACAACTTCGTAGTCGAAGTAGTCGCTAGGCGGTGTGGACGGGTAGAGACAGCGAGAAAGCGTGACGGCGACACGACTTCGCCGGATCCGGGATCGGGGACAACCTTGTGGAGATTGCGGCGGGACGCGTGGATCACAAGTTGATGCTCTGGATAAGGCTATCGATCGTCTTGCGCAGCTTGGGATCTTCGTGGAGCAGCGTCTGGATCTTATCCACGGCGTGCAGAACCGTTGTGTGGTCCTTGCCGCCGAAGGCGCGGCCGATCTCCGACAGGGACGAATGCGTCATCTGGCGGGCGAGATACATGGCCACCTGCCGTGGGAAGGCGATGGCCTTCGTGCGGTTCTTGGCTTTGAGGTCGGAGAGTTTCAGCCCGAAGAAGTCGCAGGCACGCCGCTGGATCTGCTCGATGGTGATGATCTTCTCTTCCTCGCCCCACAGCTCGCCGAGCACCTCCTGGGCGAGGTCGACGCTCATCTCGCGCCCGGTCAGGGCGCAGAACGCGATCATCCGCGTGAGCGATCCCTCGAGCTCCCGGATATTCGACTTGATCCTGCTCGCGATCAGGTAGGCGACGTCGTCGGCGAGGCGGACGCGCTCGAGCGCCGCCTTCTTCTTGATGATCGCCACGCGCGTCTCGAAATCGGGCGGCTGGATGTCCGCGATCAGTCCCCACTCGAACCGTGAGCGCAGCCGCTCCTCGATCTCGGGAATGTCCTTGGGCGAGGAGTCGCTCGACACGATGATCTGCTTGCGCGATTCGTAGAGGTCGTTGAAGGTGTGGAAGAACTCTTCCTGGGTCCGCTCCTTGCCGGAGATGAACTGGATATCGTCGATCAGCAGGAGGTCGATCGTCCGGTAGCGCGCGCGAAACTCCGCGGTGCGGTCATAGCGGATCGCGTTGATGAGTTCGTTGGTGAACCGCTCCGACGACAGGTACGCGACGGACATGCCCGGGAAGAGGCGCGCGCTCTGGTGTCCGACCGCGTGCAGCAGGTGAGTCTTGCCGAGTCCCACACCGCCGTAGATGAAGAGCGGATTGTAGGCGCGCGAGGGAAGCTCGGCGACCGCCTGACACGCGGCCTGCGCGAACTGGTTCGAGGAGCCCACGACGAACGAGTCGAACGTGTAGCGCGGATTCAACCCCTCGACCGAGCCGTTCCCGACGGGACGCTCCAGGCGCGGCGGCGCCGCGTCGGCCGGGGTGCTGTCCGCCTCGGCGATGACGAGGGTGATGCGCGGATGGCCGCCGACGCACTCTCGAGCGGCCAGGTGGAGCGCGTCGAGGTAGTTCTGCGCGAGCCAGTCGCGAGAAAACTTGTTCGGGGCGCCGATCCGCAAGTGGTCACCCTCGACCGCGATCAGGCGGCATGGCCGGATCCAGTTGTCGAGGACCGGCGCGGGAAGCGTGCGAGCCAAAACATCGAGGAGGCGGGCCCAAAGGTCATCCAACACGGGAGTCACCCTCACTTACGCACAAGGTTATCCACATGTGTGGATAGCCCGGGACACCTAGCTCGATCGGAGTATCGCGCCGCCACGCGCGCACCTCAGGAAAAACCCCTCACGCCGGTACGTCGCACGATGGATGGCGGACTCTAGCACGGGCTGAAAGCGGGTCGCAAGCGTCTTCGCAAACGAACGGTGAGTTGACTCGCCAGGGGGCGATGTCTACACTGTCGGTTCGATGCTCATCGAAGGGGAGCCGAGTTCATGAAGCGAACCTTTCAGCCCAATGTGCGCCGGCGGAAGAAAACGCACGGCTTTCGTGAGCGGATGAAGACGACGGGTGGGCGAAAGGTACTGAAGCGGCGGCGCGCGAAGGGGCGGAAACGGCTCACTGTCTGACGGGCGGGTTCCCGCGGCGAGACCGGCTGACTGCCAGCACTGAATTTCAGGCTCTCTTCCAGCGTGGCAAGCGAATCGACCGGCCGTCGATGATCGTGCTCTGGCGCGAGACTACCGAGCCCCGGCGGGTCGGCTTCGCGGTCAGCCGGCAGATCCCCGGCGCCGTTCAGCGCAACCGGGCTCGTCGCCGCCTACGCGAAGCTTATCGGGCAGCCCGCGAAGCGGCCCCCACTCACACCGCGCTCGTCATCATCGGGCGCCCTGGCGCTTTGCGCGTACCCTTCCCAGCGCTCGCCGCCGAGTTGAGCGGAGCGCTTGCGGCCATTCCGGGCCCGCGGCCGTGACGGCCGGAATGCGGCTCGCTCTCGGCGCGGTCGTGACCTACCAGCGGCTGGTGTCGCCGCTCCTGCCCAGCGCCTGCCGGTTCGCTCCGACCTGCTCGGAGTACGCCCGGCTCGCCATCCAGGAGCAGGGCTTGTTGCGGGGCATCGGCCTGGCCGCGTGGCGCCTGCTTCGCTGCCACCCGTTCCATCCCGGTGGGGACGATCCGCTGCCGACCCGAGCCCGCCGGTCGTGACGATGGAAAAGCGGGCCATCCTCGCGGCGGTCCTGATGGCGGCGGTATTCATCATCTACCAGACATATTTCTTCCCGGTGGAGCCCCCGCAACCGAAGCCGCCCGCGCAAACGACGCAGACCGAATCCGCCCGTGTCCCGGAGCCAGCGCCGGCCGCGGCCCCAGCCGTGGCGCCGAAAGCCGCGCCCCCGGTCAGTGCCCCACCGGCTCCCCGTCCCCCGCAGCGCCTGACGACGGTGAAGGCCCCGCTCTATAGAGCGGTGGTCAGCAGCGAGGGAGGCAAGCTGCAAGAGCTGACGCTCGAGTATCGAGGCGAGAGGCCCATAGTCCTTATCGGTGACCTCGGGCCTGCCGGGCTCCTGGTTTCGCCCGACGCGAGCGCGGCGCCAGCGCCGGTACCGATGACCATGAGCACCGAAAACGTGGCTGTTACGCCAGGCCACACCGAGACGTTGGCGCTCGCCGGCGAGACCGGCGGCCTGCGGGTGCGCCAATCCCTCCGCTTCGAGCCAGACAGCTACGCCATCGGTGTAAGTGTCCGCGTCGAGAACCCCACGTCGGCGCCCCGCAAGGTGACCGTCGAGCTTCCGTGGACGTCGCGCATCTCCTGGGCCGGGGTTCCGGAGAAGTTTCCGGGGCAGCACCCGATCGAGGTCGTCTGGTCCATCCACGGCTCGGTCGATCGGGCGCCCCACTGGATGAGCCCCACCCTCGAGGGCCTCGTGGATCACCAGCCGAAGCTCGGCCAGGAGGGCGACTGGATCGCCATCGGGAGCGTCTGGTACCTCGCGGCGCTTTTGCCGAAGGCGGGAGGGTTCCAGCTCGTCACGTCGGTCGAGAAGCCGGAGGAAGCGAAGGACGGGCGGAAGGCGGCGCCCGGCCGCGCCGCGATCGGCGTGCGCGCGACACCGGAGATCGCTCCGGGCAAGGCCTGGGAGGGCGAGGTCACGATGTTCGCCGGGCCCAAGGAGTACCGCCTGCTCGAGGCCCTCAAGCTCGAGGAGACGCTCAACTTCGGCGGCTTCCCGATCCCCTGGTACTGGGGCGGGCTCCCGATGCGCTGGATCGGCGTCCCGATCCTCTGGCTGATGAACTGGACCTACAGGCACGTGGGCAATTACGGCGTCGCGATCATCCTCCTCACGGTGATCTCGAAGGTCCTGTTCTATCCGCTGACCGTCAAGAGCATGCGCTCGATGAAGGCGATGCAGGCGCTCGCCCCACAGGTGAACGCGCTGCGCAGCCGCTACCAGAAGGACCCGCAGGCGCTCCAGCGCGAAACGCTGGCGCTCTACCGCAAGCACAAGGTGAATCCGATGGGCGGCTGCCTGCCAATGGTGGCGCAGGTGCCGATCTTCTACGCGCTCTATCTTGCCCTGTCGGTGTCGGTCGAGCTGCAGAACGCGGCGTTCCTGTGCTTCGGGCGTTTCTTCGGCGTTGACCTCTGGATCTGCGACCTGGCCGCGCACGATCCGACCTACGTGCTACCGATCCTGATGGGCATCACCATGTTCGTGCAGCAGAAGCTGACACCAACTATGGGTGATCCTCGTCAGGCGAAAATGATGCTGTTCATGCCGGTTGTTTTCACCTTTATGTTCTTGAACCTCCCTTCGGGCCTCGTCCTGTACTGGACGGTGTCCAACGTGCTCCAGATCGTGCAGCAGAAGCTGATGGACCGACCAGCGCGCAGCCGCGCGACGCGCGAGGCCAAGGACGCCAGCCGGGCCTGAGCGCCCGCGCACCGACGACACGATCGTCGCCGTCGCGACCGCGATCGGCGAGAGCGCGATCGGGATCATCCGTGTGAGCGGCCCCGACGCTGTCGCGACCGTCGCTCCCCTGCTCGACACCGCGCTGCCGCTCGGGGCATTTCCGTCGCACGCGCTCCGGCGCGTCGGCGTCGTCGATCCCAAGAGCGCTGAGCGCGTCGACACGGCGCTGTGCGCGGTCATGCGCGCGCCGCGATCCTATACCGGCGAAGACGTCGTGGAGCTTTCGTGTCACGGCTCGCCGGCCCTGCTGCGATTGATTCTCCTATGGCTCGTCGCCGGCGGCGCGCGCGTGGCGGCGCCCGGCGAGTTCACCCGCCGGGCGTTCCTGAACGGCCGCCTCGACCTGGCGCAAGCCGAGGCCGTCGCGCTCATGATCGGCGCGCGGACCGATCGTGCCGTTGCATTGGCCGCGCGTGCGCTGGGGGGCGGACTCTCCGAGCGGGTCCGTGGTCTCCAGGCCAGGCTCGTTGAAGTCATCGCGGGCTTCGAGGTGACACTCGACTTTCCCGAGGAAGACGTGAGCCATGACGTCGAGTCGGCCCGGATAGCCATGAGGGAGCTTCGCGTTGAGGCCGAACAATGGCTCGTGGCGGCGCGCCACGGCCGTGTGGTTCATGGTGGTTTGACGGTCGCGCTCGTCGGCCCGACGAACGCCGGCAAGTCGAGTCTCCTCAATGCGCTGGTGGGACAGGACCGGGCGATTGTTTCCGATGTTCCTGGGACGACGCGCGACATCGTCGAGGGAGCGATCGTGCTCGCCGGCGTTCCCGTTCGGATGCTCGACACTGCGGGCATCGACGCCCCCCGAGACGAGATCGAGGCCGAAGGCATCCGGCGTAGCCGCCGGGCCATGGACGAGAGCGATCTTCTGCTTGTCGTCCTGGACGGGAGCGTCGAACCCGAGAGGCGGGTCCTCGCGGAGACAGCCGACCGACCTCGCGTGCTCATCCGCGCGAAGTGCGATCTTCAGGCTCACGAGGCTGCCGCGGCCCTACCCGGGGCTCAGCCGGTCTCGGCACTCACGGGCGAAGGGATGGAAGCGCTCCGCGAGTACCTGACCCGCGAGGTCGAGATTCTCGCTGGGGCGTCTGGCGACGAGGGTCAGATCGTCGCGTCGGTCCGCCAGATCGAACTGCTCGAGTCTCTGCGCACAGACCTAGCCGCAGCCGAGGCTGCATTAGGGGACGCGCCGCTGGAAGCCGTCCTCGTGGACCTGAACGGTGCGCTGGCGTCGGCGGGAAAGATCCTCGGGGTCAACATCTCCGACGCTGTGCTCGACCGGATCTTCTCCGCCTTTTGCCTCGGCAAGTGAGGCGGCCGCAGGAAGCCCTGGCTCAGGGAGCCTTGTCGATCCTCGGGAGGTCCCTGACCTCCGACGAGCAGGACCTGTTCTCCCGCTATCTCGCCCTGCTGATAAAGTGGCAGCGGAGCCACCGGCTCATCGGCTCCTCGGACGAAATGTGGATCGTGGAACATCTCTTCCTCGACAGTCTGCTCTTCCTTCGTCTCCTCCCCTCGACCGCAAGATCTCTGGCTGACATCGGGTCCGGAGCGGGCATGCCCGGAGTGCCTATTAGGATCGTGCGGAGCGACGCTGAGGTGACCCTCGTCGAGTCACGGCGCCGGCGAGCCTCGTTTCTCTCGACCGTCGTCAGGGAGCTTCCCCTGGCTCGGACGCACGTCGTCGCTGGCCGGATCGAGAGTCGTCTAGCTGATCTCGAAGGCCGCTTCGACGCGATCGTCATGCGATGCGCTGGGGATGTTGATGAGCTGATGCCCCTGGCGGCAAGGCTGCTGGCCCCGCACGGGGTGGTCGTAGCGTCCGGGCCGCCGGGGCCACGCCCGCTGACCACAGGCGACTGGGTAGTAGTCCCGGGATTCCGACCGTCGACGACCCGTCGATTCGCCGTCTACCGGCCTTAGATCGGGAAGCGCACCGAACGGTTCTGGCTTCCAGAAAATATTGACCTGGAAGGGTCTGTTGTGGAAAGTGTTGCACGTGGAACGAGCCGCAGATGTCAACATGAGTAGAGTATAGATTGTTGCACGTGGAACGCTCCTCCGAGGAGCAGTAGCGGGTAGTGGGTAAGGTCATCGCGGTTGTCAACCAGAAGGGCGGGGTCGGCAAAACGACGACTGCCGTCAATCTCGCAGCCGGGCTTTCCCTAGCAGAGCGCCCTACCCTACTCATCGACCTGGATCCTCAGGGCAACGCCACCACCGGACTCGGCGTCAACAAGGCCGACCTCTACCCAACGGTCTACCATGTGCTCCTTGGGGGCGAATCGACTGAGAAAGCGATCCACCCAACGTCCCTGACCAGCTTGAGGCTCCTCCCGGCGGACATCGATCTGGTTGGAGCCGAGATCGAACTAGTCGGTCTGGGCAAGCGGGAGCACCGACTGCGTCTCGCGCTCGAGCCCGTCCTCGCGTCTTTCGACTACGTGATTGTCGATTGCCCCCCCTCACTCGGGTTACTGACCATCAACGCGCTGGCGGCGGCCGACCGGGTTCTCGTCCCGCTCCAGTGCGAGTTCTATGCGCTCGAGGGTCTTACTCACCTCCTTAAGACGGTCAAGCTGGTTCGAGAGCGTCTGAACCCCAGCCTCGACGTGGAGGGCATCGTGCTCACGATGTTCGACGGCCGGACGAGCCTTGCGCTCCAGATCCGTGAGGAGGTCAATCGCTACTTTCCAGGGCAGGTCTTCGATACGGTCATTCCTCGGAACATTCGTCTGACGGAGGCGCCGAGCCACGGCAAGCCGGTGATGCTGCACGATCTCAGGTCCACCGGTTCCACTGCTTACCTGGAGCTGACACGGGAGGTGTTGGGCCATGAACAGTAGACGCGGCCTCGGCCGTGGTCTCGGTGCGCTGCTGGCCTCAGAGCCCTCTGAAGCCGAATCGCTTCTCGATCTGCCGATCGACAGCATCGAGGTGAACCCGCATCAGCCAAGAAAAGTGTTTGATTTCACGGCCTTGGATGAACTGGCGGCGTCGATCAAGTCCTCGGGCGTAATCCAGCCGATTATCGTGCGCCGGGTTGCGGGCTCGTATCAGCTGATCGCCGGCGAGCGGCGCTGGCGCGCCGCGCGGCAAGCGGGGCTCGATAGGATCCCGGCGATCGTCCGCGACGCGACCGACGCGCAGAGCATCGAGCTCGCCCTCGTCGAGAACCTGCTGCGCGAAGATCTCAACCCGATCGAGACCGCACAGGCCTATCAGAAGCTCCTGGCCGAATTCGGATGGACCCAGGAGGAGCTGGCCCAGCGGATCGGCAAGGACCGCACGTCGATCGCCAACGCGTTGCGGCTCTTGCGTCTGCCGGAGGAAATCCAGGCCGATCTTCGCGGCGGGCGGCTCACGATGGGCCATGCGCGCGCGCTGCTCGCGTTGACCACCGTCGCCGAGCAGCTCCGGCTG
>JBKPCO010000037.1:0-26492 GCA_046727415.1 Candidatus Methylomirabilota bacterium
CCCTGGTCGGGATGGCGCGGGTTCCAGCCGGTGAAGGTGGCGAGCGGGACCGCCAGTTCCACGGGCCTGATGCCGGGCAAGTCGTTGCCATCGTCGTCGACCGCCGGCACGAGCGTGACGAACGGGGCGCCGATCTTCGGCGGGAGCTCGTTCACCAGGCCGCGACCGAGATCGGGCCCGAAGTCGAGCCGGCGGGGCCGCTCGATTCGATCCGGGAAGCGGACGCCGGGAATGCGCGTGTAGCGCTCGCGGGCCGACTCGGCCGGTACGGCGCTGCCGTCGGCAAGCCGTGGTACGACGCTCGGTGGGGGCTCGACGCCCGCAGTGACCCAGCGGTCGAGGTTCACGAGCGCGGCGCGCAGGAGCGGCGCATAGTCGACGACATTGAACGTCTGAAGCCCGCGCGAGCCGGTGTTGGGGTCGGCGTCGGGTGGCGGCAGCGTGCCCGGCGTGTGCTGGCAGCCGGCGAAGAGGTAAAGCCGCGTTGACGGACGGGACGCCACGTCTCGGATGCCCTCGACGTCGGTGTGCACGAGCGAGGCGTCGCCGCGCCAGTACTCGGCCGACGTGTTGGTCAGGACGAGCTTCGGCAGCTTGCCCTTCGCCTCGAGGCGCGCGAGCAGGGCGCCGCGCTCGCCGGTCACGGGGTCGGCCGCCGGCACGTCGGTGAACGGGAAGAGGCTTCCGACCGAGCAGGTGGCGTTCAGCGACGGCTGACCGAAGCGCTGGTTGAACTCGCCGCGGCGGGCGCCGGCGACGTGCGCCATCACGCCGTCGAAGACGGCGCGCCCCGACTCGTCCTCATTGAGACCGAGGTAGAGGAAGTGGCGGAGGAACCGTCCGGTCTGCGACACACCCAGGACGTACGCGCGCTCGAGCTCGCCCGCGCAGGGATTGCCGTCGGCGGTGGTCGCGAACCGAAGCCAGGCCGCGGTGTCACGCACGGCGATGAGGCCGAGGCCGACGAGCGGCGGCTTCTCGGAGCGGTAGACGAGCTCATAGATCTTCCCGGGCTCGAACCCGCCGTCGAGGCTCACGCAGGTCGCATCAGCGAACCGCCACGCCGCGCGCGCGATCGCGACGGCAGGGGCGCCGGCGTGCTCGCGCACCGTCAGGCGGGCCGCCGGATCGTCGAGATCGGCCGCGGGGTGCGCGATGTGATAACGATCAGCGAGGCGCAGCGTGGCCACGCGGCTGTTCGGCCGCCACTCGCAGAGGAGCTGCCCGGTGATCGGGCCGTTGTCGCCGCGAGCCACCGGCACCGTGAGCGCCATGAGGCCGTCCTGGCGCGGGACGTCGTGCTGCCAGCCGCACCACGCCACTGTGTAGCCGTGGCGCATCAGGAAGCCGTTGCCGAAATCCTCGGGCGCCGATGGATCCGGCACCCGGACCGTGCTGTTGAGCATTCCGAGCGCCACCTTGCGGCCGCGATTGGGAACATCGAGGAAGAGCCGGCGGTTGCCGCGCGCGGCATCGCTCGGCTTCAGGACATAGAAGTCCGATTCGCACTCGACCAGACCCGCGGCGTTGCGCGGGGCCAGGGCGAGGTCGGCGATGGTGTCGTTCGCCGGGTTCTTCGGGTCGACGGCGATCCGGAGGACTCCCGCGATCTTTTCATAGGCGCCCGCGTCACCGAACGGACGGCCGTCGAGCACCGTCGAGCGCTGAGTGATTCGGAACGATGTCACGGCCATCGGATCGTTCCCTCCTGCGGGCGCGTCAGCGCCGCGGCTTCACGGGGGCGACGACGACGTCGCTCGGCTTGCCGGCCAGATAGGTCTCGACGTTCTCGATGGCGCGCAGCAGGCCGTCGCGGATGACCTCGGGCGTCTGGCCGGCGTTGTGGGGCGACAGCACGACGCTCGGCATGGCCAGCAGAGGGTCGTCCGGCTTGACTGGCTCGTCGTGGAACACGTCGAGCCCGGCGCCGGCGAGCCGTCCGCGTCCAAGCGCGTCGAGCAGCGCCTCGCGCTCGATCAGGGCACCGCGGCCGGTGTTGACGAGGATCGCCGTCGGTTTCATGAGCGCCAGCTCGCGGCGACCGAGAAATCCCCGCGTGTCCGGCGCCAGGCGCAGGTGGAGCGTGATGACGTCGGCGGCGCGCAGGATCTCATCCTTGGACGCGGCCCGGGCTCCGAGCCGGGCGACGGCGG
Source organism: Candidatus Methylomirabilota bacterium (assembly GCA_046727415.1). Classification (GTDB taxonomy): domain Bacteria; phylum Methylomirabilota; class Methylomirabilia; order Rokubacteriales; family CSP1-6; genus AR31. Next base: position 2,154 of record JBKPCO010000037.1, read on the forward strand.
CGGCGTCGCCGCGCGCGCTGTAGGCGAGGACGTCCATACCGAATGCTTTCGCTAGCGAGATGACGCGCCCGCCGATCTTGCCGGTGCCGAAGACGCCGAGCGTCTTGCCCAAGAGCTGGGTGAGCATCTCGCGCGGCCAGCCGCCGCCCCGGACCTCGCGGTCGATCCGCGGGATGCGGCGGGCCGTCGCCAGCATGAGCGCCAGGGTGTGCTCGGCGACCGCGAAGGCATTGATCCCCGGCGTGTTGCACACGGTGATTCCGTGCCGTCCCGCCGCGTCGAGGTCGACGTTGTCGGTCCCGGTGCCCCAGATCGAGATCATCTCGAGGTTGCGACACGCCGTCATGACGCCGTCGGTGAACCGGGCATGGGCCCGGATGTTGATGGCCACCTTGGCGCGGTCGATGCGCCGGATCAGCTCGGCTTCTTCGTCGGCGCCGCGCGCGGTGAACACGCGGGTCTCGCCGATCTTCTTGCAGCGTTCGTGAGCCGGCGTGCCGTCGAAGACGGACGGAAAATCGTCCGGGACGACGAGTGTGTAATCCAACATGGCCTACTCCGCGTCGGCGAAGGCGGCCTGCGCGGCCGCGACGCCGGCGCCGGGCTCGCACTTGTGGCCGAGGTCGCGGAGCGTCAGCTCGAGCGCCGACAGGGTCGGCAGGACGTAGTGCGGACTGGCGGTCATCGCCATGGTGCCGATGCGCAGCGTGCTCGTGCGCATCTTGTCGAGCCCGGTTCCAATGAGGATGCCGTACTGATCCCGCATCCGGGTGACGACCGCGGCCGGATCGATGGACTTCGGCGTCTTCACGCACGACACCGTGTTCGACAGGAGCGAGGCGTCCGGAAACATCTCGAGGCCCATCGCGGCAACGCCCCGGCGGATGGCGGCGCCGGCGACGGCGTGACGCCGGAAGCGGTGCGGGAGCCCTTCGTCGAGGATGAGTCGCGCGGCGACGCGCAAGGCGCTCGTCAGATGGGTCGGGATCGATATCGGCTGCCGGCGCGGGGCGCCGTCGGGCACCTTGCCGCCGCGCGACACCGGAACCCACAGCTCCTTCCAGCGGAGCAGGTCGTAGACGAGGCTCGACGCCGCGCGCTTGCGCCGCTCCATCGCCTCGAAAGCGCGGGGGCTCACCGCGACGAGCGACATGCCGAGCGGCGCCGCCAGGCACTTCTGGGAGCCGGTCATGTTGAGGTCGACGCCCCACTCGTCGGTGCGCACGTCGATGCCGGCGATCGAGGACACGGTGTCCAGCAGGTAGAGCGCGTTCACCGCCCGCGCGATGCGACCGACCTCGGCCGCCGGATAGGTCGTGCCGGTCGAGGTCTCGTTGTGGACGAGCGTGATCGCCTTGGGTCGCAGGCGCTCGGCCTCCCGCGCCAGGCGGTCGAGATCGAGCCGCGCGCCCCACTCGACGGGGAACTCGGTCCAGTCGGCGCCGACCCGGTTCATGATCTCACGCATCAGGATGCCGAACTGCCCGGCGCCGACGACCAGGACGCGGTCGCCCGGCTCGATCACCGAGAGCGCGCTGGCCTCGAGCGCCGTACGTCCCGACCCCGGCATGACGATGACCTCGTGCTTCGTCTGGAAGACCTCGCGGAGCGCCAGCGTCGTGGGCTCGAGGACCTCGTCATCGAAGCTCCGGTCGTACTGGATCGCCGGCGGCTGATTCATCGCCTGGATCACCGGGAAAGGCAGCTCGGTGGGGCCGGGGATCATGAGCACGGGTCGCGTGTGGCACTGGGCCCAGTTGATCGTCACGGGAGGCTCCTTGATCCATAGGCGCGCCTCGGCCGGCGGGGCCCCAGCCCCGCGACGGCCTGCAGCGCGCACGTCCGCTTCACGGCGGGCATTCTAGCACGCGGCTCACGAAGCGCCGGGCCCGGGGTTGCGAATGAAGTAGAGATTGCGCGCGTATACGAAGAGCCCGGCGGCCTGGCCGACCATGAACACCGGATCCCGACGGTAGATCGCGTAGGCCAGGAGCGTCACGCCGCCGCCCAGGGAGAAATACCAGAAGTATCGCGGGACGACGCTCTTGCGCTGGCGCTCGGACGCAACCCATTGAACGAGAAAGCGCGCCGAGAAGAAGGCCTGGCCGAGAAAGCCGATGGCGAGCCAGAGCTGATCCGTGGTCATCGTCGTCCCCTTAGCGTGGTGCGCGAGGGTTGGGTGGTCGCGAGCGAGCGGCCGGGCCCGACGGGGGAGACTTACGACGCGCGGCCGAACATGGCGCGCAGGACGTTGTACGCCTTGCGCACGTCCTCCGGGCGTCGCCGGCCCGAGACGAGGGCGAAGATTTTCTCGGCTTCTTCGGTGGGAACCGTACTGCTTTTGTCGCCGACGTCGGTAAGATCGCGGAGGGGTATCTCGAGCGCAACCGAGACGCGGTAGAGGCTGTCGATGGAGATGGATTTTTCGCCGCGCTCGACCTCGCCGATGAATTTCCCGCTGAGCCCTGAGCCCTTGCCGAGCCGCTCCTGGCTGAGCGCGCGCTGCTTGCGCAGAGCCCGCAATCGTTGTCCCAGAAACCTCCGCACGTGTTTGACGGCGCGCTCTGTCACGGGATGGTGACCCTCCTTGGGCCTCTTACGGTAACCACCTTTTCGTGGTTGTGCAACCAATCGTAGGACCTGGGGATTCCACGCGCCACGCCCGCGCGTGGCGCGGCGGTCAGGGCAGATCGACCTCGATGCCTTTTTCGCTGACGCGGACCGGATAGACCGACACGGAGAGGCCCGGCGCGACCCGGCACGTGCCGCTGGCGAGGTCGAAATCGTAGCCGTGCCACGGGCAGACGACCGCGTTGCCGTCGATCCAGCCCTCCACGAGCGGTCCGTCCTCGTGCGGGCAGGTGGGACTGCAGGCGACGAATCGGCCGCCGCCGGCGTTGAACAGCGCGATCGTCAAGCCACCGTGCTCGACCAGCGCGCCCTGACCCGCGCCGATGTCCTCGACCGCTGCGACTCTCACGAATCCCATCAGCGACGTTCCTTCAATGCGTCCTCCACGATGGATCGGAACTCGTCGACGCTGATGGCGCCGAGGACGGGCCGACCGTTGATCAGGAACGCGGGCGTGCTGTTGACGCCGAGGGCGTCCGCCTGGGCGACATCGCGCTCGACGTCGGCGGCGAACCGACGCGCGTCGAGGCAGCGCGCGAACGCGTCGCGGTCGAGGCCGAGCTCGGCCGCGTAGGTCAGCAGATCGTCACGGCGGAAGGCCGGCTGCTTCTCGAAGAGCCGATCGTGATATGGCCAGTACTTGCCGTCCGCGCCGGCGCAGCGCGCGGCCTCGTGCGCGGGGCGGGCGAGCGTGTGCATGGCGAGCGGGCGATCCTTGAAGATCAGGCGAATCCGCCCGTCGTAATCCTTGAGAATCGTCGCCAGCGACCGCTGGACGGACCGGCAGTGTGGTCACTGGTAGTCGGAGAACTCGATGATCGTCACTGCCGCGTCGCGCGGGCCCTTGACCATCGCCGGGTTGATGCTGATCTCGACCTGCGCGTGCGTGCGCGCGGCGCTCAGCGCGAGCACCGCGAGCAGGAACGCGGCCGCGTGAACCCCCCTGATGTACACTCGCGCCGACCGGCGGACGTCCAACGACGCGCGCATCACGACCCGAGGATACGATGGAATCAAGCGGCCCGCTAGGCGGCGCGCCCACCTTCTTCGGTGAGAGCGGTGATCACGTAGGTTCCGCTCTTCTCGTCGCGCTCGAGGGACACGATTTTCTGCTTGGCCGCGTCCTCGAGGAGCTTCGAGAAGGTGGAGAACCCGTAGTACGTCTCGTTGAAGGCCGGGTTCTTCCGGATCATCGTCTGCTTGACCATCGAGCCCCAGAGTGTTTCCTTGTTCTCACGCTGGAGCGCCTGGATGGCGTCGATGAGCTGGGCCATGGCCTCGGCCTTCTTCTCGGGCAGGCCGCGTAGCAGCGTCGTCTTTTTCGTGTCGCGGATGAGATCCTCGTAGAAGATGAACTCGTCGCAGTTCGCCACCAGGAGGTCGGAGGACGACGACTTCACGCCGAGACCGATCACGTAGCGATCGTTCTCGCGCAGCTTGGACACCAGGGGCGAGAAGTCCGAGTCGCCCGAGACCAGTGCGAACGTGTCGATGTGCGTTTTCCCGTAGGCCAGATCGAGGGCATCGACGACCATGCGGATGTCCGCCGAGTTCTTGCCGCTGTAGCGCGACTGGGGGACGTCGATGAGCTCGATGGCCCATTCGTGGAACGGGCGCTTGTACTCGGTGAAGCGGTTCCAGTCGGCGTAAGCGCGCCGCACGATGATCTTGCCCTTCTCGAGGAGTCGCTCCAGAACCAGCTTGAGCTCGAATTGCTTGTACTGCGCTTCCTTCACGCCGCGGGCGATGTTCTCGAAGTCCATGAACATCGCCAGCTTCCGTTCTCCGTTCATTCCAGATCCTTTCGCCCGACGCCCGGGCCAGGCCACGCCCGACTTGATTATACGGCTCGACCCCAGCGCACCTGAAAGCTTCCGCGCAGCGTCGGGTATAGTGGGCCCATGAAACCGATCGATCCCGCGCTGGCTCACCGCGTTCCGCCCGGACAGCTCCTGACCGAGAAGTGGCCGGTCCTCACCTACGGCCTCACGCCGCGCTTCGATCCAGCGCGCTGGACCTTCCGGTGCTTCGGGCTCGTCGAGCGCGAGGTCGCGTGGACCTGGCCCGAGTTCCAGGCGCTCCCGCGAGTGACGGTGACGTCCGACATCCACTGCGTCACGCGCTGGTCGAAGCTCGACAACACATGGGAAGGCGTGTCGATTCGCGAGGTCATCACGCGGGTCCGCCCGCGCCCGGAGGCGCGCTTCGTCATGCAGCACGCCGACCCGGACTACACGACGAACATCGCGCTCGACGACCTCGTGCAGGACGAAGTGGTGCTGGCCCTCAGGCACAACGGCCGCGACCTCGAGCCCGACCACGGCGGCCCGATGCGGCTGGTCGCTCCGAAGCTCTACTTCTGGAAGAGCGCCAAGTGGCTGCGCGCCCTCGAGTTTCTCGACGTCAACCCGCCAGGCTTCTGGGAGCAGAACGGCTACCATATGCACGCGGATCCGTGGACGGAGGAGCGCTACGCCGACCAGGAGACGCGCGCGATGCAGCAGATGCGCGCGGAGGCGGCCCGCAGACTGCGCGCGCGCTGATTCGCCTGACGGGGGCTGAGAAGCAACTAAGAAAGGATTCATCATAAACTCATCGGCCTCTCATCTGGTCCCACTAGCCTCTCGGGCGTTGGTGATACCTGGAGGAGGTGGCCGTGAGGACCAAGGAAGTCGCTGAGAGCCAAGCGCCGACCTGTCCGCTCGGAGACAGCCCGTCGATGCGGGCGATCTGGAACGTCATCGAGCATGTCGCCGACACGGACGCGACGATCCTCATTTGCGGCGGGAGCGGGGTCGGCAAGGACTTTGTCGGCCGTGCCATCCACGCGCGCTCGGCCCGGCGCGCGGGCCCGTTCATCAAGGTCAACTGCGCGGCCATCCCCGCCGAGCTGCTCGAGTCGGAGCTGTTCGGCCATGAGCGCGGGGCCTTCACGGGTGCGTACCGCCGCAAGCTCGGACTGTTCGAGTGCGCGCGCGGCGGCACCATCTACCTGGATGAGATCGCCGAGCTGTCCTTGCCGCTGCAGGCGAAGCTTCTGCACGTCCTCCAGGATTTCTGCTTCTCCCGGGTTGGCGGTCACGGCTCGATCTCGATCAACGCCCGGGTGATTGCCGCCACCAACCGCGACCTCGAGCGCGCGATGGTCCGGCGCGAGTTCCGCGAAGACCTCTATCACCGCATCAACGTCGTGGAGCTTCGCATCCCGCCGCTGCGGGAACGGCGGGAGGAGATCCTGCCGTTGGCCGCCGAGTTCCTGGCTCGCTTCAACGCCCGATATGAGCAACAGAAGGAGCTTGCGCCGGAGACCCTCGTCCGCCTAACCGAATACCCTTGGCCCGGCAACGTTCGCGAGCTGGAGAACGTCGTGCGCCGCATGGTGGTGCTCGCCGACGGCGAGCGGCTCTTCGCGGCGCTCGCCGCCGACGCGCGAAGCAGCCAGCCTGATCCGCCGGCGCCGGCGTGCTCCCTCGTCGAGAGCCTTGCCCAGATCGCGCGCCGGGGGGCGCTGGAGGCGGAGAGGGCAGCGCTCGAGCGCGTGCTCGAGCAGGTGCGGTGGAATCGCGCCGAGGCTTCCCGCATCCTCAAGGTCAGCTACAAGACGCTGCTCAACAAGATCGCCCAGTGCCAGCTGACCCCGCCCTCGAGCGAGTTCGAGACGCGCTGAACGGCTCTCGATCCATTGCATCACGGGTTCCGGCGCGGAACCTGCTACGATCCGCTCGATGGACGGGCTTTCACACCGGTCGACGGCGGCCTCGCGCTCGCGGGGGCGGCTGACCGCGACCCTGGCCCTGACGTGCGTATTCCTGATCGTCGAGGTCGCGGGGGCCCTGTGGTCGGGCAGCCTCGCGCTGCTGGCCGACGCGGGCCATATGCTCGCCGACGCGGCGGGCCTCGGGCTCGGCCTCTTCGCCATCTGGATCGCTGCGCGCCCTCCGACGCCCGAGAAGACCTATGGCTACTACCGCGCTGAGATCCTGGCCGCGCTCGTCAACGCGATCGTGCTGCTGGGTATCGCGGCGGGGATTCTCGTCGAGACCTACCAGCGCCTGCTGAAGCCGCCCGCCATCCTGGGAGGCCCGATGCTCGCGGTCGCATCGATCGGGCTCGCGGTGAACCTCGTCGGCGCCCGGCTGCTCCACGCGGGCGCGGAGACGAGCCTGAACGTGCGCGCCGCCTATCTCGAGGTGCTCGGAGACGCCTTGAGCTCGGTCGGCGTGGTGGTGGCCGCGGCAATCGTGATCCTCACCGGCTGGACGCTCGCCGATCCGCTGGCGAGTGGCGCCATCGCGCTGGTCATCGTGCCGAGGACCTGGCGCCTGCTACGACAGGCGGTCAACGTTCTTCTAGAGGGGACGCCAGCGCACCTCAACCTCGGCGAGATCGAGGAAGCGATGCGCCGCGTGCCGGGCGTGCGGCGGGTTCACGACCTGCACGTGTGGACACTCACCTCGGGCCGCGAGGCGATGAGCGCCCACGCCGTGGTCGACGATGTCCGCGACAGCGAGCGGCTGCTCGAGACGCTGCATGCCGTGATGCACGCGCGGTTCGGCATCGACCACACGACCATCCAGCTCGAGACGGAGCCCCCGGCGGTGCTTCGCATCCAGGGCCCCGGCTCGGCCCAGGCCGCCGGATCGTCGTAGCGTCAGCGCATCGGCTTCAGGCTGACCTGCGTGGCGCCGGGCCTCGCATCGACTACGCCCCAGAGCTCGCGGTTTCCGTCGGTATTCTGACGCTGCCTGAGGGAGTACTGGAACGTGTAGCCATCCCTCGTCTTGCCTTCGATGTACACCGTGTCGCCAGCCACCCAGCTCGTTCCGGAGCCGCCGGCGGGCGTCTTCCAGGTGCCGTCGGGGGCGAAGGTCACGACGACGTCGGCCCGAGCCTGTGCCGTGTCGCCGGCGACCTGCCAGCCAGTGGCCTGCCACGGACCGGTCAGCCACGAGGGATGGTTGGCTCGAGCTTCGGGCGAGGTCGCCGCGGTGTTCCCGGCACAGGCCGCGAGCGACAGACTTGCGGCGATGACAACGAAAGTCAGGAGCGAACGTCTGGTCATGGCGTTCTCCTTCTTGTTCTACATGTCGGCCCGTACCGCGAGCCCTCACCATGGAAGGTGACGGGACCGATCCCGGGCAATGGGACTTTCGTCTCAGAAAGGACGGGCGGTATAGTTGGCCGCCGGAGGAACCTATGGCGACATACCCGCTCGGCGAGAAGACGGTTCTGCTGCGGTCCGAGGACGACGTTGCAGTCGCGAAGGCCGAGTTGCCCGCGGGCACGATCCTGGAGGACGGCGGTACTCGGATCCAGGTGCGCCAAGACATCAAGCCCGGCCACAAGGTGGCCCGGCACGCGGTGGCCGCGGGAGCTCCCGTTCGCCGCTACGGCCAAGTGATCGGCTTCGCGACCCGAGACATCGCGGTCGGTGACCACGTCCACACGCAGAACCTGGGCATCGGCGATCTGAGCGCCGACCGTTACGAGATCGGCGTGGACGTGCGCCCGGTGGACTTCTATCCGCCCGAGCGCATGCGGACCTTCGACGGCTTCAAGCGCGACGACGGCCGCGTCGGCACGCGCAACTACGTCGCGGTCATCTCGGGCGTCAACTGCTCGGCCAGCGTGAGCCAGTTCGTGAAGGACCGCTTCCGCGACGTCCAGCGCGACTACCCGAACATCGACGGCGTCCTCGCGATCACTCACAAGTCCGGGTGTGGCACGAAGCTCTTCGGCGAGGATCACATGGCGCTCCAGCGCGTGCTCGCCGGTTACGCAAAGCATCCGAACGTGGCTGCCTACATTCTGATCGGCCTGGGGTGCGAGACGAACCAGGCCGCGGTAATGGTCGATCGCCAGCGCATGGCGGCGCCGGGCCATCCGGAGCGCAAACCCACGATCGTCAACATCCAGGAGGCGGGCGGAATCCGGAAGACCGTCGAGCGCGCGTCGCAGGAGGTCGCGAAGCTCCTGCCGGCGGCCAACGACGTGCGGCGCACGCCGCAGCCGATCTCGGAGCTGGTGCTGGCCACCAACTGTGGCGGCTCCGACGCGAACTCCGGCATGACCGCCAACCCGGCGCTCGGCTGGGCCGTCGACGAGCTGGTGCGCTACGGCGGTACCGGCGTGCTCGCGGAGACGCCGGAGATCTATGGCGCCGAGCACCTCCTGATCCGGCGCGCCGTCAGCGAGGGCGTCGCCAAGAAGCTGATCGACCGGTACAAGTGGTGGGAATGGTATTGCCGTGGGATCGAAGCGATGGACAACAACCCCGCACCCGGCAACAAGGCCGGCGGCATCACCACCGTGTTCGAGAAGTCGCTCGGCGGTGTGACCAAGGGCGGCACGACGCCGATGATGGACGTGTTCCTCTACGGTGAGCCGATCACGACGCGCGGATTCGTCTTCATGGACACGCCCGGCCACGACCCGGTGTCGATCACCGGCCTGGTGGCGGGCGGATGCAACGTCATCTGCTTCACGACGGGTCGCGGGTCGGTCTTCGGCTGCAAGCCGGTGCCCTCGATCAAGCTCGCGACCAATTCGTTGATGTACCGCCACATGGCGGAGGACATGGACATCAACTGCGGCGTTGTCCTCGAGGGTACGCCGATCGCGACCGTCGGCCGGCAGATCTTCGAAGAGGTCATCGCGGTCGCGTCGGGCAAGCGCTCCAAGAGCGAGCTCTCCGGGGTCGGCGAGGAGGAGTTCGCGCCGTGGATCATCGGCCCGGTCATGTAGCTCAGGACTGGACGACGGTGACGACGAGGCCGATGGAGGCGAGGACGTTGCCGACCCGGACGCATTCCGGCTCGGAACCGACCTTGACCACCGCCTTGCCGGTGTTGTGGACCTGCCAGGCGATCTCCCAGCCCTCGGCCTCGCTGCAGCCGATCGCCTTCCGAAGCTGCTTGACGACCTGCTCGAACGTGTGACAGTCGCAGTTGTGCAGGACCGTCATCCACGGCGGAGCGACGGCATCCTGACTGATCTCCTCGACGTCCGACTCGGGCGAGACTCTCTCGACCATCATTCGTGTTTCCCCCGGGAGCCGGCGGTGCGACTCGCCATCGCCAGGGCGCGTGCCAGCTCGCGACGCTCGAGGGTGTTGGGCACGGGGAACGAAGCGAGCCGGGCCGCGTCGCGATAGTAGCGCTCGACCGGGAACTCGCTCGTGTAGCCGTAGCCGCCGTGCACGCGCATCGAAGCGAGCGCGACCGCATACGCCGTCTCTGACGCGTACACCTTGGCCATCGCGCCGCGGGTGGTATCGAGCGGCTCGGTGGTGGCGTCGGCCGTGAGCAGGCGCGCGGCGGTGACCGCGGTGGCCATGTCGGCGAGCGCCAGCTGGACCGCCTGATGCTGCGCGATCGGCTTGCCGAATGTCGTCCGCTGCTGCGCGTAGCGCAGCGCCGCCTCGAAGGCGGCCTGCGCCACACCGACCGCGGTGGCGGCGACTCCGAGCCGTGCGATCGCCAGCGTGGCGGCCCGTTGCATCTCGCCGTGGCCGACGATGCCGCCGAGCAGGTCGCGCCCCGAAACGCGGCAGCGCTCGAAGTGGAGCGCGCACGGGTCGAGTCCTCGCAGGCCGAGCGTCGGAAGCGCGGGTCCGCAGCGCACGCCGGCGGCGTCTCGCGAGACGAGAAACCAGACGGGTCCGATCGCGGCGACGGCCGGAATCAGAATGCAGCCGGCGTGGGTCCCGTGATCGACGAGCGGCAGGGCGCCGTCGAGGATCCAGTCGCTGCCCGCGGCGACGGCGGTGACGCCCGAGCCGAACGCGACGGCGCCGACGATCTCGCCGCGCGTCATCGGCGGGAGCAGGCGATCTCGCTGCTCGCCGGTACCGGCGAGCACGAGGGCGTGGAGCGCGGCGAAGTGGCCCGTGACGATTGTGGCCACCACGGCCGAGCCGCGCGCGAGCTCCTCGACGATGGGGGCGGCCGTGCGCTCGTCAAGCCCGAGACCTCCCCACGCCGGATCGGCGAGCGCCCCGAGTATGCCGAGCTGGGCGAGAGCCTCGATCAGATCGGCGGGATGGCGGTGGGTCGCGTCGAGCTCGGCGGCAGCCGGGATCACCTGCTTGTCGACGAACTGGCGGACCGCGAGGACGATCTGCCGGCGCTCGACGGGCTCGTCCGCGAGCGAGGTCAGGGCGCCGAGCCGCTCGCCGTATCGATCGACGAGGTTCTTCGCGATGATCGTGCGCTGGATCTCGTTGGTGCCCTCGCCGATGATCATGAGCGGCGTGTCGCGGTAGTACCGCTCGACGTTCAAGGCGGCGAGGCAGCCGCCGTCGGCGTGCAGACGAAGCGCCTCGACCGCGATCTCCTGCGCCGACTCTGAGGCGAAGAGCTTCGCCATCCCGGCTTCGAGGTCGCATCGGTCGCCGCGGTCCTTCATCGCGGCCGCCCAGCCCGTCAGAAGCCGCGCCGCGCTGAGCTTCGTCCCCATGTCGGCGAGGGCCGGCGGGGGATCGTCGCCGAGCGCGGCGAGATGGGCGACGGTGTCGTCGTAGGCGGCGCGGGCGACGCCGACCGCGCGGGCGGCGATGTTGATGCGCCCGGCCTCGAGACCGCCCATGACGTGCTTGAAGCCCCGCCCCTCGACGCCGCCCACCAGGTTGGTCGCGGGCACGACGCACTCGTCGAAGATCAGCTCGGCCGTGTCCACGCCCTTGTAGCCGAGCTTCGCGATCGACTTTGCGACGCGGAAGCCGGGATGGCCCTTCTCGACGATGAAGCACGACATGCCGCGGTGACGAGGCTCGGCCTTCGGGTCGGTGAGGGCGAGGAGTGCCAGCGTGTTGCCCTCGCGCCCGTTGGTGATGAAGAGCTTGGTGCCGGTGACGATGTAGTCGTCGCCGCGGCGCAGCGCGACCGTGCGGATTGCCTGCACGTCGGTGCCGGCGTGGGGCTCGGTGAGCGCGAGCCCGCCGCGCGCGTCGCCGCGCGCGAAGCGGGGCAGGAAGCGTTGCCGCTGCGCGTCGGTCCCGTGGTTCAGGACGATCAGCGCGGCCATCGTGTGGCTGTTGATGACGCCGGCCAGCGACATCCAGCCGCGGCAGAGCTCCTCGATGACCCGCGCGTACGTCGTGACGTCCAGACCGAGACCGCCGAACGGCCGGGGGACGAGCGCCCCGAAGAGGCCGAGCTCGCGCATGCGCGCGACGAGCGCGTGCGGATACGCGTCGGCGTGCTCGAGCGACGCGGCGACGGGACGAACCTCGTCGTCCACGAACTCGCGTACAGCAGCGATCACGGGATGGTCCATGGACGATCAGATACTACAATAGGGACGAATGCCTCTCGACGACTTGGTCCTCGGTCTGCAGCGCGCGCTCGATCGTCTTGTGCGGCGGCTGCGTCTCGGCGCGGCGCCGGTGCCCGATCGCCGGCGGCTCCTGATCGTCCAGATCGACGGCCTCTCGCGGGCCGTGCTCGAGGAGGCCATCGCGAAGGGGCGGGCACCGTTCCTGGCGCGCCTCGTCCGCCAGCGCGGCTACCGGATGTCGCCGATGAGCGTCGGGCTGCCGACTTCGACGCCGGCGTTCCAGATGGCCGCCATGTACGGCGTGCGGCCCGACATTCCGGGTTTCCACTATCACGACAAGCGGCGCCGGGCGGACATCTACTTCCCGCGCGGCGGCGACGCCGCGCATGTCGAGGCGACCCAGGCGGCCGGTCGACGCGGCATCGTGCGCGACGGCGGCACGTACGGTTGCGTCTTCACCGGCGGTGCCGCGAACAATCTCTTGACCTTCACGATGTTCAAGCGTCCGACCGGGGCGGGATTGCTCCGCACGATCTCGATGGCGGTGGTGTTGGCGTGGGTGATCCTGAAGGGCACCGTCGTGTCCATGATCGAGCTGAGCCGCGCGCTCCTGCGGGTGGCCGCCGATCCGCTGTCGGTCTGGACGGGCGGCTGGAAGTGGCTCGCGATCAAGATCGTCATCTCGGTATGGCTGCGCGAGCTGTTCACGCTGGCGGTGGCCCATGACCTCTACGCCGGCGTCGGCGCGATCTACGTGAACTACCTCGACTACGACATCGCTGCCCACGCGTGGGGCCCGCGTCACCGGCGCGCGCTCCGGGCGCTTCGTCGCGTCGACGCGTCGATCCATCGGCTGTGGCGAGTCCTCCGGCGCGTGCCCGAATATCGCTACGACCTCCACGTGCTCTCCGACCACGGCCAGGCCAGCTGCCGATCGTATCGACAGGCGACGGGCGGTCCGCCGATCGAGGAGGCGCTCTTCGACGACTTCTTCGATCCGTCCAGCGCGCCGCGACCGGCCGAGCTCGAGGGCAGGGCACATCGAATCGCGACCGGGCTGAAGGCGTACCGATCGCGCCGAGCGCCGGGGCTCTTTCAGCGGTTCGTGAACTATCTCGAGCGGGATTTCCCCCGGCTGCTCGGCGAGATGCCCGAATCGCGCGAGCGCGCCGGGATCCGGATCATCTCGGCCGGGCCCAACGCGTTCGTCTACTTCCTGAACTCCCCGGAGCCCCTGACGCTCGAGGAGATCGAGAAGCGATTTCCCGCGCTGGCCACCGGCATTTCGGCCGCGCCCGGTATCGGCATCGTCCTGGTCCGCTCGGCCTCCGGGCCGCTCTGCTTCTGGCGCGGCCGACGGTACGCGCTCGACGAGCTTCACGCCGGCCCCTTCGCGGGCCGCGTCGACCTCGAGCAAGTGGTCGAGGGCATCCGGGACCTCATGGCGATGCGCTCGGCGGGGGACCTCGTGATCTACGGCATCGCGGCGCCCGGCGGCGACGTGTCGTTCATCTCCGAGGCGGGCACCCACGCGGGGCCCTCGCCCGACGAGATGCAGACGTTCGTCATCCACCCGCGCGCGGCGGCCGTCCCGTCGCCCATCACCCATCCGATCCAGCTCTATCCCTACTTCGTCCGCTACCAGGAGGCCGGGTGACACACCTCACCGTCGTGAGCTACAACATCCACCGCGGCGTCGGGCTCGACCGTCGCCACGATCTGGACCGCATCGCTGATGTCATCGCCGAGGTCTCACCCGACGTGGTGGGTCTGCAGGAGGTGATCCGCGAAAACGGCATGCCGTACGCGGATCAGGCCGCCTACCTGGCGGCGCGGCTCGGCATGTCGGAGATCGTCATGGGGGAGACCAGGACCCACGGGGCCGGGATCTACGGCAACGCCGTCCTCACGCGCCTGCGCGTGCTGGGCTCCGGCCGGTGCGACCTGAGCCGCGAATTTCGCGAGCCACGGGGATGCCTGCGCGTCGATCTCGATGTCCGGGGCACGCCGCTGCACGTCTTCAACTGCCATTTCGGCCTGGCGCTGCGCGAGCGCCGCGAGCAGCTCCGCTTGCTGGGGGCGTTCATCCGCGACTCGCATCGCCTGGCCGGCCCGCGCGTGCTGATGGGGGACTTCAACGAGTGGCATCGGGGGCCGGTCACGCGCGGGCTGCGCCGCGAGTTCTCGTCGCCGATGCGCCGGCGGCGCACGCATCCGGCGATGTTCCCGCTCTTCGCGCTCGACCGGATCTACTGGGACGCCGAGCTGGAGGGCGAGGGGTTCAGCGTGCACCGGAGCCGCCTCGCCCGCGTCGCCTCCGACCACCTGCCGGTCGTCGCGCGCCTGAGCATGTCCTATCGGGCGCCGCGTGTGGCGCCCTACGTGGTCGGCGACGCCCTTCCCCCGCCGGAGTAGCCGGCCGCCGAGATCGGGTGCTCAGGCGCGGCCCGCGAGGTCGAGCGCCGCCAGAAGCAGAGTGGTGGCGCCCTGCTCGATGTCGTCGATCGGCGTGAACTCCTCCTCGCAGTGGCTGCGGCCGTCGTGCGACGGCACGAACACCATGCCGACGGGACCGATGGCAGCCATGTACTGGGCATCGTGGCCGGCGCCGGACCGGATGCGCCGGTGGCGCGCGCCAGCGGCCCGGGCGGCGCGCTCGACCGTGTCGACGACCCCGCGGTCGAACGGCGTGTACGGCACCCGCCAGTAGTGCTCGAGCTCGTACCGAACGCCCTCGCGCTCGCAGGCCTCGCGCACGACGGCTTCGAGCGTTGCCCGTGCCCGATCGAGCGTGGCGTCCTGAGGATCGCGCATGTCGATCGAGAGCGTGACCCGGCCGGGGATCGCGTTGACGATGTTCGGCGCCACGACCATGTTGCCGACCGTTGTCACCAGATCGCCGCCCATCTCGCGCGCGATCCGCCGCACACCGGCGACCACCTCGGCCGCGGCGACCAGGGCGTCGTGGCGAATGCGCATCGGGGTCGGGCCGGCATGGTCCTGAACGCCGTGGATCGTGAGCCGCGACCACGCAATGGCGACGATGCCCTCGACGACGCCGACCGCGAGTCCTTCCTCTTCCAGGAACGGACCCTGCTCGATGTGGAGCTCGAGGTAGGCGCGGAACGGCCGGGCGACGCACGGCTCGGCGCCGAGGTAGCCGATACGCTCGAGCTCGTCGACCAGGCGGATGCCGTCCTTGTCCCGCGCGTTGTAGGCGTCCTCCAGGGCGATCTTGCCGGCCATGACGCCGCTGGCGATCATCGCCGGCTGGAAGCGCGCACCCTCCTCGTTCGTGAAGATCGCCAGCGTGACGGGATGGCGAGTCCGGACCTGCGCGTCGTTGAGGCTCCGGATGACCTCGAGGCCGCAGAGAACCCCGAGCTGACCGTCGTAGCGGCCACCGGTCGGCACCGAGTCGACGTGGGAGCCCATCATGACGGGTGGGAGAGCCGGGTCCCCGGCGCGCCGGGCGAAGATGTTGCCCATCTGGTCGACGGTGACCGCGAGCCCCGCCTCGCGCATCCGTGCCACCATCCAGTCGCGTCCGCGCTTGTCCTCGTCCGACAGGGCCAGGCGCGTGAGACCGCCGCGCGGTGTCTGTCCGATCCGCCCGAGCTCCTCGATCGATTGCTCGAGACGGCGCTTGTCGATCCTCATCCTCTGCCTCCGGGGTCGTGCGCGCTGCAGGCCGTCGCGGGGCGGGGGCCCCGCCGGCCGAGGCGCGCTTCTAAGGGTCGTGCGCGCTGCAGGCCGTCGCGGGGCTGCGGGCCCCGCCGGCCGAGGCGCGCTTCTAGAATCACCGCTAAAGCCCCAGATATGCGCGCTTCAAGCGGTCGTCGCCGAGCAGACCGTGGGCCGGCCCCTCCAGGACCATTCGTCCGCTCTCGAGCACGCACGCCCGGTGCGCGAGGGTCAGGGCCTGGCGCACGTTCTGTTCGACCAGGAGGACGGTCACGCCGTCGCCGTTGATCGCACGCACGGTGTCGAAGATCTTCGCGACCAGGACCGGCGCCAGGCCGAGGGTCGGCTCGTCCAGCATCAGGATGCGCGGCCGCGCCATGAGCGCGCGCCCGATGGCGCACATCTGCTGCTCGCCGCCCGAGAGTGACCCCGCGAGCTGCGCACGCCGCTCGTCGAGGACCGGGAACAATGTGTAGACGTGGGCGAGCGTCCCGTCGCGCTCGCGGCGGGCCCGGGTGGTGTGGGCGCCGAGCGCCAGGTTCTCGGCGACGGTCATGAACGGAAAGAGATGCCGACCCTCCGGCACCTGGACGACTCCGCGGTCGACGCGCGCGTGGGCGGGGACGTGGGTGAGGTCGTCGCCGCCCAAAAGCACCCGGCCGCGACGCGGCACGACAAGCCCGGAGATGACTCGCAGCGTGGTGGACTTGCCGGCGGCGTTGGCGCCCACGAGCGCGACGATCTCCCCCTCGCGCACCTCGAGCGAGACGTCGGCGAGGGCCTGGAGGTCGCCGTAGAAGGCGTCGATGCCCTCAAGCCTGAGCAAGGACGAACTCCTCGCCGAGATAGGCGTCGACGACGCGCCGGTCCTGGGTGATCGCAGCCGGCGGCCCCTCGGCGATCCGCTCGCCGTGGTGGAGTACGACGATACGCCGGGCGAGGCGCATCATGGCCGCCATGATGTGCTCGATCACGATCACCGTGAGGCCGTCGACGTGCAGGCGCTGGATCAGCTCGATCATGGCCGCGAGCTCCGTGGGGTTGAGCCCGGCCATGACTTCGTCGAGCAGCAGGAGCCGCGGCCGCGTCGCCAGCGCCCGGGCGACCTCGAGGCGCTTGCGCAGCCCGATGGGCAGGGTGCGGGCGTGGGCGCTCGCGTGCGAGCCGAGGCCGCAGGTCTCGATAACTCTCTCGGCCTCGACGCGCGCGGCGCGGAGGGTCGGCAGCCGGGTGAGCGCGCCGATCATGACGTTGTCGACGACCGAGAGATTGCCAAAGGGCTTCACGAGCTGGAAGGTGCGCGTGAGGCCCAGCCGGCAGATCACGTGCGGGGCCTGACCGACCACGTCTTGGCCGGCGAAGACCACCCGGCCGCCGTCGGCGCGGTAATACCCGGAGATCACGTTGAAGAGCGTGGTCTTGCCGGCGCCGTTCGGCCCGATGATCCCCAGCAAATCGCCGGCGGGGACCGTGAAGCTCACGTTGGACACGGCGGTGAGGCCGCCGAAGCGCTTCGTCACGCCCTCGAGCGCCAGGAGCGGCGGCTGGCTCACGCGTGCGCTCTCCGCGCCCTGAGCCGCGACGCGAAGCCGGCCAGCCCGTCCGGAACGAACCGGACGACCAGGATCAGGACGGTGCCGTAGATGATCAGATAGATTCCCGCGAATCCGGTCTTCACGCCCGAGAAGGTTGCCCGCAGATAGGTCTCGAGCGACGTGATGAGGATCGAGCCGAGATACGGCCCGAGCGCCGTGCCCATGCCGCCGATGATCGTGTTGAGGGCGAACTTGACGGAGAGGTCGACGGAGAAGACATAGGTCGGATCGACGAACCCGACGTACTGCGCCCACAGCGAACCGCAGATCGAAGTGAGCGCGGCGCTGAGCGCGATCGCGAGCACCTTGAGGCGCCGGGTGGGAATGCCGAGCGCCTCCGCCGCGTCCTCGTCCTCGCGCACGCCCGCGAGGCGATAGCCGAGCCGCGATCGCTCCAGGTAGACCTCGACCGCGTAGCAGAGCAGCGCCGCCGCGAGCGCCATGTACACCCAGGCAATGTGGCCGAGCCCGAGCGTCGTGAAGCCCGGCCGGAACGGGACCGGGATGCCCTCGCCGCCGGCGGTGAAGCCGCGCCAGCGGCTCACGCCGATCAGCAGGACCTGCGAGAAGGCGATGGTCGAGAGGGCGAAGTACGGCCCCCTCAGCCGGTTGGACAGAAACCCGATGATGAAGCCGGCGCCGAGCGAGAGCACGACGCCCACGAGCATGCCGAGCCACGGGCCCCGGCCGAAGCGCGTGACCATCAGCGCCGCCGCGTACGCGCCCAGACCGAAGAACGACGCGTGACCGATCGAGACCTGGCCGGCGTAGCCTCCGGCGACGTTCCAGGCGGCCGACAGGGCACCCCACAGGAGAATGAGCACGAGGCTGTCGAGAAAATACGCGTCACGGACGAACAGCGGTGTCAGGGCCGCGAGCCCGAACAGGGCGACCGCGCCCGGACGCGAGCGCAGGCGGGCGATCACACTCAGACGCCCAGGGTTTCCGCTCCGCGCTGGCCGAAGAGGCCGGCCGGACGGAAGACGAGGACCAGGATGAACAGGATGAAGTAGAAGATCTCCTTCCAGGCCGTGCCGAACAGGTACGAGCCCGCGACTTCGACCGCGGCTACGATGAAGCTGCCGAGCATCGCCCCGAACATGTCGCCGAGGCCGCCGAGCACGACGACGACGTAGGCGAGCAGCACGAACTGGAGTCCGGCCGTCGGGTAGATGGCGTAGAGCGGCGCCACCAGCACGCCTGCGGCGCCCACGGCCGCGATGCCGATCGCGAAGGTGAGCCGGTAGACGCGGTCGGTGTCGATGCCCATCAAGGTGGCGGCGTCGCGGTCCTGGGCGGTGGCGCGCATGACGCGCCCGGCGTGGGTCCACTTCATGAAAGCGACGAGTGCGACCGTGAGGCCGACCGCGATGAGGAACGCCACCACCTGGCTGAGGTTGAAGGTGGTCGAGCCGGCCCGGATCACCGTCGACAGGTGCCAGGGCCGGACGAATCGGAAGTCGCCGGCCCAGGCGACGAGCGCAACGTTCTGCAGAACGACGGACAGCCCTACCGTCGTGAAGATCTGGACGTTGTGCGAGGCCTGGATGACCCCTCGCATGACGAGCACGTACGTGACGAGGCCGACCACGAAGAAGACGGGGATCGAGATGAGAACAACGACGTACGGGTCGACCGCGTACAGCGCGAAGGCCCAGAAGGCGAGGTACATGCCGAGCATGAGGAACTCACCGTGCGCGAAGTTGACCACGCGCATGATGCCGAAGATCAGCGTGAGCCCGACGGCGATCAGGGCATAGATTCCCCCGAGCAGGACCGTCGCGACCGCGAGCTGGGCGAGAACGTCTATTTGCGCTGGTCCCAGGCGCCGAGCGGGATCCACTTGGCCCGGAGCGTCGTGAACTCCTCCGGCCAGACGGTGACCAGCTGGCCGTTCTGCCATTGCAGCATGTAATGCTGGACCCGGTCGTTGGCGTTCTGACCGACCTCGGAGAACTTGACGCCCCAGCCGTTGATCATCGAGCCCACCGGCATGTCGAGCGACATGACGGCGGCGTTGAACTTCTCGGGATCGTCGGTCTTGGCGCGGTCGAGGACGAGCTTGAGCAGCCAGAGGCCGGCGCCCGCGAGCTGGTGAGCGCCGAACGGGTAGGTGCCGGTCCGCTTCTGGATCGCGTCGCGGAAGGCCTTCTCGATCTGCTGGCCCTCGGGACGGAGCGCCTCGAGCCTGAAGCCCGGGCCGGGTTCCAGGAGCGCGAACACGCCGTTGGCGTCGTTGCCGAGCGCCTTGCCGAAGTCGGCGCCCCCGTAGCCGGTGGCGCCCGCGTGCACGAGCGCCTTGAACAGGAAGTTCTGCTCCTTGGACTGGCGCCAGAAGAGCACGGCGTCGTTGCCGAAGCCGATGTGATGGACGACGTCGGGATTGAGCTGCTTCATCTTGAGAATCGTCGGCGTCATGTCGTTGAGCGTCGTCCAGTTGTAGTACTCCAGCATCACCTCTTGCATGCCGAACTCGGTCTTGGCCCGCTGCCGGGCGGATTCCGTCACGCCCTGGCCGTAGGAAGAATCCTCGGACAGGAACGCGACCTTGAGCTGGTTCGGCTTGAGGTTGAACCGCGGCGCTAGGTGCTTGGCGATGAACTCGATGTTGTACCAGCCGAACCCGGTGGCGTCGATCTCGGTGCGGTAGACGTACTTGAGGTCGCGCTTGTTGAAGCGCGGGTCGACGCAGGAGGATTCCCAGTAAATGACCTTGTGGCGCGCCGCCACCTCGCTGGCCGCGCCGCACAAGCGTGAGGAGAACGTGCCGGTGATGATCTTCACGCCCTCGCGGGTGATCAACCGGTTAGCCTCGCTGGCCGCCGCGGTGGGATCGGTGGCGTCGGCGACCGCGAAGACGAGCTTCTTGCCCATCACGCCGCCGCGCTCGTTGATGAGGTCGCGCACGACCTCGAGGCCTTCCATGTGGCGCTTGCCTTCGAAGGCGAGGTTGCCCGTGAGCGGCTCGAGCACGCCGATCTTGTACTCGCCGGTCGGCGCCTGCCCGCGAACGGCGTCCGGTCCGCCGCCGAGAAGGATCGCGAGCGTAGCGACGATGATGCCGAGAGCGACGCGTGACATCAGGGGCCTCCTGGCTCGAAGGAACATGGCGAGCGTGACGGTCGGGTTGTAGCACCGGCCCGCGCGGAGTGTCAAGGCGCCTGAGGTGGTTTAGACTCGGGTCGTGGCCAACAATCCGATGCTCGGCCCCACCACGATCCGCTTCTGCCCGCTCTGCGGTGCGTCGCTCGCGTCGGAGCCAGTGCCGCCCGATCATCGCGAGCAGAAAGTCTGCTCGCGCTGCCGATTCGTCTTCTACCTGAACCCGAAGGTCGTCGCCGCCACCATTCCCGAGCAGGACGGTGCGACACTGCTGACGCGACGCTCGATCGATCCGGGGCGAGGGCTGTGGACGTTTCCGGGCGGGTTCGTCGACTTCGGCGAGACCGTGACCGACGCCGCGATGCGCGAGACCTTCGAGGAGACGGGCCTGAAGGTCGACCTGACGGGGCTCCTCAACGTCTACACGTACCCGGGCGCTCCGGTGATCATCGTCTACCGTGCGCGCGTTACCGGCGGCACCCTCACGACGTGCGACGAGAACGACGCGCTCGAGTGGGTCAAGCCGGATCGGATTCCGTGGGATGTCCTCGCGTTCCAGTCGACACGCGAGGCGCTGCGCGAGTGGGTCGCCGGGCTGGGCCAGATGCCCGGCGGCTAGCCGCGGGCCGGCAGGGCGACCGTGGCCCGACCGGTAACGACCTTCTCCGCCCGCTGGTTTTCTGCCCACACCTCGAGATCGACCAGGTGCGCCCCGGCGGCCGATGACTTGGCGACCACGCGGCCGCGGCAGGTGACGACGTCCTTCAACCTCACGAGCGCGGCGAACCGGACGCCAAGCTTGCGCACGGCGCCGGCGCCGGCCCAGTCCGTCAGCACCTGACCGACGAAGCCCATGGAGAGCATCCCGTGGGCGAACACACCGCCCATGCCGGCCTCGCGGGCGAACTCGTCGTCCTGGTGGATGGGATTGAAGTCGCCGGAGGCGCCGGCGTAACGCGTGAGCTGGATCTGCCTGATCGGGCCCTTGACGAGCGGGGGAATCTCGTCGCCCACCTTGACGTCGTCGAAGTAAACGCGCGCGTACTTCATGCCTAGAGCCTCACGATGGTGACGCCGCGCATGGTCGCGACGATCTCGTTCGTGCCGTCGGTGATGGTGGTCTCGCGGACTACGAACGCCATGGGGCCGCTGCGCCCGGTCTTCTCATAGATATCGACGACGCGCGGGCGGCACAGGTACGTCTGGCCAGGCTGCAACGGGCGGAAGATCTCGAACTCCTGCTCGCCGTGGAGGAGGCGCGAGATGTCGGTGCCGAGCTCCTTCAGGAACGCAGCAGTGTCGGTCGTCTCGTCCCGCAGGGTGATCGCGAAGGTCGGCGGCGCGATGACGTCGCCCCACTCCGAGGCGGAGCCGACCCGGTCGTCGAGATAGAGCGGGTTGTCGTCGCCGATCGCCTTGGCGAACTCCTTGATCTTCCCGCGCTCGACGGTGATGGCGTAAGGCGGGTACTCCTTGCCGATCAGGCCTCGATTGATCTGGATCGGCATCAGGCGCTCGGCGCGATGTTCATGACGCACGCTTTTACCGCGGGAAGAGAAGCGAGTGCAAGCCCATCAGGACCAGCATCGCCTCGATGATGCCCAGGAAGACGCGATCACTCATCCGCTCGAGCAGGCGGCGCCCCGCCCAGGTGCCCACGAACATCGTGCTGCCCAGCACCAGGCCCACGATGACGGCCTCCCGGGTGAGGAGCGCGTAGCGCGCCAGGGTCGCGCCGCGCGCCAGGTGCATGGCCATCGAGCACACGGCCTCGGTCCCCACGAAGGCGCTGCGCCGCAGGCCGTACGACAGGAAAAACGGCGTGTTCACCGGGCCGGTCGTGACCACCATGGCCGAGAGGAGACCGATGAACGCCCCGAGCGCCGGGAAGTAGCGCAGGCGCATGCGGAAGAAATCGGTGGCCAGGAGCCGGCGCAGCGGCACCGCGGAGATGAGGAAGATGCCGACGAACCGCCCGAGCCATTCGGCCGGCGCTCCCGCGAAGAACGCCGTGCCGAGCGCCGTCGCCGGCACCGCGCCGAGCGTGAAGCGGGCGACGACCGCGCGATCGACCTCGGCTCGGCTCCACCAGATGCGCGAGAGATTGCCGACCAGCATCGCGACCGTCAGGACCGGGACCGCCGAGCGGATGCCGATCGCCCACGCGACGAGCGGCAGCATGATGATCCCGGTGCCGAACCCGGCGACGCCCCCGAGCAGCGAGCCCACGAGCGCGCCGACGACGAGGACCGTCCAGCCGAGCGGATCGGGCATGTCGCGTCATCATACGCGTTCTGTAACATCGCTGCGCCGACGCGGGGTTAGCGCCCCGCACGGTGCGGCGTGGATCAGAACTTTCAGGCCCTCCGTGCATCAAGCCCTGTGAAACGTTCACAACCCCCACAGCGCCCGCCGCCAGCACGAGGGGGTATTGTCAGATGCGATACTCAATTCCCACCGAACACGGCTCGCAGACCTCGCAGCCAGGAGCCGCCTGCCGGCAGCATACGGCGGTCAGGGAGAGTGTGGAGGCCGGGGGGTCTCATGTCTTACGGGCCGAGCTTTCTCGATTTCTACCGGCGGGCCGCCACCTAGGTGGATAAGATCCTCAAGGGGGCCAAGCCCGCCGAACTGCCCGTCGAGCGGCCGACCGAGTTCGAGCTGGTGATCAATCTCAAGACTGCCAAGGCGCTCGGCCTGACGATCCCGCCGTCGGTGTTGGGGCGCGCGGACCAGATCATCCAGTAGCCGCGTGCTCGACCAACGCGGCCAACTCCTTCGGGCAGCACTCGGCTTCGTCGGGCTCTCCCGCTGCCGTCTTACGACCCCGCCACTCTGCTATCCTGCTCTCTATGTCGCACGATGCTGACCCGCTTACGCGACAGAGGAGAGCAACATGAACGCGGAGACTGAAGCAGCGATCCAGAACTTGAGCAAAACATTCCCGGAGACCGCCGACACCATGAGACAGATCGCAAACTCGCTCATCAACATCGAACTTCATCTGCAGGCTATGAGGCCATCGAGCGTGCAGACGATCCGAGGCCCTCGCTAGACGCTCTCCGGGGCGCGCCACAGAAGGCTGGCGCGCAACGTTTCTACACGACCAGGCATGGAGCACTCGCCGACGAGCGCGACCGGCAAGAAGCTGTGGCGAGCTCACGCCTTTGAGACCTACGCCTTGCGTCTTTCGTCATTCCAGAGTGCGTAGCAGTCGCCGTGGAAGCGAACGATCTTCGTGTCGTTCGTCAGCGGATAGACTTCCAGCATGAGTGCGGCGGTCGTCAGGATTTCCTCGCAGGCGTCGCACTTCTCCCCGTTGCCTGGACGTCCGAGCGCCTTCGGTGCGCTGTCGCGGGGAAGACGACCGTCTCCGAGCTTCGCACGGATCAGGAGGCGGATAGCGTGCGGGTCCATAACGGCCTCACGTATCGGAGCAACCGCGAACAACCCCCCCATCAAGGTCTTGCTCACCAAAAGACCCAGGATGCCGACTGTGGACAATCAGCACGCGGCATGCGAGGTGAAGTGTTTAACCGCGAACGCGCGCGAGGCTACGCCATCGGTACGCGCCTCTCATGATCCCAAATGTGGAAGCAGCGGACGTGAAGTTGGATAGCTTTCTTGTTGCTGAACGTCGAAGCGATGCCCTCCATCACGAGCTGTTCCTTCCCGATGAGCGCGTCGCAAGCGTCGCACATCTCCCCGTCGGCTAGCCCACCCCAGAATCTGGGCATGCCGTCGTACGGCAGACGACCGTCCTGGAGCTTCTGACGGATGATGATACGAAGTGCTGCGGTTTTCATTGGTAGCCTTACGGGTGATCGGCAACACATGCCAGATTCACCGGGGTCCTGACGCCCTGGAGCGTCAACCCGTAAGGCCGGGGTGCAGGCAGACAAGGGTAGCACGGAGCGTCGTCCGGTGCGACTGCGCTAGACTCGTCGCGTGATTCTGCATGGCTAGACCGCGCTCCGAGAAGAAGCGCCCGAAAGCCAAGCCCGTCCAACCGCCGTTACCCGGCATGCCGCCGCCCGATCCGCCGGGTACG
>JBKPCO010000038.1:0-7953 GCA_046727415.1 Candidatus Methylomirabilota bacterium
TCGAAGCCGAGCGCCTCGGCGCGCTGCGCGTAGGCGTAGAGCGCGTCCATGTCGGGCTGCTCGCTCGGCCCCACGAAGTTCTTGATCGCCAGTCCCAGCTTCATCGAAGCTCCCGCGGTCGTCGCTGAGCCGTTCCGCTACGTACCCAGGAACCGGCGCTCCGGGTCGAGCGACCGCAGCATCGCGAGCTCATCGTCCGATGGTGGCTCGGTGACCTCGACGCGTGGCGCCTCGAGCAGGGCAAAGCCGGTGTTCTGTCGCACCGTGTTCACCGAGACGCCGGGGTGCGTCGCCTCGATCCGCATGCGCTTGCTGTCCGGGTCGAACCCGAGGATGCCGAGCGTGGTGACGACGCGCGAGACGCCCCCGAAGCGGAGGCCGGCGGCACGGCGCGAGCCGTCGCCCTGGAGCCACGCCGGGCTCGTGATGAAATCGACACGCTCGACGAAGCGCCGCTTCTCGTGCGCGGTGACGATGATGACCTCGCGGCACAGGGAGGCGATGTCATTCGCGCCACCCGTGCCGGGCAGGCGCACTTTCGGATGCCAGTAGTCGGCGCCGAGCACGCTGGTGTTGATGTTGCCGTACTGGTCGATCTGCGCGCCGCCCATGAAGCCGACGTCCACGAAACCGCGCTGGGCGAAGAGGAAGGCGTCGGTGATGCCGGGCAGCATGGTTGCGCGATGGCCCGCGCGCATCTCATTGGTCGAGACCGGCAGCCGCCCGGGCGCGATCTGGGGACCGATGATGCCGCCCTCGATGACCATCGTCAGGCGCGGCGCGTGGCGCCGCTTGGCGAGCGCGGCGGCCAGGAGCGGCACGCCCACGCCGGCGAACACCGTGGTGTCGTCGTGGAGCTGACGCGCGGCGATGACCGCCAGCAGCTCGGCGGCATTGAACCGCTCGGTCATTGTATCGAGCGCGCGAGCCCGGAGCCGACCGAGGGTGGCCCGAGATAGATGCGTTGCGTGGTCATCTGGTCAACTCCTTCGCGCGCTTGGCCTGCAGAGCCAGGCGCTCGCCGCCGAAGAGGTCGAGGTAGTCGCTCCACGCCGGCGGTCCGTACACGTAGCGCTCGAGGTACTCGCCCACGGCCGCCGGGCCGCGCGTGTCGATGGCCGCCGTGTACTCCGCGAAGTGGTCGTAGTCGGCCTCGTAGAGCGCGTAGCACTCGTGCGGGAAGGAGCCGAACGGCACGTGCACGAGCGCGTCGACGACGAAGCCCGGGATGACCGTGCGGTCCGGATATCGTCGCGTTTCCTCCTCAGAGACGATCTCCTCGGTGGTCACCAGCACCGTCGTCGCCGCGCGCGCGATGTCGGCGTCCATGTGCGGATAGCCGTCGATCTGGCAGTTGCCGAAGCGGTCGGCGCGGTGCACGTGCAGGACCGCCACGTCGGGGAAGAGCGCCGGCACCGCCGCGAGCGTCTCGCCGGTGTAGGGGTCCTGCACGGTCTTCAGGCCTCCCACCCCGACGAGGTCCGAGCCGAGCATGGTCAGGGCCGGGAGGAACGGCACGCCCATCGCCCCCGCACGGAAGCGCAGCCCGAGGGCCAGGTGGCTCCATTCCTCCAGCGCCACCGCGCCCGATTCGACATAGTGGCGGAGGATCTTCGAGACGCCCCAGGGCAGGCCGATCGACATCCACGCGGTGACGATGCGGCTGACCGCCCCGGCCGCCATGAACATCTCGCCCTCGTTGCAGGTGAGATTGCGCGAGAGCGTGAGCCCGCGGCGGCGGTGACGGAGGATCTCCCGCATGAGCGCCATGGGCGTGCGCGAGAACAGGCAGCCGCCGACGCTCACGTGGTCGCCGTCCTTGACCCGGGCCGCCGCGTCCTCGAGGCTCGTGAGCTTCTCGGCCGCCGACTTCCGCTTGGCCTCGGCGCGCTCGCGCGCCCCGATGAAGTCGTACTCCAGGGGCTTCAGGTGAGAATCTCCCACTTCGGCTGGTAGCGGTCGAGCTCGCGCCGGGTCCGCGGGTCCATCGGATGCTCGCGCTCAGGGATCTCGACCTTCTTGTCTTCGCCGCAGAGCGCCGTCGTGAAGTAGCGCTGGCCGGTGTCGTTCACCATCGTCACGATGGATTTGAGATCCGGGCGGCGCCGCGCCAGCTTCAGGGCCGCCGCGACGTTGCAACCCGTCGAGATACCGCAGAAAATACCCTCCTCGGCCGCCAGGCGCCGCGCCATCGTCAGGCTCTCGTCGGTCGTCGTGGTGATGACACCGGACAGGAGAGCCACGTCGAGGTTCTCGGGGATGAATCCGTCGCCGATGCCCTCGATGCCGTGAGGCCCCCATTCGCGCCGTGCCAGGAGCGCGCACTCCTCGGGCTCGACGGCGTAGAGGCGCACTCGCGGGTCGCGCTCGCGCAGGTAGCGCCCGACGCCCGTGAGCGTCCCGCCGCTGCCCTGCGAAGCGACGAACGCGCCGACGATCCCACCGCACTGCTCCCAGATCTCCGGGCCGGTGGTGCGATAGTGGGCTTCCACGTTGTCGACGTTGTCGAACTGGCCGGGCACCCAGTACCCGGTCGGATCGCCGGCGCGGATTTCCTCGAGGCGCCGTAGTGACAGATCGACGTCGCTCTCGCCCCCCGGCGTGAAGACCAGGTCGGCGCCGTACGCGCGCATGATCTTCTTGCGCTCGTCGCTCATCCCCTCGGGCATGACGATCGTGCACCGGTAACCCTTCACGGCCGCCACGAAGGCGCAGGCGATGCCGGCGTTGCCGGTCGAACATTCGAGCACTCGCACGCCCGGCCGCAGGTCGCCGCGCGCCTCGGCGCGCTCGAACATGTGCAGGTAGATGCGGTCCTTGAGGCTGCCGGTGGCGCTGTACCACTCGAGCTTGGCGTGGATAGGCGGCGTGACGCCCGCGGTCACCCGGTTGAGCGTGACGAGCGGGGTGCGCCCGACAGCCTGAGCGATCGAGCCGAGCGCGCTGCGGTACGTGTCCCAGAGAATGGTCACTGATTCGGCCCCGTCCCGCTCGGCGCTCCACCCACGATCCCCAGTCGAAGGCGTTGAGCCGCGTCCTCATCAACGTCGAGCTCGAACCAGGCGTCGAAGATTACGGCTTTGAACGACGACGACACCGCGAGTCTCCTCCTCGTCAGCCGGCGATCGCGATCCCGATCAGCTTGCCGATACCGAACGTCAATCCGGCCGCTGCGAGGCCGAGCACGAGCTGGCGACCGCCGGACCGCCACGCGGACGCTCCGGTGAACACCGTGATCGCGGCACCCAGCCCGAAGAGGGCCAGTGCGCTCACGACGGCGCTCGA
Source organism: Candidatus Methylomirabilota bacterium (assembly GCA_046727415.1). Taxonomy (GTDB): domain Bacteria; phylum Methylomirabilota; class Methylomirabilia; order Rokubacteriales; family CSP1-6; genus AR31. Next base: position 3,286 of record JBKPCO010000038.1, read on the forward strand.
CGCCACCGCGAGCGTCCCGCGCAAGAACAGAAACGGCAGGATCGGTACCACGGCGCCGAGCGCGAACAGCGCGAACGAGGCCCCGGCCGCTTCCCATGCGGATCCGCCGAGGTCTTTCGGGTCGATGCCGAGCTCCTCGCGCGCGAGCGCGTCGATGGCGGTCCCTCGATCGGCCAGGAGACGCCGGGCCATCGATTCGGCCTCGTGCGGGCTCAACCCCTTGGCCTCGTAGATCAGCTTCAACTCCTCGCCTTCACCCTCAGGATCCTCCTGGAGCTCGCTCGCCTCGATGCGGATCTCGCGCTGCGCGAGCTCGCGCGAGCTCGTGACCGACACCCACTCGCCGAGCGCCATCGAGCCCGCTCCCGCCAGGAGCCCGGCCAGCCCGGTGACGAGGATGCCGTGGCTGTCGACCGACGCGCCGGCCACCCCCATGACCAGGCTGAGATTCGAGCAGAGTCCATCGTTGGCTCCCAGGACCGATGCGCGCAACGCGTTGCCCCCGACCGATCGATGCCGGCCCTCGAGGCGCCCGAGGAAGCTGCCCTGGAGGCCGCGTGGCTGGTTCGCCACGAGTTGCTGCAATACCTTCGCATGCCACCGCTCGTGGGCCGGCATCACAGTGCCTGCCGTCTCGGGCTGCTTCACGTAGCTGTTCTGATCGACCGCTTCCTTCGCTGCGATGGTGGCGAGCACCAGATCGGGGCCGAGGCGGCGCGCGATGGCCGCTAGCGCGCGGCTGCGCCAGGTGGCGCGCCGTGGCGGCACTGTCGCGCCGGCGCGTCGCAGGCGATCTTCCCAGAACGCGATGTGGCCTTCCTCCATCGCCGCCAGGTTCGCGTACACCTGCGCCAGGCGCGGATCGGGCTCGCTGGCCGCCATCGCGCGATACTCCGAGGCGCTGTCGACTTCGTCCTGCCAGTTCTCGCGGTAGCGGCGCGCGTCCGACGGATCACTCATGCGCGCACCATGTGTACGCCACGGAAGCGTGATTGTACCCGAAAAAACGAGGGGGCGAACGGGCCGCGGCGGGCGGCAGAGTGCGGCCTACACCACGCCGGTCGCGTCGAAGGCGGCGGGAATGTGGCGAATCTCGAAGCGGCCGTCAGCGCGGGGTGTGACCGCGACGAGGTCGAACCGACAGTGCGCCTCGGTAATGTGCATCCACTTGAGGTAGTGCTGCGCCAGCCGGATGAGCCGGCGCCGCTTCCACCAGGACACGGCGGCGCCGGGCCCGTCGCCCCAGCGCTCCTGCCGGCACTTCACCTCGACGAATACCCATACCTCGCTGTCGCGGCACACCAGGTCGATCTCGCCGTGACGGAACCGCACGTTTCGCGCCACGATGCGAAGCCCCGACCGCTCGAGCAGGCGGGCGGCCGCGTCTTCAGCGGCGCGGCCGAGCGCGTGACGAGGATCGCCCATGCCCCGGATCGTGACCGAGCCGGGGGCTGCTGAAAATGTCCAATGTTCGAGACATTGCGATGGCGATGCGCCGCGAGTCCTGGCCGCGCGCGAGGCTTCGGGAACTTCCCCAGAGACGGCCGGTCTAACGGGGCATGAAGAGCCTCGCTTCGACGGATCTGGCAGACCCTGCGGTCGACATTCCGATCCGCGCGCCGCTCCGCTGGGATCCGCGGCTCTATCAGATCGCCACGCTGGCCGGCCTGCTCGGCTACGGCATGTGGTGGCTCGACCTCGACGTGCAACTCGTGACCGCGTTGGTCATCATCGCGACCGCGCTGGGCACCCAGCGAGCGTGCGAGCGCCTCGCGGGCCGGCCGCGGTTCGATCCCCGTAGCGCGCTGATCTCCGGGCTCTCGCTCTGCCTGCTGCTGCGTAGCGGGTCGATGGCCGTGGCCATGGTGGCCGCCGTGGTCGCCATCGCCAGCAAGTTCACGCTGCGGGTGAGCGGCAAGCATGTCTTCAACCCCACGAACTTCGCCCTGGTCGCGATGCTGCTCGTCACAGAAAGCGTGTGGGTGTCGCCCGGCCAGTGGGGAAGCGGCGTCGTCTTCGCCTTCCTGCTGGCGTCGGCCGGCAGCCTCGTCGTCAATCGCGCGGCCCGCGCCGACGTGACCTGGACCTTTCTCGTGTGCCGCGCGGCTCTACTCGTCAGCCGCTCGCTCTGGCTCGGGGAGCCCCTCGCCATCCTGTTGCACCGGATGGAGAACGGCGCGCTGATCCTGTTCGCCTTCTTCATGATCTCCGACCCGAAGACGACGCCCGATTCGCGGGCCGGCCGATTCCTGTTCGCGGCGCTGGTAGCGCTCGGCGCTCACGTCGTCCAGTTCTGGCTGTTCCAGACCAATGGGCTCCTGTGGTCTCTCGTCATCTGCTCGCTCGCGGTCCCGCTGATCGACCTTCTGCTGCCGGGCCCGCGCTACCGGTGGAAATCGACCGATGCGTCACCAGGGGAAAGGAACCTTGTATGAAGTCCATCACGACTCTCGCGGGTGTGGTTCTGACCGTCGCGCTCACGGCGCCCGCAGCCCTGGCCTTCTGCGGCTTCTATGTGGCCAAGGCGGACACCAAGCTCTTCAACCAGGCCTCGCAGGTGGTGCTCGTCCGCAACGAGGACAAGACCGTCATCACCATGGCCAACGACTTCAAGGGCGACCCCAAGGAATTCGCCATCGTGGTGCCCGTGCCCGTCGTCCTCGAGAAGGGGCAAATCCGGATCGGCGACCGGGCGCTCATCGAGCACCTCGATGCCTACTCGTCGCCCCGGCTCGTCGAGTACTTCGACGAGGACCCCTGCTCTCCCCGGCTCATGCTCGAGTCGAAGATGTCAGCCCAGCGCGCCGCACCCTCGGCGGACGCCATGGCCGAGCGGGCCCGCGGCCTCGGCGTCACCATCGAGGCCCGCTATACCGTGGGCGAGTACGACATCCTCATCCTGTCCGCCAAGGAGAGCGCCGGGCTCGAGACCTGGCTGCGGGACAGCGGCTACCGCCTGCCGGCGGGCGCGTCGTCCGTTCTCGGCAGCTATCTCAAGCAAGGGATGAAGTTCTTCGTCGCCCGAGTGAACCTGACGGAGCAGGCCCGGCTGGGCTTCACGTACCTGCGACCGCTGCAGATGGCGTTCGAGTCACCGAAGTTCATGCTGCCGATCCGCCTGGGCACGCTGAACGCCGACGGCCAGCAGGAGCTGTTCGTTTACGCGCTGACGCGCAAGGGCCGGGTAGAGACGACGAACTACCGCACGGTACGCCTGCCAACCGGCATGGATCTACCCGTTTACGTGAAAGAGGAGTTCCCGCAGTTCTACCGGGCGATGTTCGCCGAGCAGGTCAAGCGCGAGGCCATGCGCGCGGTGTTTCTCGAATATGCCTGGGACATGAGCTGGTGCGATCCCTGCGCCGCCCAACCGCTCTCGCCCGAAGAGCTGCGCAAGCTCGGGGTCTTCTGGCTGCCGGAGTCGGCGTCGGGTGGATCCCCTGACCGTATCCGTCGCGGACCCGGCGGCCCGGTGGACGTCTTCGTGACCCGTCTTCATGTCCGCTACGACGCGGCGCACTTCCCGGAGGACCTCGTCTTCCAGGAGACGGCCGACCGCTCGAGCTTCCAGGGACGCTACGTGCTGCGGCATCCGTGGAAAGGCGAGGCGAAGTGCGAGGCTGGGGAGCACTACCGCCGGGCGCTTCGCGCGCGCGGCGAGCAGGAGGCCGGCAATCTCGCCACGCTCACCGGCTGGCCCATCGAGGAGATTCGCCGCAAGGCGGGGACGGTGCCCGAGGGCACGCCGGACAGCCGCCGGTGGTGGCAGCGACTCTTCGGGGAGTAGCTATGGGCGCGCCAGCGCGTCCTCGAGCCGCTTGCGCACGATCGGCCATTCGGCCGGCACGATCGAGTAGTACGCGGAGCTCCTCACGGAGCCATCCTGGGCCGGCATGTCCGCGCGGCGCACGCCCTCGAAAACGGCGCCGAGCCGCTCGATGGCGCGACGGGATCGGGCGTTGCGCTCGTCGGTCTTCAGGCACACGCGGTGCACGCGCCAGACGTCGAAGGCGTGGGTGAGCAGGAGGTACTTCGCCTCCGTGTTGCACCGCGTGCGCTGGGCCGACGCGGCGAGCCAGGTGGAGCCGATCTCCACCGAATCCGGGTAGTCGGTTCGCTGGAGCGGCGAGCCTGCTGGCCAGCGCCACTGCTGGATGTCGAGGTAGCTCGTGGATCCGACGACACGGTCATGCCACTCGATCGCGAACGGCATGCGGCGCCCAGCGTCGCGATCGGACAACGCCAGCTCGATGTAGCGCCGCGCGTCCTCGAGGCTGCCTGGAACCCTCGTGTACCCGTACTCGCCCCTGGACTCGGACGCCGCGAGCGCCAGCGCCCCGGCGTCCGCCAGCGTCAGAGGGCGGAGGGTCACGGTCCGGCCTCGAAGAAGCAGCTGTGATCCGTCCACTACTTCCCTTTACGCGGTGCGGATTGCAGCAGCTCGGCGAGCTGTTGCTTCCAGAATCGCGCCTGGCCGGTGGTGCCGTGGCCGGCGGTCTGGTCGCTCGCGGGAATCAGGAACACTCGGCCGTTCTTCACCCGCTTGATCTCGCGATCGAGCAGCCCGAGCTCGGGCGGGTTGCGCTCGTCGTCCGCCGAGTTGATGGCCAGCAGCGTCGCCTCGATGCGCTCCAGGTCTGTGGAGGCGTTGTAGTCGCGCGACGCCTC
>JBKPCO010000039.1:0-19452 GCA_046727415.1 Candidatus Methylomirabilota bacterium
CTCCCGCTGGGGCGGATCCTCGCGCTCGGACAGGACTACGGTGCCCTGACGGTACTCGAGCGCATCGACGCGACCTGGCACCTTCGGCGCCTGAACGAGCGGCCGGCTCTATGAGGGAGTAGGCGAGGGGAGGACCCACGATCCCCGCACGGCTGATCAGGTGGGACCGGCAAGAATTACCTCCAACGGATCACATTGGACCACATTTTTACCGGTCGGAGCGGCGTGACCATTCGCGGAACCCCGTGAAACCTTTGATTTCCTCCGAGGCACTCGATATGCATCAACCCTTGTCGGTCGGCGAGCGACAGGGGGTATGCGTGCGATGGTCAGGCAGTTCGTGGTCCTGGCGGTGCTCGGCGCAGCGTTCGTCGCATCGGCGGCTGCGGCCGTCTCCCGCCCCGACGATTCACGCGCCGCCACCGGCTCCGAACGCCAGTCCGAAGCCGATGCGCGCGCGCTCGACACCCTGCTCGAGCTCTCGGGCCTGAAGGTTCAGCTGGAGAGCCTCTCCGCGGGCGTCCGCGTCCAGTTTCTCCTGGGCCAGGGACGGCTCAGCGGCGAAGATCGGCTCATCATCGATCGGATCGTGTCGCAGCGCTTCTCGGCCGGGGCTCTGTACGCGCGGATGCGGCTCGAGTTCGAGAAGAATCTCGAGAGCGCCAAGCTGGCGAAGGCTCTCGAGTGGTACGACTCACCGCTCGGCAAGCGCATCACCGGCCTCGAGCTGGCCTCGCTGATACCCGACGGAGGTCAGAGCCTGGACTCCGAGAACGACCGCCCCTCGGAACGGCGCCTCGATCTCATCCGGCGCCTCGACGCGGGCGGGGGCGCCTCCGACACAACGGTCGACGTCACGATGTCGATCGTGGGAAGCCTGACCCGGGCATTCCAGCCCGCGCTGCCCGCCGTGGCCCGGCTGAGCCGCGGCCAGCTCGACCACGAGCTGACACGGGTGCGCAACCAGACGCTGGAGCGCATCCGGCGCGCGTGCCTGCTGAACATGCTCTCCGCCTACCGCGACCTCACTGACGGCGAGGTGGAGCAGTACGTGCGGTTCGTCGAGTCCGAGGGCGGCCAGTGGTACATGAGCGTGATGAACGGCACGCTGCTGATCGCCGTCGACGCGGCCGCGGAGGCGACCGCCGCCGAGCTGGCGGCCGTGGTGCCGCAGCTCGCGCGCGACCTTCGCTAGACGCGCCCCGTCAGGGCGCCCGGAAGAGGATCGAGCCGAAGACCGACTCCGCGGACGAGACGGTGTCGTCGGAGTCGATCGCGATCGAGATGTATCCGGGGTTGTCGGGCTGGGTTCCGTAGATCTTCTTGTAGTCGTCGAGCACGTTGCGGCGCTCGGTGATCCACTTTCCCAGATCGGCCGCGCCCGACCGCATCACGACGTACGTGACGGTCGAGGTCTTCTCGCTCTTCACGATGCTGCCGGCCGGCGCGGTCGAGTCCCAGATGTAGCCGATGATCTGCGAACGCACCGCCTCCGGGAAGCGCGGCCAGACGAGGTAGAGCTGCGCCGCCTGGTCGTCGGTGGCCTTCTTGCGGCAGTCCCCGTTCTTCGGCAGCGTGATGGCCTTCCAGCTCCACTCGAGGATCGGCGTCTCCTTGAGGTTGACCCGGCCGCGGATGTCGCGCCGGACCGCCGAGCTCTCGATCTTGCTCTTCAGATGCAGAACGCGGTGGCCCTCGTTCTCCTCGATCGTCATATCGTACTGCGGCAGTCCCCAGGTCTGACCGCCCAGCCAGCCATCGGGGACACCGTGGGCGCCGAGCTTCTGAGTCTTCCAGTCGTCGATCACGACGTCGGCGGCCCAGGCCGACACCGCGAGGACGAGCAGGAGCACTCCCGCGACGAGCCGTGTCGTTGTCCGCTGCTTCATTGGCGCTATGATACCGTCTCCGCGTGCAGCCCTCCCCTGATTCGATCCGAGTCGACAAGTGGCTGTGGGCCGCCCGCGTGTTCAAGACGCGAAGCCTGGCCGCGGCCGCGTGCGACGGCGGCAAGGTGGACATCAACGCGGAGGCGGCGAAGCCGGCCCGGCGCGTCCGGGCCGGTGATCGTCTCGAGGTGAGTCTTCCGCGCGGGCGGCGTCGCATCCTGAAGGTTGTCGCCGTCGGCGATCGACGCGGATCGGCGGAGGCCGCGCGGGCGCTCTTCGAGGATCTGACGCCCCCCGAGCCGCCGCGGCCGCGCCAGGCGCCGCCGCCGTTCCGCGAGCCCGGCGCCGGTCGTCCGACCAAGCGCGAGCGCCGCGAAATCGGGCGCCTGCGTGGATATTAATGCGAGCTATAGTTGGTCAGCCTGAGGAGTGGGTCATGGAACGGTACGACTGGAACGCGATCGTCGACGGCCTCAACCGCTATCTACGGCTGCGCTCGATCCCGATCGGGATGAAGCTCTTCGAGACGGTCGAGGCGATGGAGGCAATTCCGAAGATTCGCCGCCCGAAGGCGCGGCACACGACCGATCAGATCGTCGCGCAGGCGCGACAGCTCGGCTGGACCGTCGGGATCACGATGGCCGACCTCATCGGCGCCCAGTGCGGCGCGGTCATCGGGCTTCACCCGCAAGACGACGAGTGGCTCTCCGGCCGCCGCATGGCCGGCGTCTGGTTCAAGAGCGTGGAGGACGCCAGCCTGCATCAGCAGGCGATGGACTGCGTACCGCACGGCCGCTACCGCGCGATGGCGGTCTCGCCGCTGACGTCCGGGCGGCTCGATCCGCCCGACATCTGCCTCATCTACGGCACGCCGGGGCAGATGATCTTCTTCATCAACGGGCTCCAGTGGACGGGCTACCGGAAGCTCAGCTTCACCTCCGTGGGCGAGTCGGCATGCGCCGACTCGTGGGGCAAGGCGCTCAAGACGGGAGAGCCGGCCCTCACGATCCCGTGCTACGCGGAGCGGCGCTACGGCGGTGTGGCAGACGACGAGCTCCTGATGGCGATTCCGCCGCGCTTCCTGCCCAAGGTCATCGAGGGGCTCGCGGCGCTCGACCGCAACGGGCTTCGCTACCCGGTGCCGCCCTACGGGATCCAGTCGGACGCGGGCGCCGGGCTGGCAGTCAGCTATGCGGCCAAGGAGACGAAGACCCCATGAAACTGATCGGCGATGTCTTCGAAGTATTTCGGACCGCGCGCGAGGACAAGATCCGCTTTCTGGAGCGCGTCCCCATCTTCGAAGCCTGCAGCCTGCGGCAGCTGCGGGCCGTCGCCGACATCTCGAAGGTGGTCGAGGTTCCGGAGCGGACCGTCCTCACCCGGCAGGGCGAGCCCGGTGACGAGTTCTTCATCCTCGTCGACGGTACCGCGCTGGTCACGCTCTCGCTGCACAGGCGCCACCGTCTACGCCCCGGCGAGTTCTTCGGCGAGATGAGCCTGCTCGACGGCGAGCCGCGCTCGGCCACCGTGAAGGCGGAGACCGATCTGCGCGTGCTCGTGATCAGTCGCGTCCACTTCTGGCAGCTCCTGCGGGAGGTCCCAGAACTGACGCAGCAGATGCTCGTCAACCTCTCCCGCCGCATCCGGGCCCTCGAGAGCATCGCGAACGGCTGAGCGCGGGAAGGTCGGCGTGGTTGCGATCGCTAGGCGATTTTGTTAGCGTTCCCGACGTTGTTCGCGCTCGGGATGGCCGTGAGGGCCTCAGGGAAGGCGGTCCAAGCCGCCGCGACCCCGTCACTGTGATCGGGGACGAAACCCGCAAGTGCCACTGACCGGAACCGGTCGGGAAGGCGCGGGGAGTAGGACGATCCGAGAGCCAGGAGACCTGCCCGGGCGCTGATCCGCAACCGGTCTTCGCGGGAGGAGCCGGGCAGGTGGTCGCATCGCTCTTCGTGATCGGCGGCGCGCGCAGCGGCAAGAGCCGCTACGCCGTCGAGCGGAGCTCCGCCGAGGGTCGCATCGCCTTCGTGGCGACGGCCGAGGCGCTTGACGCGGACATGACCCGTCGCATCGCGCGGCATCGCGCAGAGCGCCCGTCGCACTGGACCACGATCGAGGTGCCGCTCGAGCTCGTGTCGCGTCTCGGGAAGCTCGAGGGTACCTGCGACGCTTTCATCGTCGATTGCCTCACGCTCTGGGTCGCCAATCGCCTGCTGCGCGGCGATCGCGACGAGACGATCCTCGATGAAGCCGACGCCCTCGCCAGGCTCATCGGCCGCCGTCAATCGAGTTTCACCGTGGTGTCCAACGAGGTCGGCGAGGGCGTGCACCCCGAGACCGCGGCCGGGCTGCGATTCCGAGATCTGCTCGGCGGCGTGAATCAGCGCGTGGCGGCGGTGTGCGACACGGTGGTGCTCATGGTCGCGGGCATTCCGCTCACGATCAAGGCGGGGCGAACGGGCGATGACGCGCCTGGCCGCACTTCTTAGCGCGATCGCGCCGCCCCCGCCCGGCGGCGCCGAGGCGGCCGAGCGCCATCTCGCGAGCCTCACCAAGCCGCCCGGGAGCCTCGGGCGGCTCGAGGAGCTCGCGCTGCGCCTGGCGCTACTGCGCGGCGGCGCGCCCGAGATTCGCCACCCCGTCATCTTCACGTTCGCCGCCGACCACGGCGTGGCCGCCGAGGGCGTGAGTGCCTATCCCCAGGTGGTGACCGCGCAGATGGTCGAGAACTTCCTGCGCGGCGGCGCCGCGGTGAACGTGCTGGCGCGGCAGGCGGGCGCCCGGCTCGTGGTCGCCGACTTCGGCGTGGCCGCTCCGCTCGAGCGCGCCGACCGCCTCGTCTCATGTCCGATCGCGCCGGGCACCGCGAACATCGCGGCGGGTCCGGCGATGACGCGCGCGCAGGCGATCCGCGCGATCGAGACCGGCGCGGCGCTGGCCGACCAGGCGCTCGACGCGGGCGCCGATCTCCTGGGCACCGGCGAGATGGGCATCGGCAACACCACGGCCGCCAGCGCGATCGCCGCAGTGCTCACGGGCGGCGCGCCCGAGCGCGTCACCGGACGGGGCACCGGCATCGACGACGCGACCCTCGCGCGCAAGGTGGCCGTGGTGCGCCGAGCCCTCGAGGTCAACGGGCCCGATGCGCGGGACGGGTTGGACGTGCTCGCGAAGGTGGGCGGCTTCGAGATCGGTGGGCTCGTCGGCGTGATCCTCGCAGGCGCCGCGCGGCGCGTGCCGGTGGTGCTCGACGGCTTCATCGCGGGCTCCGCGGCGCTGATCGCCGTCGCGCTCGCGCCGGCCGCGCGGCACGTGTTGTTCGCCGCGCATCGCTCCGCCGAGCCCGGCCACGCCTTGATGCTCGATCACCTTGGCCTCGCGCCGTACCTCGACCTCTCGCTGCGGCTCGGCGAGGGCACCGGCGCTGCGCTCTTCATTCATCTGGCCCGCGCGGCGGCCCTCGTCTGGAGCGAGATGGCGACCTTCAAAGCCGCTGGGATCAGCCCTGCGCGCTGACCCCGTGATGGTCGCGCTGCCCGCCCTAGCGCTGGCGCTGCTGCTGGCCACGCCCGCCGCAGCGTTCACGACCCACGACATGCTCGGGCGCGAGGTTACGCTGGCGGCGCCTCCCGCGCGCATCGTGTCGCTCGTCCCGAGCGTGACCGAGATCCTGTACGCGTTGAAGGCCGAGGACATGCTCGTCGGTGTCACCGACTTCTGCGATTTCCCGGCGGAGGCCCGGCGCAAGCCGAGCGTCGGCGGGATGGTGGCGCCGAGCCTCGAGGCCGTGGCCGCGCTGCGCCCCGATCTCATCGTCGCCACGACCGAGGGAACGCGCGAGGACACGTTCACGCAGCTCACTCGGCTCGGAATTCCCGTGTACCTGGTTGCGGTGCATCGCGTCGCGGAGGTGAAGGCGCTGATCGTCGGGCTCGGAGGACTCACGGGACGCCAAGCCGCCGCTGCCGCGATCGTGGCCCAGCTCGAGCAGCGGATCGGGGCGGTGACGAGGGCCGTGGGGGCGCTCGAGCGCCCCCGCGTCCTCTACGTGCTGTGGCCGGAGCCCTTGATCGTTCCGGGCCGCGACACGATCGTGACCGAGCTGATCCAGCTCGCGGGCGGTCACTCGCTCACCGCCAACGATCCCGACTCCTGGCCGCGCTACAGCCTCGAGGCGGCGGTGGCCGGGCGACCCGAAGTCATCCTGCTGGCCAACCACGGGGCCGGTACCGGCGCGATCGCCGAGGAGAAGTGGCGGCGCCTCAGCGATCTACCCGCCGTCAAGGCGGGTCGGCTCCGCTCGATCAACGGCGACCTGCTGCATCGCTACGGGCCCAGGGTTGCTGACGGCCTGGAGCAGCTGGCGCGAGCGATCCATCCCGAGGCGTTTCGTTGAGCCCGGCGAAGCGGCTCGCCCTCGTGCTTGCCGTTCTCACGGCGGCGCTGCTCGTCGCCGCCGCCGCGGCGCTCTTCGTGGGAAGCGCCGCCATCTCGCCGCGCGCCGTTCTGAACGCTCTGGCCGGCCGCGCCTCTCCGGAATCGGTCGAGCGAGTCGTGACGCTCTCGATCCGCCTGCCGCGAATCGTGGTCGCAGTGCTCGCCGGCGGCGCCCTCGCCGTCGCGGGGGTCGCATTCCAGGCGCTCACGCGAAATCCTCTGGCCGAGCCCTCGGTGCTCGGCGTCACCAGCGGCGCCGCCTTCGGCGTCGTGATCGGCCAGAGTGTCGGGCTCGGCGGGACCTTTCTCGAGGCCGCCGGCCTCACCGCGTTTGCCTTCGCCGGCGCGCTCCTCGCCGCCGGCCTGGTCTACCTGATCGCAGCGATCGGCCGCGAGCTGTCGATCCAGACGCTGCTGCTGGCGGGCGTCATCGTGGGCATCTTCTTCTCGGCGGCGATCACGGTGATCATCTCGTTGCTCGACCTCAACCGGCTCGGCGGGGTCATTCACTGGCTCCTCGGCAACCTTGCGCCGATCCCCCCGCGGGCGCTGGGCGTGTTCGCGCTCTGCGCGGCGGTGGGATTCTGGCTCGTCGCGCGCCGCGCGCGCGAGCTCAACCTCATGGCGCTCGGCGAGGAGACTGCGCTGCTGCTGGGCGTCGGCGCCGAGCGGCTCAAGCTGACGATCTTCGTGGGCGCCGCGCTGCTCACTGCAAGCGTCGTGGCCTTCGCGGGCCCGATCGGCTTCGTGGGGCTGATCGTGCCGCACGCGCTCCGCATGTTGCTCGGCTCGGACAACCGGCTGCTCGTGCCCGCCTCGCTCGTGAGCGGCGGCATCTTCCTCCTGCTCGCCGACACGCTGGCCCGCAACGTGGTCGCTCCCGCCGAGCTCTCGGTCGGCGTCATCACGTCCCTCTGCGGCGCCCCGTTCTTCGTCTATCTCCTGCGCACCCGCTACCGCGCCAACCTCTGATGTCGACGGAGATGCTGCTGCTAGAGCTGGAGCGGGTGAGCTTCGCCTATCCGGCGCGGGTCTCGCGCCGCGCGTTTGCACTTTCGGAGGTCTCGCTGCGTCTGGCGGCGGGCGAGATGGTCGGCGTGATCGGGCCGAACAGCTCGGGCAAGACGACGCTGATCCGGCTCCTGACGCGCGTGCTCGAGCCCGCGACCGGCGAGATCCGTCTCGAAGGCGTGCCCGTCGGCCGGCTCGCGCGCACGGACCTGGCGCGGCGCGTCGGGGTCGTGCCTCAGAGCGCGCCGGCCGAGTGTCCCTTCAACGTCGGCGAGCTCGTCTTGATGGGCCGCTATCCCCATGGCCCCGGTCGCTACTTCGAGAGCCGGCAGGACCACGCGGCCGCCCGCACGGCGATGGAGGCCACCGGCGTCCTCGAGCTGGCCGACCTTCCGCTGGATCACCTGAGCGGCGGCGAGCGTCAGCGCGCGTTCATCGCCCGCGCCCTCGCCCAGGAGCCGCGCCTGCTCGTCCTCGACGAGCCGACGGCGCACCTCGACCTCCGCTATCAGGTCGAGGTCGCCTCGCTTTTGCGCCGGCTGAACCGGGAGCGGGGCCTCGCGATCCTGCTCGTCTCCCACGACCTGAATCTGGCGGGCGAGGTGTGCGACCGGCTCATGCTCCTGGCCGAGGGCCGGGCTGTGGCGACCGGCCCTCCGGAGGCCGTGCTCGAGGAGTCGCTCCTGTCCTCGGTGTTCGGTTGCGACGTGGTCGTCGACAAGGTCGAGCCCGGGCGACGACCGCTCGTGCGCCTGAGCTGGCGGGCATGACATGCCGGGTACCCTGGGGCTTGCCGGGCTCCGTGGCGCGGTCTAGAGTCCGGTCGGGGAAACGCCAGACATGATCGAGGGGATCGAGGTCGCCATCGATCGGGAGGCGGTGGTCGTCACGGCGCGCGAGCCGCTGACGGTCCTCTCGTCCGCCTTCGTGCGGGGCGGGCTCACCACCGCGCGGGCCATCGTGAACCTGCACGTGCCCAAGAACCTCCGGGAAGATCAGGCGGGCGATTTGCTGCCGCGCTTTACGGTGCGGCGCGCGATTCCCCGGCCGTGGGTCGGGCTCCTGACGGCTGCGTGGACCGAGCGGGCCGAGGTCGCCCACGTGCGCGAGGGTGGACTCAGCGCGATCGCCATGGTCACCGTCGGCCTCTCGAACCCCGTAGCGGCGGGGGCGACGCCGGTCGCAGAGTGGGCGCCCTCGACGATCAACGCGATCGTCGTCGTGGACGGAGCAGCCGAGACGGCGGCGCTCGTCAACGCCGCCATGACGGTCACCGAGGTCAAGGCAGCTCTCCTGGCCGCTGCCGACGTTCGATGCGACGATGGGAGCGTGGCGAGCGGAACCTCGACCGACGCGGTGGTCATCGCGGTGACCGGCCGCGGCGCGCCGCATCGCTTCGGGGGGCCGATCAGCGATCTCGGGTGGGTGGTCGCGCGCGCGACGCGCGACGCGCTCGAGCCAGGAATTCGACGCTGGATGGACGAGCATTCATGAGCGGGCGACGCTCGTTGCTCTGCCTCGGCGCCTCGGTCGTCGCTCACGGGGGCCTCCTGGCGCTCCTGTTCTTCTTCTTCGTGTCCGATGAGTCGTTCTCGAGCCCGCTCATCATCGACCTGTCGGCGCTCGACGCCACCAGCGAATCGGCAAGCAAGCTCGAGACGCGGTCGGAGCGCCCGGCCACCGCGGGCGTGCGCGGCTCCAGAGCGAAGCGGGCCGGCTCAGAGCCGTCGGGCGAGCGTGTCGCGGCGGCCCCTGCGCTGCCAATGCCCGCGAGCCCCACGGTCGTCACGCCCGCTCCCGAACTCGTACGGCCGCCGGAGCGCGAAGTCCCGGTCTCGAAGCCCGAGCCCCGCGAGCCGGAGCCGTCCCCGGCTTTAGCCGCGCCGCGCGAACCGGCGGCAGCGCGTGAGCCGGTTCAAGATGCCGCGCCCAGCGTCACGACTTCGCCCGTGACCGGCACGAACCCGGCGGGCACCGTCGGTTCTTCGGCCGACGGCGCTACCGGGACCCCGTCCTCGGCGACCTCGGGTGGGGCTCCCGGCGGAAGCGGCTCGCGCCTCGCGCTTGCGCCAGGGGGAACAGGCGGCGAGCCCGGATCGGAATACGGCGGCTACCTCGCGGGCGTGAGGCGGCGCATCCAGGAGTCGATCCAGTATCCGACGTCCGCGCGTCGGCGCGGAGTCAAGGGCACGGTGAACCTGGAAATTCTGATCAGAGCCGACGGCGCGATCAGCTCGGTCTCGGTCGCCGGCTCGTCGACGCACTCGGAGCTCGACGAGGCCGCCGTCGAGGCGGTACGGAGTCTCTCGCCCCAGCCGTTCCCCGCCGGCCTGAAGCCGCGGCCGCTGAGGGTGAAGCTGCCGATCGTCTTCGATCTGCAGTAGCATGCCCCTCGGAGGGCGTATGCCGACGAGCGAGCGCGGGCTGGACGGCGTCACCACCGAGTACAGCGAAGTGTCCGTCGCGGGCGATGGGATCGAGCGCCTGCTCACCGAGCTCTTCACGGAGCACTGGGACAAGCTCACCGTCGGACCGTTGATCGAGGGCGCTGCCTACGAGATCCGGTTCGCCGCGCGCCCCACGGTGACGACGCTCGACGGATACTTAACGGTCGACACCGGGGTCTGGCACTTCCATCTGTGCGTCAACGATCACCGCGGCGCGCCCAGCACGGAGCTGGCGCGTATCCGTCGCGTGGCCCGCGCCGCCTTCTTCCGGACCGATGGCGACTCGTGCGCGCCGTCGACCTGGGGGCTCCGGCTCTGGAACGGGCGCGGCGAGCAGATGATCACGATCCTGTTTCCGAACGCGCACTTCGACGAGAGCTGGCGGCGTCTGGCGGAGCCTCGCTGGGAGAAGACGGCGCTCTGGGAGGAACTCAGACGGCGCTACGCCGGCGATTGAGCCGATGAGGCCGCGAGGCCTCGGCTTCATCGCGCTCTGCGCGACCCTGGCTTTCGGCCCATCCGTCGCGGCGGCCCAAGAGGATCGGATCCCGACCGACCGTCCGAGCGTCTCCACCAGCACGATCACAGTGCCTCCGGCGGCTCTGCAGATCGAGAGCGGGGTCGAGTACTCGCGGTCGCGAGTGAGCCACGGCCAGACCGGGCAGCAGTTCCTGGTCGACGTGCTCCTGAGAACGGGGATCACAAGCCGACTCGAAGCGCGGCTCGACATCAACCCGATCGTGTGGCTGAAGGACACCGACTCCAACGTCGGCCTCGGCGATATCACCCTCGCCGTCAAGTACCGGTTCTTTGATTCGCCCGAAGGCAGCGAGTGGCCCTCGCTCGGGGTCATGCCGTTCGTCAAGCTGCCGTCCGCCCGCTCGCCCATCGGCTCCGAGCGCGTGGATTTCGGGTGCACGGCCCTGGCGAGCTTCGATCTGCCCTGGCAGCTGAGCCTCGACGTGAACATGGGCCTTGCCGGGATTGGTCAGGCCGAAGGCGCCTCCTTCTTGCTCCAAGAGACCGCGTCCGCCGCGCTCAGTCGCCAGATCACCGACCGATGGTCGGCCTACGGAGAGGTCTTCTATTCTTCGCCGTCGGAGCGCCACACCCGCGACGTGGTGGGCTTCGATGCCGGCTTTCAGTTCCTCGTCCTCCCGCGGGTCGCCCTCGACATGGCCGCCCAGGTCGCGCGTGGCACGCCGGGCCCCGACTTCGCGATCCGCGCCGGGCTGAGCATGCGATTCGGTCGCTGAGCAGCTCGAGCGCGTGCCGGTCGTTCTGAATCCTGAGAGCGCGAGGCTGGTCGTGCTTCTGCTGGCGCTCGCGATCGATCTCGCCCTCGGCGATCCCCCGAACCGATATCATCCGGTCGCCTGGATCGGCCGGCTCCTCGGCGGCGGACAGCGCCGGCTCTGCCACGGCTCGCCGGCTCGGCTCCTGGTGGGCGGCGCGCTCGTCACCATCGGTGTCGCCGGGCTCACGGCAGTGGCTGCGGCTCTCGTCGCCAGGCTCGCCGCCGGACTCGGAATCGCCGGGCTCGTGCTCGAAGCGTTCGCGCTCACATGTCTGCTCTCACTTCGCGACCTGATTGGCGCAGCGCGCTCGGTCGCACGTGACCTGGACCGCGGCAATCTTTCAGCCGCCCGCCGGGCCGTCGGGTATCACCTGGTGAGCCGGCCGACCGCCGAGCTCGACGAAAGCCAGGTCGCCTCAGCGACCATCGAGTCGGTCGCGGAGAACCTGACCGACTCGCTCGTCGCGCCGGTGTGCTTCTTCCTCGCCGGAGGTCTCGTGGGGGCGGCGGTCTATCGTGTGATCAACACTGCCGACTCGATGCTCGGGTTCCGTCGCGGACCGCTCGAGTACTTCGGCAAGATCCCGGCGCGGCTGGACGACCTGCTGAATCTGATCCCGGCGCGCGTCGCCGGGCTGAGCCTCGTCGCTGGCGCCGTCCTCGCAGGAGAGAGCGGCGGCGGGGCGCTGGCCGTCCTTCGACGCGACCGCCGTCGCACCCGGAGCCCGAATTCAGGGTGGCCCATGGCCGCGATGGCGGGGGCGCTGGGCGTGGCTCTCGAGAAGCCAGGCGCTCACCGGCTCGGGGCTGGAGCGATGCCGCTCGCTGCCGACGTCGAGCGCGCCATCCGGGTCGTCGCCATGGCCTCTGTGGTGAGCGTCGCGCTCGCCGTCGCGGTGTTCGTGGTGGGCTCGACGGTTCTCGGGCCGGCACGCTAGAGGGCTGCCGACCCGGTCAGGACAGGAGTCCGCGCCTGATGGCCTCGACCGCTGCGTGCGTCCGATCGGAGGCGCCGAGCTTCTCGAGGGCGCGCTGGAGATACTTCTTCACGGTCCCGACGCTCCAGCGGAGCCGGGCACCGATCTCCCGGTTCGTCAGGCCCTGCGCGACCAGCCGCAGCATTTCCTGCTCGACCGAGCTCAGGGGGTTGTCGCGCTCGTCTCGGCTCGCAGGTCTCGGCTCGCCCGCGCCGTCGGCGAGCGTAGCCCGCAGGAGCGAGGGGTCCAGCACCGACTCGCCGTGCCGCACCGCCTCGAGCGAGGCCAGGAGCTCGCGGCGGCCGATGCCCTTGAGCACGTAGCCGGACGCTCCATTCTCGACCGCCTGCCGCACCAGCGCCGGATCGTCATGCATGGTCACGACGAGCACCGCGGCGCGCTTTTCGATCGCCTTGAGCCGGCGGAGTACGGTGAGCCCGTCGAGATCCGGCAGCTCGAGGTCGAGCAGGATGACGTCGGGAGAGTGCGCTGCGGCGGCGCGCAGTGCGTCCTCGCCGGTGCCGGCCTCGCCGACCACCTCGACCCCGGCCGCGTCGAGCATGCCGCGCAGTCCTTCGCGGACCATCGGATGGTCGTCGACGATCAGGACGCGCGCCGGATCAGGATGCGGGAGCGACGAGTCCATAGCGCAAGGGGAGCTGGGCGTGAACGTGCGTGCCGCCGCCGACCGCCGCCTCGACGACGCACGAGCCGCCGAGCAGGCGGGCGCGCTCGCGCATGCTGGGCAGGCCCAGACCTCGCGCGCCGCCTGCGGCCGCGAGGCCCACGCCGTAGTCACGCACGTCGAGATGGACGCGGTCGGTGTCCCTCGACAAAACGACTTCGATCCGGGTGGTGCCGGCGTGCTTGCGCGCGTTCGACAGCGCCTCCTGGAGAATCCTGAACGCTGCTGTCTCGACCGCCGGCGGCAGGCGCGCGGCGCCGAGGTTCTCGACGAGATCGACCGACCAGCCGGTATCGCGCGCGATCTCGTCGAGGCTCTGGCGCACAGCGTTCGCGAGGCCGCCGGCATCGACCGCCAGCGGCCGGAGCGCGGCCAGGATCCGGCGGGTCTCGGCGATGGCTCTCCCGAGCCGATCCGCGGTGATGGCGGTCTCGCTCGCGGCGCGCCGCGGGTCGCGCGTCCAGAGATCGGCGGCGGTGTCCAGATGCTGCTTGGCGCTGACGATGAGCTGAGCCACGCCGTCGTGAACGTCGTAGGCGACGCGCCTCCGCTCGTCGTCCTGGGCAGCGATGACCTGCTCGACGAGCATGGCGAGGGCGCGCTGGCGCTCGGTCTTCTCTCGCCAGGCCCGGAGCGCGATGCCAGTGGCGGTCACGATCAGGAGCACCTGGAGCGAGTGGATCACGAAGGTGCGCGGCATCGACGCGCGGTAGGCCGGCTCGAGTAGAACGATCTCGAGCACCTCCCAGGTGGCCATGACCGCGAAGGTGCCGGCCAGGATCAGCTCGCGATAGTGCGAGAGGGCGCACCGCATGGCGTTCAGCATGGCGACTCGAAGTATCACGGCGCGACGGCCTTGCCAAGCCCGCGCACTCCAGCGGCGACCAGGCCGGCCTGAACGCCGATGGATCAACGTCGGATTGTGTCGATCCGGCAGCATCTTAGAGCGCGCGAACTCACGCAGGGCTCGAGTGCTGGAATCAGGTGCGACGCTGACCCACTGTTGCTCCTGCTGCCCCCCGCGGTCGCCCGTGCGCTCGCCGAAAGCGGAAGGAGGCGTTGGACTCGAGTCTCTCGCGCGCACGGTCTCGCGGCCAGCGCCTGCGCAGTCGGGCGCGGACGGTGCGTTCGCAGCGCGCCGCGGACCGCCTCGCGTGTGCGGAGTCTTCACCATGACCCACGCGCATCGGCGAATCGTGTCTCGGCTCGCCTCGCGAACGGTGGCGCTGCTCGCGTCGATGTCGGCGCTACCCCGCTGCGCATCGCGCGCGACTCGTCGTCGCGTGACGAAGATGCGCGCCGGCCCGCGAACACGCATCGTTGGCCGCTTTTTCTTCGTCACGACGCCCTGCCGGGCAGGTACCCTGTTACCGGAATGCGGCTCACCGATCGTTTGACCGCGGGCGTGCGGACCGCGCTCGCGAAGGCGGGCTTGCCCGAGCCCGACACGTGCGTGTGGGAAGTGCCGCGCCAGGCGGAGCACGGCGACTACGCGACGAATGCGCCGATGGTGCTGGCGCGCACCGCGAAGCGCGCGCCCCGCCAGATCGCCGATCTCGTCGTCAAGCATTTCCCGCCGATGCTCGAGGTCGAGCGCATCGAGGTCGCAGGGCCGGGATTCCTCAACGTGTTCCTGGCGCCGGCGTGGTGCGCGGGCGCGCTTACGGAAATTCTCGGCACGGGCGCCGCGTACGGACGCGGGGAGAGCCAGACCGGACGGCGCATCCGCCTCGAGTTCGTGTCCGCGAATCCCACCGGGCCGCTCGTCATCGTCAACGCGCGCGCCGCGGCCGTCGGCGACGCCCTCGCGCGTTTGCTCCGGAGTCAGGGCGCGTCGGTGACGACGGAGTTCTACATCAACGACGCCGGCAATCAGTTCGATGCGCTGGCGCGCTCGTTCGAGGCGCGCGTGGAGGAGGAGTTCGGCCTGCCGGCGGCGCTTCCCGAGAACGGCTATCCAGGCGAGTACCTCGTCGATCTCGCGAAGACCTACCGCGCCGAGGGCGGCCGGCTCATGGAGGGGGTGTCCGAGCGCGAGCGCCTCGAGCACTTCGGCCGCTACGCGGTCCGCCGGATGGTCGAGGGACAGCGGAAGATCCTGCGGGACTACGGCGTGGAGTTCGACGTGTGGTCGTCGGAATACCACGACGTCCGCGCCAAGGGACTGCCCGAACGGATGCTCGCCGAGCTGGCGTCGCGCAGTCTCAGCTACGAGCGGGACGGCGCGCTCTGGTTCCGCTCGTCCGCGAGCGAGGAGGCGGGCGACGACAAGGATCGGGTGCTCCGGCGCTCGAGCGGTGAGCCCACATACTTCGCCGTCGACGTCGCCTATCACCACTACGTGAAGTTCGCGCACGCCGACCGGCTGATCAACCTGCTGGGCCCCGACCACCACGGCTACGTGGCGCGCATGCGCGCGGCGATGCAGGCGCTCGGTCATCCGCCGGAAGCCTTCGAGGTCATGATCGTGCAGCTGGTCACCCTGCTGCGCGACGGACAGCCCGTGCGCATGTCCAAACGACGCGGCGAGTTCGTGTTGATGGAGGAGTTGCTCGAGGAGGTCGGCCGCGACGCCGCCCGCTTCACATTCCTCACGCGCCGGCACGACAGCCCGCTCGAGTTCGACCTGGCGGTGGCGACGCGGCAGTCGAACGAGAATCCCGTCTACTACGTGCAGTACGCCCACGCGCGGATTCGCTCGATCTTCCGTCAGGCGGCGGAGCAAGGAATCGCGGTCGCGCCCCCGGCCGACGTCGACACGAGCCCCCTCGTCGAGCCGGCGGAGCTGGCGCTCATCAAGCTGCTCCTGCAGTTTCCCGAGATCGTCACCGGCTCGGCGCGCGCGCTCGAGCCGCACCGGGTCGCCTACTGGCTGCAGGAGCTGGCGGCCGCGTTTCACGGCTGGTACCGGAACCATCGGGTCATCCAGGACGACGCCCGCCTCATGCAGGCGCGGATGGCCCTCTGCGCCGCGGTCGACACGGTCGTCCGGAACGGTCTCGAGCTCCTGGGCGTGGGCGCCCCGGAGAGCATGTAGTGGCGCGGGCGCGCTCGCGGCGCGGGGGCGGCCGCATCGCTACCGCCCTCTTTCTGGTCGGCTGCCTCGGCGTTCTCGGCCTCACGTTCTCGCTCGGCGTCGTGACCGGGCGCTCCTGGCCTCGCTCGTCGACGCCGATCACGGTCGTCGCCAAGGGCGCGAAGGAGCCGTCGCGTCCGACCGAGTCAGCCCCGGCCCTGACCTTCTATCAGGAGCTGACCGCGCCGCTGTCGTCGCCGCCGCCGCCGGCGAAGTCCAGGCCCCCCCGCGTGGAGCCACCGCGTCTGGAGACGCCGCGCGCCGACACGCTCCGCGCCGACACGCCGCGCGCCGAGGCTCCGCGGGTCGAGAAGAGCGACAAGCAGGAAGCCACGCCGAAGGCCGACGCCGTCGCGGCAGCAGTGCCGGCGGCGCCGGCGGCCCCGGCTAAGCCCGCGCCGGGCCAGACGACGTTCACCGTCCAGGTCGCCGCGTACAAGGCCAAGGAGCCTGCCGACGCCCTGCGGGCAAAGCTCACCGCCGCGGGCTATGAGGCGTACGTCGTCCAGGTGGACACGCCCGGCAGCGCCCGCTATCGCGTGCGCGTCGGCGCCTTCCCGGCGCGGGAAACCGCGCAGCAGGTGGCCGACCGAATTGTCGGTGAGCGGTCGCTCCCGGCGTTCGTGACGTCACGGTGAGATGGGCCTTCCGCAGCCGGGCCGAGTGCTCGTCGCTGAAGGCGAGCTCGCGGCGCGCATAAGCGAGCTGGGCCGCACGATCGCCGGCGACTACGCCCGGACTACTCCGGTGCTGGTCGGTGTCCTTCAGGGCGCGGTCCCGTTCGTCGCCGATCTCATGCGCCGGCTCCCGATCGACGTCACCCTCGACTTCGTGCGCGCCGCAAGCTACGGCGCGGGCACGACCTCCTCGGGCACGGTGCGCCTCGCCGTCGAGCTCACGGTCGACATCGCGGATCGCGACGTTCTCATCGTCGACGACATCGTCGACACGGGCCTGACGCTCACCGCGCTGAAGCGGACGTTCGAGGCCCGCCGGCCGCGCAGCGTGCGCACATGCGTGCTCCTGGACAAGGGCGGTCGTCGGCAGGTGGACGTCCGGATCGACTACATCGGATTCACGATTCCCAACGTGTTCGTCGTGGGCTACGGCCTGGACTACGACGGGTTGTACCGCAACTTGCCCCACGTCGCCGTGCTCGACGGCGTCTGACGCGCCGCACCGTCGTTTCGGCTCGGTGTATAATGGCCGGGCGGGCATGAACCAGGTCTACAAGAACCTCGCCCTTTGGATGGTGATCGGTCTGATCGTCATCCTCCTATTCACTGTTTTCCAGGGTGCGCAGCAGGGCGGGCAAGAGCAGCCCAACTTCTCCGAATTCCTCAAGGCCCTCGACCAGGGCCGGGTCGAGTCAGTCGTCATCCGCGGCAACCTCGTCTCCTACACGCTGAAGGACTCGGCGCAGACGCAGCGGACGTACATCGTGGACTACCCGGACTTCGTCAAGACCCTGAAGGACCGCGGCGTCCGCATCGCCGTGAAGCCGCCGGACACCAACCCCTGGTACGCGATCTTCCTGCAATGGGTGCCCATGCTGCTCTTCATCGGTGTCTGGGTCTTCTTCATGCGTCAGATGCAGGGGGGCGGCGCCAAGGCGCTGAGCTTCGGCAAGGCGCGAGCCCGGCTCATTTCCGAGAAGCAAAACAAGGTCACCTTCCAGGACGTCGCGGGCGTCGACGAGGCCAAGGAAGAGCTGCGGGAGATCATCGACTTCCTCAAGGACCCGCAGAAGTTCCAGAAGCTCGGCGGCAAGATCCCGAAGGGCGTCCTTCTCGTCGGACCGCCCGGCACCGGCAAGACGCTCCTGGCCAAGGCCATCGCGGGCGAGGCCAACGTGCCGTTCTTCTCCATCTCGGGCTCCGACTTCGTCGAGATGTTCGTGGGCGTGGGCGCCTCGCGCGTCCGCGACCTGTTCGAGCAGGGGAAGAAGCACGCGCCGTGCATCATCTTCATGGACGAGATCGACGCCGTCGGCCGCCACCGCGGGGCCGGACTCGGCGGCGGCCACGACGAGCGGGAGCAGACCCTCAACCAGCTCCTGGTCGAGATGGACGGCTTCGAGACCAACGAGGGCGTCATCCTGATCGCCGCCACCAACCGGCCCGACGTGCTCGATCCCGCGCTGCTGCGGCCAGGGCGCTTCGATCGCCAGGTGGTCGTGCCTCGGCCCGACGTGAAGGGTCGCGAGGAGATTCTGCGGGTGCACGCGCGACGGATTCCGCTGGCGCCCAACGTCGAGCTGAAAGTGCTCGCGCGGGGAACGCCGGGCTTCTCGGGCGCGGATCTGGCGAACCTCGTGAACGAGGCGGCCTTGCTGGCGGCGCGCCAGAACAAGAAGCTCGTCGAGATGTCCGACTTCGAGAGCGCCAAGGACAAGGTCCTGATGGGTGTCGAGCGGCGCTCGATGATCATCAGCGACGCCGAGAAGCGGACGATCGCCTATCACGAGGCGGGGCACACGCTCGTGGCCGACGTGCTGCCGGGGACCGACCCGGTGCACAAGGTCACGATCATCCCGCGCGGCCGCGCCCTCGGCCTGACGCAGCAGCTGCCGGTCGACGACAAGTACAACTACTCGAAGGACTACCTGGTCAACCGCATCACGATCCTCCTGGGCGGCCGGGCCGCCGAGGAGATCGTGCTGAACCAGCAGACGACCGGTGCCGGCGACGATCTGGAGAAGGCCACCGAGATGGCGCGCAAGATGATCTGCGAGTGGGGCATGTCCGACAAGCTCGGGCCGCTCACCTTCGGCAAGAACGAAGAGCACATCTTCCTCGGCCGCGAGGTGGCCCGACAGAAGGACTACAGCGAGGAGACGGCCCTGTTGATCGACGGCGAGATCAAACGGATCGTGATGGACGCCGCGAGCCGCGCCAAGCAGATCCTCCAGGACAACATCGAGAAGCTCCACGCACTGGCGCGCGCCCTGCTCGAGCGCGAGACCCTCGACGGTGAGGAGATCGCCCGCATTCTCCGCGCCCGCCCCTTCCAGGAAGCCGCGTCGCCCGCGTAGCGGCTCTCGGCTTGGCGTGACCCGTCGAGCCGTCCTCGCCGGTGTGTCCTTCGGAAGCGGCCTCCCCGTCGGCGTCATGGGCGTTCTGAACGTCAGCCCCGAGTCCTTCTACCCCGGCTCCGTCCACACCGCCGCCGACGATCTGCTGAGCACCGCCCTCGCCATGGTAGAAGCCGGCGCCATCCTCATCGATATCGGCGCCCGATCGACCGCCCCCTATCTGAACACCGAGATCACCGATGACGAGGAGCGCAGGAGGCTCGCGGAAGCGGTCGAAGCCCTGGCGCCAAAGCTTCCGGTCCCGATCTCCGTCGACACAAGCCACCCAGGCCCAGCCCGAGCCGCGTTCAATGCCGGCGCCCGAATCATCAACGACGTCTCGGGCCTCCGCGACCCGGCCCTGGCCGCGCTCGCGGCGCAGCGCGCAGAGGGGGTCATCCTGATGGCGTCCCCGGAGGCCGGCAAGGGGAGACTCGCGGCGGCGGCGGGCGCGGTCGGGGTCGAAGCGACCCGTTCCCGAAGAGCGCCGACGGACGCCGCGCGCCCGGATGGAGCCCAGCCGCCGCGGGGCCGCGGACGCGTGCCGCGTGGTCGTCTCG